>CALFSX010000207.1 GCA_937916515.1 uncultured Planctomycetaceae bacterium | reverse complement strand
TTCTCGTACAGGGGACTTGCACCCCACAAGTCATACGCCATGACTGGCGTACCAATGCCATGCACACGGAGCACTCGAAAGCGCGTTTTGGCAATGGTTGCCTTTCCGCTCGTGCCCGGTGATGGCCATTCGTTATCCGAGAGAGTGTAGATGTTACCGATGCTGTTACCGATGCTGTTAATTTTCGTCTGGTACACCTTGCCGATATTTGCGTATGTCGGCGTGAGGTGCTGCACCGAACGTGCAATTCGCATGCCCGCGATCTTATGGACGATGGTGTGCGGCTACGTGTTGGTCATCGCTTTTGTTGTGGCGGCCGACGCAACTGATCGATCGACAATGAAGGCGTTTGATCTGAATCGCAACGGAAGAATCGACGGAGTCGAACGCACAAGCGCGGCCGACCGCGCGATACTAAACCAAGGAAACGACACGGGACGCACGTTCGCCCCCATAACTGGGATTCCATTGACCGCAATTTGGTACACAGTGCTCTATGGTCTCTTGTTCGGTGGCGATTGGACTTTCAGGAAGCTGTTCGTTCGCACACATATTCAACCTACCCCGATGGTGGAACCTGAACATAGAAGCGGGTAACAACAGCATGCAGCCGCGTTGCGAACGGCGCGTTTTTACATTGAGCATGGATCGTCGCAACCGGCTGATGCAAAACGTTATCCATCAACGGCGAACTCTTGTATTGGGCGGCAGCTTGAGTCGAAAACAGATAATGTTATTTACTGTGCTTTTCGCTCTTGCGATTGTAGCAATTGCCGGAGCCCGTCAGCTATTGATGGCATATCAACGGGTGCCAGCAGGCTTGCAATATGACGGCACTCATGAATTTGACATTGGGAAACGTCACGTCATGATCGAAACGCGATCCATCTCTCTGGGCAATGGAGATGATGGCGACGCAGAGATTATTGTCTCATCTGGTGGTGATTCCACTAATATTGCGTCGAAATTTAGTGATGATAATTGGACGTTTGTAAAACCCGCTTATATTTCTTGGCAAGATGTCGACGACCACGCTGGAAGAGACCTTCTGATCTGGATACCAGCTTTCTCAACAACTGGTCCACTAAAAGCAGCGCAGTATATTTCCAGCCGGGATGGTAAATTGCACACACTTCAAGTGCCACTTGAGCGACCGATTCCAGGGTATTGATGGATAACAATGTGATGCACGCGAAGCCGGTCTTGCGCGTGGTTTAGAAATGGAGGATCGCTCGTCCCGGCTCGGTGATCACGGTCGTTATCCGGCACTAGTCTCTACATCGTCTATTCATCGCGGACGGTCAAGCCCTTTCTGACACCACGTCAAGAAACGCCACCACTTCCACTGCCAACAGAACCCCCTGTAATACTCGCTCCCGCTCAAACACTTCCACTTCACTGCCAATAGAAACCCCTGTGATACTCGCACAGGGGTTAAAGCCCACTCCCTCTCCTCACAACAAAAGCCCACGACCCCGGACGCGGGGATCCGTAGCTGCGATCGGTCGCCAATCGGCGAGCGACCGACACGACAGCGACGGAAGCCCACGACCGGAGAGGCAGGGATTTGAACCACACCCCAAACTGCAGTAAATTCCCCGTCATTCCACCCACCCAAATGACTGACTGCCAACAGAACCCCCTGTAATACTCGAACCCGTTTCACGCAGCTCTGCCTCAGGAAGACCAACAGGCGACAAAACCACCGCACGCCCTGCCGCACAGTCACTAAAGAACTGCCTTAGTACCACATCGACCAACTGAGACCTCGCCATTCCATATGTCGTAGCCAGTTCCGTCAACCGCTCGACGTACTCCCGCCTTGCCTGCAACCGCCACAACTTCCGTTTACCACCAATTGCACCTACGTCATTCATTCTTCCACTTCCCTGTCTAACTTGACTGCTGAGCTTGTGTCGACCAGTTCGCTCCGCTCTGCTAATCAACACAAGCTCAGCACTCCATCAAACCATCAAAAGCCGCATAACCAGGTGTTGAACACGACTGTCGGCCCACTCGAACAGAATGGACTGCATCTACCGACATTCGCGTTAACACCCCGTTATTTGGCAAAGACAATGCAATGAGTCGCGCTCATGCTGTTTCGTTTGCTCCTATCGACCATTGACCTTGTTCTCAGGTACTCCCACTGGGGTGCTACCGTTCTGGCCTGCCTGTACATCATTCTTCTCGTCTTTAACATCTCGCCCCTGCTCCCTGATCTCGTTGCTCCACCCGACAGATCTCAACCGTCGACGACCGTCATGCTTTCTTTCGGGGCGGCAATGTTTTCGATTCTTGCAGTGGCCGCTTGGCGTCAGCGTGTCGTTCGGTATTCCGACGACGCACCTAGCGTTCCGGCTGCTCGCCTCAACGAAATCGCGTCATGGCTCGATCGCCCGCTGACCCTCGTAGAGGCTCATCAGATTATTTATGCTGACTCACCGGACGACTTAAGCATGGTTGCCGCGATTGACACTTGGTACAATGACAATGCGAACCAATCAGATCAGCTCTGGTTTTACACCACGCCAGAGAAGGACTGGGAGCAACTCGGAGGCGAAAACGGATTTGCAATTGTTCGCGACGGTAACGTGGTTGACTTCATGATGTGGTGGATGAACTAGCCAGATAACCATGTGGTGAACGGGAGCCGCCGATGACGTGGGTTTTGAAATCATAGGTTCTTGGCCGCGGCCCCGTTACCGCAATCGTTAGGCATGAGGCAAATCGTTGACTGAATCGCCTTTTTCATCCACATACGAAGATGCGAGACGCCGATTCGTTCAGGCCTCAAGGGCGGTCGGTGCTCGAATGAGCAGTTACCCTCTGCACATCGAGGATGGCGCAGAAGGAGAAGACTTTACCATCGACGTTGCAGTTTTAGGGCCTGAAGACGCTCCAACGCTGGTGACTTCCTCGGGGGTTCACGGAGTTGAGGGTTTCCTGGGTTCAGCAATTCAACTCGCCCAACTCGATGAACTCCGAGGCGACATCGCGAGTGACGTTCGCTGGGTCTTTATCCACGGAGTCAACCCATTTGGATTCTCCCGAATCAGAAGATTCAACGTGAAGAACGTTGATCTCAATCGGAACTTCCTTTCCGATGACTCCCAATACACCGGCGCCCCAGCGGGCTACGATCGACTGAACGGGTTCCTTAATCCCGCAACGCCACCCTCGAGATTCGAGCCGTTCCGTGTTAAGGCGATATGGAACATCGCTCGGTACGGGATGAGCGCGTTAAAACAATGTGTCGCACGGGGCCAATACAATTATCCCCGCGGAATCTTTTTTGGTGGGTCCGGCCCCTCACAAGCGTTCCAGGTCATTAAGGAGAACACAGCGGACTGGATTGGTCCGGCAAAGCGAGTGCTCCATGTCGACTTTCACAGCGGCCTCGGAGCTTATGGTTCTTACAAGTTGCTGTTGGCTGAGCTCACCGGGTCAGACGAATGCCAATGGTACGAGCGTGTTTTTGGTCAGGATCTTGTCGAAGCCACGGACGTAAGTGGTGGAACAGCATACAGAGCGTCTGGACCGATGGGAGAATGGCTCCAAGATCAATTCTCTGACCGTGATTACCGTTTCGTCACAGCGGAGTTTGGCACCTACGGTCCAGTCCGCGTTTTGGCATCAATCCGAGCTGAGAACAGGGCTCACCACTTTGGTGCGAAAACGAGTCAGGCATTCCGGAATGCGAAGCAAGAATTACTGGAGTGCTTCTGTCCGGCAGATCAAGTTTGGAGACGGAAAGTGATCGCCGTAGGGCTTGATATACTGTCGAAGGGCGTTCGCGGTCTTGCCGCAAGTCATGCATAACACAACACGTGAGGCTTTGACTTCGCCTGACGCGGATGTTGGGTGGGAATAGAGTTGAGGTGGATCGTTCGGCGAGGCTTCGCGGTAGAGCGAGATCAGCCGAAGCTCCCACGCCTTTGTTCAAGAAGCCCGGACTGCTGGCTTGAGCGAACTTCAACAGCATGTTCTTTCGCTTTTTTGCTGTTTGGGTTTTTCATTTCGACGCCGCTTGTGACGGTCATCAAAGACACTCGGCTGAAGTCATTCGTGACGATCGGAATCACTCGCGGTCTGGTCGGCGCACACACCAAACAACGCGGCCGAGAACAGATCGAACGCTCGCAACAGACTCGCACGGCGTCAAACTGGTCGCACGGCCTCGGGTTTTTGATCAGCAACGATGTGATTTCGCGGATCCGCGAACTCGGCGCGCACCGTCTTCGTCCGCTGCCAGGCAGGCGTTCAAAAATGTTGAGTTGGCTGGCCATGATGTTCATCATCCGCTGTCCAAAAACGGCTGGCGATGGCTCCACAGAACTCGGCCGTTGTTCAGCACAATCTTCACCAGCTTCATTTCGCCGCCGCAAGATTTGGATGGCGTGGGCTGGATGGCGTGGGCCATCCAGCCTGAAAACAATGAATAGGATGTGCTGTCAATCAGGGGGGGGGGCTCTGGTGGTTTGCAAAAACTGGGCAAGGTTTAGTTCGCGGGAAGACGCTTTCCGTGCCTGACGTGACTGCCCGATATTGCCCCGCCTGTCCGCTCACTCGCTTTACGCAAAACCCTGCACTACGATCAATTCGCCACGGCAGGGTGGATGCCCCACGGGTTTACCGGAGGCAACTGGTTCCAGAGATCTTTCAGACTTAACAGTCCTCGGGCAGTCAACCACTCGAAGGGCAGTGCCATCTGAATCGCTCGGCTTGACGACATTCGCCACGGGCCTTTGCGACTGTAGCTGTGGTTCAACGCTTCGTCTCGACTGATGCCAAGTTCACGCAGCTTGCGAATTCTTGTCTTCGCCAGTCACCAACTTTTCCAGTAGCACGCGCGGATTCGCCGACGCAGCCACTTGTTGAGGTGCCGGAGCAACGCGTGCTTTCGCCGTAGCATTTAAGCATTCGGTGAACAGGTCAATCCAGTCAGGGTTCGTGCCGTTCCGGCAAGCGTAGCACGATTGATTGGGCCTACGTCACTTCGCCTGCCTTAGTTTCGCCGCAGCATCACGCAGTCGCTGAACTTCGTTTTCGCTGCCCGTGGGAACCTCCTGAACCACACGCTCAATCGGGAGCTGTCGGGCATCGACAATGTTCTTCGAGCCTGTGGTGATCCGCCAGCTACCATCGAACAGCGTTAGCTTGTCCTGGTACCCACCGCTCACCCAGGCACGTTGAACGGCAGGGGGTTCGCCATGCAATCTGCTTGCGAACGAAATGCCATCAAGCTGCAGGTTCTCCGTCAATTCGACACCCGCGAGCTCGCAGATGGTCGGAAACAGATCCGTCATATCAACCAGATCATCAGCCACGGTGCCGGCCTTGACAACGCCGGGATATCGCACAAGCAACGGGATATGTGTGCCTGCGTCGTTAAAGTTGGACTTGCCGCCACTGACCGGGCCAGCTTTCGTCGAACGCGGTTGTTTTTCATCGGTGCCGTTGTCTCCCATAAAGATCACGACTGTCTGATCGGCAATTCCGAGTTGATCAACTTCGTCCAGAATGCGGCCGCACAGCTGATCGAGATATTGCACCATACTTCCCAGGGATGCCTGCTGACCACGCTTTCGATCGTCAGGAGTTTGACTGATCGGCCAATGCGGCAGCAGCATATTGTGTTGAATGTAAAAAGGGCGCTGCGCGGCGATGGCGGCTTTCATCTGCTGAACAACATACTCCGCCAGCACGTCAGGCCCAAAGCGGTCTGCGATGTCGTTGCGTATGACCCCATCATGGTTAAAACAAGGCTCCCAGTAACGAGTCGTCTTGGCACCATTTCGCCAGATTTGCCAGACGCACCATGATTGAAACCCAGCATCCAGGCAATGCTTTGGATGGTATTCCAGTGTCGCCAACTGCCACTTACCGGTGACCGACGTTAGATAGTCTGCCTGACTTAGCAGCTGCGGGAATGTTCGGCACCGCTGCTTGAAGTCGACGGATTGTTTTGTTCCGAGATGCACCGGAAGTACATTGTAATAGCCATGCCGCGACACATATGTGCCAGTGTAGAGACTCATCCGCGAGGGCGTGCAAACCGGGCTGGTATACGCGCGACGGAATCGCATTCCCTGACTCGCCAATCGATCAAGCCGGGGAGTTTTGTAGTCTTCACCGCCATAACACCCCAGTGCTTCATAACCAAGGTCGTCTGCGAACAGCAGTAGAATGTTCGGCGGGGTGGTAGCTGGCTGTTGCCCGTTAGTTGCCTCACGATCTCTTTGAACGGCAGCACGCTCCGCTGCAGTCGAGTTCGGCTCAATGGGCGATGATTGCTGCGCGAATACTGGCGCGGGACATGACATCAGCAATCCCGTAACGGTAATCCAGCAGAACGTTTTACTTATCATCTGTTATCCAGCAAGAATGGTGGGCCGATCTATGTGCCAGACAAAGTAACGAACGGCATCCACCACCGCAAATATCACCGTTCGGGACATCTAAAACAACAGGAGAATTACGAGGGGCGGAGGGAGCCTCTGCCGCAGCGGTCCACAAACGGCAAATTCCCTGCGAGCAGCGTCCAATTTGCGGTTTGAAGTTGCAGATCGATAGTCTGGCCTGAACGGCAAGACGTGCGGCCCAATGTGCTGCCTAAAGCAACTCAGCCAATACATTCTGATCGAAGACCAGATCCAGCTGGGCCAGGTCTGGTTTTTCCGATGTCTTCGTCAGGTCTGGCTGCGGCTGCTGTGGATGCGCATCAGGCAACTGGTGTGAAGTCGGAAGAGCGGCAATATTCTTGTGGTTTGAAAATTCCTTGATTGCGGCTGCGGAAACTTCACCAGACTCGGTGGTTTGCAACTGCTGCAGCCTGGTCAGCAGAACCTGACCAAGCTGTGTCAGGTCAGACTCACCTTTGCGTGTTTCAGCATCGTTTAGTGCGACCGTGAAGTTCACAGCTGCAGACCAGTGAGACGAGGCTGTGCTGGTGCTGGAAAATGCTCTTAACCACGCTCGGTAAATTCCTGATGGCAGGGATAGATCCTGGCTTAGCGTGCCCTGAATATTTGTGTTGTGGTAGGCTCTGGCAAGAATCGTCCTGCCGTTGGAATCCACTTCGTTGACCCAGAGTTCATAGCGGGTGGCCCTGTCAACGACATCCCATTGGGCCACGTTGTTCGCGACAGTCGAAACGGGAGATTGATTAGGGAAATTATCCTGAACCGTAAACACGGTGGGGCTCCCAACGGGCGTGGTGGATGTGTCCTGAAAAATAGCTTTCACTGAAACGGTGTACTGGCCGGCACTCAAAATTTCCGTAACCTCGTGATACGTTTCCTGCAGCACCAGCGTGTACGGATTTCCTGACGGTCGCTCGACAGTGATTTCATAATTCACGGCGTCCTGAACTGCCGCCCATTCAAATGCGGGAGTCGTATCGTTGTCGCCGTCGTTGAACGTGACCGTAATTCCAGTGCCGTCGGTGTTGAAGACCAGTTCGTCAGATGGCGACCAGATTGAATACCCGGCAACCGCATCCTTTGCTCGCACCCAGATACGATGATTGCCGACCAGTACATCCGCCGTGGTCATCGTGAATGTGGTACTTGTCAGGTTGCGTTCGTAAACAACAAACGCGGACACGTTATTTCCTGGAGCTACATACAGATCGTAGGTCAGGCTGGAATCCGTCGAATCCCAGGTAACGGTGAGTTGCTTTGAAGCTGAATTGTAGTTGCCAGCCTGGAGTTGAGGCACTGGCACTGCGTATCCGTATTCAAGTGGCGCCCTGCCCCAGCGAGTCTTCGAACCATCGGAGTAGAAAACTCGAACCCAGATTTCGTAGCTGCCATAGGACAACGGCGTTTCCACTTGATGAGTTGCTGCGGTTAGTCCCTTGCGTTGATAAACTGGCGTCGTTCTATTGCCAACCTTGTTGATGAAAATTTCATGGCTGGTGACCGTTGCTCCTGCGACCGCAGCAGGTGACCACGTAAATTCCGGCAGTGCGCCGTTATCGCCGATGGAAACGGCTCTAACGGGGGTGTGAAAGCCATCGGACACCTTGTAGAAATCACGATTCGCCGACCAACCCGATTTCACGCCGCTGGCAAAGTTGGCTCGAACCCAAATGCGAATCTTCGAACCGTCGCTAAACGGGTCAATGCTTCCGTTGTGAAGCAGCTCGGACGTGCGAATGCTGGTTCCGGTTGAGATGCCGGAGACAAAATAGTCACCATCCTGAGCAATCCACACCTCATAGCTGATGGCACCTTCCACCGCCGACCATTCGATCAGAGGATTCGCTTCGGCCACCTGACTTCCGGGAGCCAGCCCTCCAAGACTAAGCACCGTGGGAGATAGCACGCTGTTGGTAAACTGAACGCGACTCCAGTCGGTCACGCTGTCATCTGTCATTCGGGCTCGCACGGAGACGGTAATGTCACCGGGATCGATTCCCACAGTAACGGTGGTGGAGGTAGTTGCATCCACGGACGCGATTAGTGTTTCTGCGCCGCCAATTAACGAAGTGACTCGCACATCGTAATTCGCAGCGCCGGTCACAGCATTCCACGTCAGTTGCACGTTGTGCCCGGTATGCTGACTTGCTGCAGCTGGCGAAGTGATCGTTGGCCCAGTGTCAAGTTGAGCGTTTTCATCAACCTTCCATAAAGCCGTGCCGCTGCCGTCGTGGGCTTTGAAGTACAATTCCCCAAAAATCACCACAGGTTCACTGATGGCGGTGCTGGAAGTATATACCAGGTCAAGAGCGAAATTTGTGTCGTTGACCGCTCGAATTGTATAGACGCCAGCGGACTCGTCTATCAGATACGTCTTGTCACCCGTTGCGACAGCCCCGACACTTGCTGGAACACCGTAATAGAAATTGTCAGGAAGCACTGCGTCCGTCAACTCTTCGTTCGCCAGAGTTGTGAACATCGTGTTGTTACGAAACGCGCCGGGCATACGAGCGTTAGTCTGTTTCGTTGGTGTACTGTAAATCCCCCCCATCACCGTACCGGCATGGGTTCCGTCGGATTCCCAGATGGCGTTCAGAGGCCACTGTCTTGTTTGATAGGTATAATGCAACGTGGCCTGCAAGACCAGCCGTTCTGCAGAATTTGCAAAATGGACAAACACGTACTGATAGTTACCGTTGGAATACAAACGCACAAGGACATCGGGCGAAGTGTCTGAAGCAGATTCATACGATAACAGATCACGTACTTGAGAATACTGACTTCCACTCACGCGTTGCACGATTAATCGACCATTCACTGCTCCCACAACGTACGAGCCCACATCGGTGTAACGATCGCCTTCCGGCAGAGCGGGCCAGGTTCCTTCCACAAACAGAGAAGTGCCGGACACGGTGCCATCCGAGCGATATAAGTCGAGAGTTGACGTTGAGCTGTAGAACAGCACGTTGTCATAGACGAATAACTCTTTCGGGCTCAGACCATCAGTGCCAGCCAATGAACCTTCAGCCAACTGAGTGCCCGCCGCAGTGCCGTCGGTACGATAAAGCTCTCGGCCTTCACTAACGGTAGTTGCCGCAAAGTAAAGAAGTCCGTTGTATGATGTCAGTTCGTTCGGTGATGAATTTGCTGTGCCGGGGTTCAGATCGACCAGCTGGAATGTGCCGCCAGACTTTCCGTCGGTCTTCCAGAGTTCAGTACCATCAAGACCCGTGGCGGCGAAGTACAGGTTGCCAGACACAAGCTCCGCTGCGACACCCTTGTCAACCACACCGTTGATTGTGGCGATCAGGTTTGTGCCAGCTTGAGTTCCATCGCTGGAATACAGCCGGGTTGTGCCGCTGTCTTCGACGTACAACACGGCTTCGCTATTCAGTTCTCCCAGAAATTCCGGAGCAACATTATCAATCTGAATAACGGGGCTGATGGCCGTCAGCAAAGATCGCGTTTCCAGAGTTTCAGTCACGCGGACAATGGCAGCGGGCGTGTTTGATCTTCTGGTACTACGTCGCATAATTAATATTCCAGTTCAGCTGGTAACGCAGGCCTTGTATTGGGCGATATCAGCCCACCCTAGTGTAGGCGAAACCATAAAATCCTGTAACAGTCGAATTTTGCAGCACAGGGACGAGGTTCACCGACTGAAGAATTGACGTGAACCAGCCTGGTTCTAACCCAGCTTACGTGGTTGTCCCACGCTTTTGCGACATGCCATGCAGTTACAACATCAGTTCATCGCTGAAATCGAAACAACCGTTGTGCCTGAATCTGCCCGATCGCAGATTCACGGTTGTCCATGTGGCTGACAAACGGGAGACAACCCTGAAGCTGTCGCTACATCCGCTAGCTTTCAAGCCTGCAAGTCTATGACGCCAGAATCGACGTAAACCGGATCACATCGCCACCTGAACTGCGTTGATCATGGTAGACAGGCGAACTTTGGAGGGCAGGTGTGCACTCATTTTGTTCGTCAAGCCCGCTCAATCGCCATGCGGGTTGGACTTCGGCTGATTGCGGTACCAAACTATGCGTTCAGTACCAGCCCCATTGGCTGCCTGGAAGATCCCCCTTTGAGCGATCTGTTCAGCGCATCGACGGATAAATTGCTCTTCGCATTCGAAGATGTTCTTTAAGTCGGCCGGGTTCCTGAATGCATAACCAGAATACGCCCCAATTGTTTGGACCAGCCATGAGATTTTTCGTTACTCGCATTTTTACATTACTTCTGGCCTGCCTGGGGATCGTTACATCGTTGCCTTCTTTGCAGGCAGACGAAACGCCGCGTCCGAATTTTGTGTTCTTCCTTGTAGACGATCTTGGCTGGGCCGATGTCGGTTGTTTTGGAAGCACGTTTAACGAAACGCCTCACATTGACGCTCTGGCAGCATCCGGCATGAAGTTCACCAGTGGATACGCTGCCTGCCCCGTGTGTTCACCCACAAGAGCCAGCATTATGACGGGGCGACATCCCGTGCGAGTTGACATTACAGACTGGATTCCGGGAGCCACCGCAAAGGCCTCCAGCAACCCCAGATTCCTGCACGTCGACGATCGCAGTGAACTTGCTTTGGAAGAAGTGACGATTGCCGAAGTGTTGAAAAACAATGGCTACAGAACCTTCTTTGCCGGCAAATGGCATCTGGGAGGTGACGGATTTCTGCCCACAGATCAAGGGTTCGACTTCAACTTTGGTGGCCACGAAAAAGGTTCGCCTCCGGGAGGCTACTACTCTCCGTTTAAAAATCCTCAACTTCCTGACAAAGAAGACGGCGAATATCTGACAGAACGACTGACAGACGAATCCATCAACTTTTTGGAAACCCGCACTCAATCGGAACCGTTTCTGCTGTACCTGTCGTACTACAACGTGCACACGCCAATTCAACCTTACAACAAACGCATCGAACATTTCCGAACCAAGGCAAAAGACACGTTCGGCAATACAAAGGTGCCACCCATTGTGGAATTTCGAGGTGAATCCAGGGCAAGGCAGGACAATCCGGAAATCGCTTCGATGCTTTCGGCGGTGGACAGCAGCGTCGGCACAATTCTGAATCGTCTTGAAGAACTGAACTTAACGGACAACACCGTCGTCATCTTCTTTTCAGATAATGGTGGCCTGTGTACAGCCCGCAAGCCGGGGCCAACCAGCAATCTTCCTTTGCGTTCAGGAAAAGGCTGGCTTTACGAAGGCGGAATTCGCGAACCAATGATTGTGCGAGCTCCCGGCAAAACCAAGGCTGGTTCGACAACGGACGTTGCGGTGATCAGCACCGACTTTTTCCCAACCATTCTGGATCTTGCGGGGTTGCCTCTGCAGCCGGAACTGCATGTCGACGGAACAAGCCTGGTACCCTTGCTGAACGGCGAAGCGACACTCGATCACGCTCCATTGTGCTGGCACTATCCACACTATCACGGATCCACGTGGACCCCCGGCGCGGCGATTCGAGACGGCGATTGGAAGCTGATCGAGCTGTACGAATTCGAAAAAACAGAACTGTACAATCTGGCCGAAGACCTCGGCGAAACCCAAGACCTGAGTTCGACCAATATTGAAAAGACCACAGAGCTGAAAAACAAGCTTCGCGAATGGCAGATGAGCATGAACGCAAAAATGCCCGTCGCTAACCCGGAATTTGACGCAAGTCTGCCCCTGATTCCGGCTCGCAAATAGCAAGCGGCAGTGCAAGTCTCGTGGACTGTGATACCTTAATTTCAGGGTTGGCAAGCGTGAATGGTTCGGTAGCGAAGGGGTGAATCCGAATCGGCAACCCTCATGTTTAACTGTCCCAGACCACTAGCGGCAGGGCGTATTACAGCAGTCGAGTGCGTTTGCGGATGTCGGCATTCACACTTTGATAGCGAATGGCGAGGTTGCCGGGGCTGAATAATTCGGCTCGCAAAAATTCGACGTCGTCCCAGCCAATGGCATTGGTGAAGATTGTCCGTAAATAGTCTTCGCCAAACACGGACGGCTGCATTCTTTCTTCGTCGTACATTGTCGAATGCACGCAGCGAGGGTGAATTTCTCCCCATTGATCTCGCAGTTTGTTCGCCGAAATAGAATCTACTTCAAATCCACGCGTCGGGCTGTACTGCAACGTGGCAATGGAATTGTTGGCTCCGGTCGCCAGCAGGTCGACGGCTTTGCCGCCAAGTTGCGAAGCGTGGAAGCGGTCGAATTGAATCGGTCGCCCGCCACGTTGGGTGTGGCCGATTTTTCGCGTGAAGAATGCGGAGTCCGCTGGTTCGTGCGTGCGAACGTTGCTGAAGAATGAAGGTTCGATACGTTCCATCAGAATTTTCTGCAACGCGTCAGCCGCTCCGCTGTAGCGAATATTACCAGCCGGATCGTAAGTGGGCGATGACGCTCCCAGTTCATTGCCGTCTGCCGTTTTGCAGCCTTCGCCGATAACAATCACCACGTTGTGTTGACGTTCGTAAATCTGGCGAACTCGTTCTTCCAGCTTGTCGAAGTCCACCGCCACTTCCGGAATCAGAATCAGGTCGGGCTGAGCATAGGCGGCCCCCAATGCGATATAGCCGGATTGTCGGCCCATCACTTCCACAATGCCGACTCGCCGATGACTTTCCGCCGTTGTGCGAAGTCGCTGAGCACACTGAGCAACCACAAAAACGGCGGTTGCATAGCCTGGCGTGGCGTAATTGACCATGTCTTCCAGGTCAATGCGTTTGTTCGGCATCACCTGCGAGTACTCGAAGCCTTCTTTGTTGTCAGCGGCTGATCGAATCCACGTATTAGCTTCATCCAGATAGTTCAGCCCCAGATCGTTGTCGATCGTCTTAGGTGCCAGCACGCATTGGGTAAATTCGGCCAATGGCTGCATGCCGTTAATTGTGCCGTCACCGCCGATGCAAATCAGGCCGTCCAGCTTCATGCGTTCGAAGTTGCGTTGGCATTGATCCATTTCGGGCGAACCAGCTTCGATGTATGTTCTGGACGAACCGATCAAGGTTCCTCCCATACACGGGTCGAGTTCCGGAATTGTTGAGCACAGCGGGTTCAGGTGAACGTGGGGCACTTGTTCAGAAAGCAGTCCAGCGTATCCTCGCAGAATGGCAAAGACTTCGATTCCCATGGAATTGGCACGCTCAACGGCTCCATAAATAGTGGCGTTTAGTGCTGGGGTGTCGCCGCCGGCCGTCAGAATTCCGATTCGTTTCATTGAAGTTAATCCGTTACTAACATTTCCAAAATTGCGATGTTTGCCGCTTTAAACGGCGCTGCCAACCCCTTGATTATCGCAAATTGCCGCATCAGCAGCAGTCTGTTACGGACTATTTGCAATAAAATCAGGCAGTACCAGCACAATAGTCGTGTTGAGAACGTCGGGCGGGGGTTGAGAAATTGTGGTTTGACAGGGCGGGCAGCGGTTTGAAAACCTGCCTCCGGGCTCTACGATGCTGTCTGACGCGGCTAGGCTGCGTAACTCTCCAGCCAGAATTGTGCCAACTGTTTCGGCAGTCTGGCACGCCAGTCAATAATCTCTCCTGGCCTTTTGTCTTCTCTAGAATGAGGAATCGTATAGTGAGCAGTGTTGCCGAAGCAGCGCAGAAGCGAAAAGAAGAACTCGACCAGCACACTCGTGAGATTGTGCAGTGGCATTTTGGAGACGACACCGGAAGTGATTTCTGGCTGGAAAAGAAGAAAGAGTTCGACTTCGATCCGTTGACCGAAGTGAACTGCTTCGAAGATCTGAAGAAGTTCCCACTGTTCGAAGACGACTGGTTGCGTGGCGGCCCAATGCGTCGCTGGGTTCCCAAGCCTTATCAGGACAAGCCGATCTACGTTTTCGAAACCGGCGGAACAACGGGCATTCCGAAGTCGCGAGTGGTGGTGGAAGATCACTGGACAGACTATGAAATGTTCAGCGACACACTGCCTGACGAATATTTTCCCAAAGGGGCCAACTGGCTGATGTTGGGACCATCTGGCCCACGCAGACTTCGACTCGCCGTTGAACATCTGGCTCAGCATCGAGGCGGAATCAGTTTCTGCGTCGACCTGGACCCGCGCTGGGTTGTGAAGCTTCTGAAGAAGGGCAAAATCGAAGAAGCCAAAGAATACAGTGCTCACGTTATCGATCAGGCCATTACCATCCTGAGCGCCAACAACGACATTCAGTGTATGTTCACGACTCCCAAGTTGCTGGAAGCGTTAGCCATGAGACTGATGGACGACGGCAGCAGCATCGAAGAAGCAGGCATCAAGGGCATCTTCTGTGGCGGTACGGAATTCACTCAACAGTGGAACCGATTCGCCTGCGAAGAATTGCTGGGGCCAAACGTCTACATGACACCGACGTACGGAAACACGTTGATGGGCCTGGCCTGCGGTAAGCCGTTTGATCCGGCTGATGAGTACAAGGTAACGTACTACGCTCCTCAACCGCGAGCCGTTGTGGAAGTTGTGGAATTCGACGATCACACGAAACTGGTTGATTACAACGCCACTGGTCGAGTGAAACTGTATACGCTGACCAAAGAACTGTTCGTACCCGGTTTTCTTGAACGCGACGAAGGCGAACGAGAAGCTCCGCACGAAAAGTACCCTTGGGACGGCGTCAGCGGAGTTCGTCCGTATCACGTGTTTGCGAAGACAACGACAGTCGGCGTTTACTAGAATCGACTGCTGCAGTTTTTGAAGTAACACACCAACGGGGGACGGAAGTCCCCCGTTTTTTTGCGACGTCCAAAACAACAGGGCCGGTTCCTACCGGCCGCTGTTGATGGCAACGGTCGGTGTTAATAGTACCGGCCGGTAGGAACCGGCCCTACGCTGCTTTGTCCCACGCAACCAGCTTTGAGACAGTTATTCTCCTCATGGAAAAGTCAGCCAGCCAGCAGTTTGATATTCACAGTGAGTTCGCTCCTGCAGGAGATCAGCCTGCGGCGATCAAGTCGCTTGTGCGAGGCATCAATGAAGGCAAAAAGGCTCAGGTGCTGCTGGGAGTGACGGGATCCGGCAAGACGTTCACCATGGCGAACGTGATTCAGCAAATTCAAAAGCCAACGCTGGTTTTGTCACACAACAAAACTCTGGCGGCTCAGCTGTATTCGGAATTTCGCGAGTTCTTTCCCAACAACGCTGTGTCGTACTTTGTAAGTTATTACGACTACTATCAGCCAGAAGCCTACATTCCTCAACGCGATATTTACATCGAAAAAGATGCGTCGATCAATGAAGAGATTGATCGCCTGCGCCTTCTGGCCACCAGCGCATTGGTGAGCCGCAACGATGTGATTGTTGTATCCACCGTCAGTTGCATTTACGGTTTGGGGTCACCCAAAGACTATCTGGAAATGATGATTCCGCTGCACGTGGGGCAGCAGATCGATCGAGACGCGTTGCTGCTGCGATTGATCGACATTCAGTACGACCGCAACGACTACGATCCCGGGCGAGCCAGGTTTCGAGTGCGTGGCGATGTGATCGAAGTCTGGCCTGCTTACGAAGAGTTCGCTTATCGCATTGAATTGTGGGGCGACGAAGTCGAAAAACTGTGCATCATCGATCCGGTCAGCGGCAAGGAATCTCAATCGCTGCAGGATATCTACATCTATCCGGCGAAGCATTTTGTACTTCCGCAAAGTCGAATTACCGCTGCGTTGGATGAGATTAGAGAAGAACTGGATACTCAGCTGGAAGTGTTTCGCAAAGAAGGCAAACTTCTGGAAGCTCAGCGACTGGCGGCTCGCACGCGTTATGACATGGAACTGATGAAAGAAACGGGCTTTTGTCCGGGAATCGAAAACTACAGTCGAGCACTTGCGGGACGCAAGCCCGGCGAGCCTCCCTACACGCTGTACGACTTCTTTCCTGATGATTTTCTGATGATCGTGGACGAGTCGCACGTCACCATTCCACAAATCAGAGCCATGCATGCGGGCGACAAGGCTCGCAAAACAACATTGGTGGAACACGGTTTCCGAGTTCCCATGGCGATGGACAACCGCCCGCTGACATTTGACGAATGGAGCGGCAAGCCGAAAAGCATGGTGTTGGTTTCGGCAACTCCCGCCAATTGGGAACTGGAACAAACGGAAGGCGAAGTTGTTGAACAGGTGATTCGGCCGACCGGACTGGTGGACCCCGTCATTCACGTTGTTCCAGCACGAGGCCAGGTGCCTCATTTACTGGACGCCATTCGAGCTAGAACAGCCACCGGAGAACGCACGCTGGTCACCACATTAACCAAGCGTCTGGCGGAAGACCTGACGACCTATATGAAAGAAGAAGGCATCCGTTGCCAGTGGCTGCATTCAGAACTGGATGCTATGGAACGCGTGGAAGTTTTGCGAGAGCTGCGCGAAGGCGTTTTTGACGCGGTTGTGGGAGTCAATCTGCTGAGAGAAGGCCTGGACCTGCCGGAAGTTTCTTTGGTGGCGATTCTTGATGCCGACAAGGAAGGTTTTCTTCGCAGCGAAACCAGCTTGATTCAGACGATCGGTCGGTCTGCCAGAAACGTGAACGCGGAAGTGCTGTTGTACGCCGACACGGTTACCAACAGCATGCAGCGAGCGATGGACGAAACCAATCGTCGCCGAAAAATTCAGCTGGCTTACAACGAAGAACACGGTATTACACCGGAAACAATTCGCAAGGCGATCCGCAAGGGCATTGAAGAAGAAATCAACGCTCGAAAAGTGGAACGCGAAACTGTCGGCATGAAGTCGGAAGAAGAGTTCGTGACGACCGAGTTCATTCGCGAACTGGAAGTGGAAATGCTGGATGCTGCTGAGAAGCTGGACTTTGAACGAGCGGCTCAATTGCGAGACCGCATCCATCAATTGAAGCAAAAGATGGGGCAACCTGTGCCGGAAGATGCCGGCAGCACGGCTCCCGGGTTTGCCAAAAAGGGACGTCGCCGGAAGTCAGCCAAAAAACGCTGAGGCAACGCCGTACTGCGTGATTACTTGTTCAGCATTTCCATGACCTTTTGGCCCAGATAGCTGAACAGCTGACCGCCAAATGTTACCGCCAGCCAAATGACGACCCCTATGAGAGCCAGATAGATAATCAGCGAAACAGCACCAACCGCGCCTCGGAATTTTCCGGTGATCCAGCGCCAGCGGTTGTGGCGTTTTTGGTCTCGCTCAACTTCCTGATACAGGCTCTTTAAGTCTGACTTCTTGGCCTGGTTGGTTTGGCGGCTAAGCGATTCTTCAATTGCATCTTTGAATTCCGGGTACTGCACCAAAGGCAGGTACGCTCCATCAGCAGACGCTTTTGCTCGCGCTTTCGCGGTCAGGAGGCCTGCCTTGATCATCTTTAACACTCGACCTGTCGAAAGTTTTTCGACGACGGTTTTGTTCTTCACGTCTTCAAACTGCACGTACCAGGTTCTGGAAGCCTTTTTGGATTCGGAAAGCTTGGCATCCACACGAGAATTCAGGCCACCCGTGCTGGCCAGAGACATCGGACTGGTGCTGGCAACGCTGGCCATGCTGGGGCTTACAGAACGGCCTACGCCAGTCGGAACTGCTCCATCAAGAAACGTCAAGGCATCCGAAGTGACGTCCAGGCTAAGCAGGTCGCGAATCACTTCGGCACAGTCGCCGTAACGGTGTTTCGGGTCCTTGGCCATCATCTTGTCGATGATCAGGTCCAGCCGCTCGGGAATTTCCGGACGCAGCTTGCGAGCTGTTTCGTACTTGCCGGTTTCTTTGGCGATAATTAATTCCAGAGCACTGCCACCACCGAACGGAAGTTTGCCCGTGAGCATGTGATACAGCGTGGCACCCAGAGCGTAGATATCGCTGCGTTGATCAACCGTTTTGGCGCTGCGAGCCTGTTCGGGAGCCATGTACAGCGGAGTGCCCAGTCCGGTGCCGCTTTGGGTCATGGAGACATCTTCGTCCATAACTTTGGCCAGCCCAAAGTCGGCAACTTTTACACCGCCTTTGCTGGTCAGCAGAATATTATCCGGCTTGATGTCACGATGAACCATGTTCAGGTCGTGAGCATGCTTCATACCTTCAGCGCTGGCGATGGCGATGTGAACCGCGTCACCGATGGAAAACTGCCCAAGCTGATCGAGCCAATCCTGAACGCTTTTTCCATCCACGTATTCAATTGCCGCGAAGTGCAGACCTTTGAACGAATCAACAGCGTAGACCTTCACCACGTTGTGATGATCCAGCTTGGCCATGGATCGTGCTTCACGCAAAAACCGAGCGACAAAGTTATCTCGTTTTGCCAGATCCTTGGACAGTGTCTTTACGGCAACCAGGCGATCAAGACTGGTTTGTTTGGCCAGAAACACTTCGCCCATTCCGCCTTTGCCAAGACGTTTTTTGAGCTCAAAGTCGCCAATTTTTGTGACAGCTTTCTTACCCTTGGCAGCTGGGGATTTGTCGCTGCTGGAAGGTTTTGATCCGGGTTTTGGGTTTTCGCGTTCTGACACGTCAGTCCTCACCAATCGCCGCCACGGTTTGTTCACGGACTGCCGACTGGACAGCGCGATGTTCGGGCTAAATTCTTATCACATTTTCGGTGAAACAGAAACTCGTCAAACGCAGATTCGTCGGCTTGTGGCACTCGCAGTTTGTTTGCAACTTTTCCAGTCCGAGAGTTTCACAAGTTAAATCATTGCACTTCGTTCGTGACCTTCTGTTGTCGAACTTGAGTTCATTAATGTAAGTAGTGTGAGTAACTGCTGACGGAAGTGTTTATCAAAAACACCATAACGGGGACCGTTTTCCCCTGGAACTTATGGCACAATTGGCATAATCGCAGCAACTCAAGGTGTCAAAAGTCTTCCCCGGTCAGAATCTCGAAGGCTTCAGCGTACTTCTGAGCGGTTTTCGAAACAACGTCGGCGGGCAATTCCGGAGGCGGGCTGTTCCTGTCCCAACCGGAAGCCAGCAACCAATCTCTTACAAATTGCTTATCAAAAGACATTTGTGGCCCGCCGGGATTGTAGTCCTTTTGAGGCCAGAATCGCGAACTATCGGGCGTCATCACTTCGTCGATCAGGATCAGATCGTCACCCAACTGGCCGAATTCGAATTTTGTGTCCGCGATAATAATTCCGCGCTCAAGAGCGTAAGCGGCCCCCTTGGAATATACGTCCAGACTGAAGCTTCGCAGCCGAGTCGCAAGGTCTTCGCCGATCTGTTCGCACATCTGCTGGAAGCTGATATTTTCGTCGTGCCCCTCCTCCGCTTTTGTGGCGGGAGTAAAAATGGGTTGCGGAAGCTGACTACTTTCCGTCAAACCGTCCGGCAACGAGATTCCACACACCGTTCCTGATTGCTGATACTCCAACCAGCCCGATCCCGAAAGGTATCCTCGAACCACGCATTCAATGGGCACAACATTGGTCTTGCGAACCACCATGCTGCGTCCGGCAAAGCCGTTCAGGTCGACTTCTGCGGGAATCGGCAAAGTTGACGGATCGTCACTAAGAAAGTGATTCGGGACCTGCAGCAAATCAAACCAGAACCGACTAATTCTGGTAAGCACTTCGCCCTTACGAGGCACGCCTGTTGGCAGAATAAAGTCGAACGCGCTAATTCGGTCAGTGGCGACGAACAGCAATTTGTCGCCGAAATCGTAGACGTCTCGCACTTTTCCATGGCGAACAGGCACGCCTGGGATCTGGCTTTCCAGCATTACCGAATTCATGACGATTGCACTTCTCTACAGCAGATTGCTGTCGCGAACTCAAAACGAATCAGTGGGGACAATCCCCACTTTTAACAAGCACACGATATTTGCCACGGAAGCAACGATGTTCAGATTCCAAGCACCCCAATTCGCGAGACATTCCATCGCGAATAGCTGATAGCCTGCTCCAGAATAGCAAGCTTTCTGTGGTCTTGGATATCCAGCGGAGTCACAGACTGCCCATTGCGGCCAATTTTTTTACATTCACAAGGCGAAGTGCCTGTCAAGGGGCGATTCTAAACCGCTCTGTCGGAATCGTTTGTCATTGGCACGGATTCGCAGTTTACCTGTTAATACGATTCCGAACAACGCCATGGAATTCAGCAAAACTGCAACGAAACATGGCCGGTCGATTGCAAAAACACGTTCACAGGAAACCATAAGCTGAAATATCAACTTCGAATAACTGTCGACAGAACGATTGGCCGCATCGGGCAATTTTAGTTAGACTCAGTTGCAGGTATAGTGGACGCCGATCAGGCTGTCACCTCATCAGAATTTGCGGGGCCCGAAAGGACATGGTGTCCGAACGGCGAAAATCGCGAATTTGTTGGTAAGGCTTACAGGTCCACGCCAACAGCATCGAGTCAGTTCAGGACGCAACAGCAAGGAAGGCCCAAGGGCCACCACAACATGGGTTTGATTCAGTTCAACGTCGATTCCAACGATTTCATCGTACAGTCAGAAATCAGCAAGGCTGATTTCGTGACGTTTGATGGTCGAGTCATCGCGGCTCAGTGTCAGTTCAACGACGGACTTCTAAGTTGCTATCGCGGTCAAACGGACAGCAGCAAGTTACGCATTTTGTGTAACCTGAACGGACGCCAGCTGATCATTCAAACGACGTCGTTAAGAGAAAACCAATTTGTCTACAGCCTCGAAACCGAACTGGCTCGCGGCGAATTGGCACGACTCAGAAATTTCTATTCTTTGTGGACCGGTGCAGGACTAAAAAGCACGGAAGAACTGGATCGAACAATCCACCTGGCACACGAAGCATTTCGAGGCAGCATTTTTGCCGACGATTCCTCTGCGGCAGCCATCAAGTCAATTCAACTCACGCAAGATGCCATCGATTTACTGGTGCTGGTCTACACGTCTCAAAGAATCGCCTATCGCACCCAACGCACCAGCCGGATTCCCATGTTTGTGGGTTGCCGCCTGATTTCTCCGCCGGAAAGCGAAGACGAATTTCTGAAAGCGTTTAACGCGATTATCGTCCGAACTCGCTGGGACATTGTGGAACCCAACGATGGCGACTACCAGTGGGAACAGCTGGACGCCATGGTTGACTGGGCGGTTCAGCGAAATCTGTTCATCATGGGTGGACCCCTGCTGGATCTTTCGTCGACCTGTTTTCCTGGATGGATGATGTCCTGGAAAAGCGACCTGGTGAATCTGCAGAGCTTCACAGCAGACTTCGTCGAAACAGTCGTCGGACGATACGTTGGCCGCATTCGCCACTGGGAAATCGTTTGTGGAGCCAACTGCGGCGGCGAAAACGAACTATCAGAAGAACAACGCCTGAATCTGATTATCCGCGCGGCTGAAGCGGCTCAGGCCGTTGACGAACAGATTCAGATCAGTCTGCGAGTGATTCAGCCATGGGGTGAATATCTCAGCACAACCGAAAACAGGTTGCCTCCAATTCAGTTTGTGGACACTCTGCGACGCAGTGGTGCGAGCCTGGCTGAAATTAACCTGGACCTGCGTTTTGGCAACGGAGAAATTCACAGCCTGCAGCGCGACATGTTGTATGTGTCTCAATTGCTCGACCATTGGTCACTGTTACAACTGCCAATCAACGTGATGGTCGCATTGCCGGAGCGATGCCGCGATAACGACGATGTCGCAGAACTGGTCGCATGGCAGTCTGATATCATTGAAGACCTGATGCTGATGTGCCTGTCGAAAGAACGCGTGTCTGGATTCTTCTGCCTGAACTGGAACGATTCAAGCGTGATGGACGCAACACTGGTTGGTGCCAACCAGTCGATTCATCCGGTCGTAAAACGCATCGCTCAGATTTGGGACGAGAATTAGGGCGTCGATTCATCGCAGTTTCGGAAAATCGCAGTTCCTAAAATGCGACGGGGGCCATGCAGGCAAGTCTTGCTATGCGACCATGCGTTGCGTGATTGTTGCCCTGTGATTGTTTGACCAGGCCGTACAACCGGTTCTACGACCCGGGTTAAACAGGGGGCTTATTTCCGGGCTTTTCCCCGCGTCGCATGCCTTCTTCGAAGACGTGGTGCCTGCTGTCAATGAAGCCGCAGTTGGCAAACGGAACAAAACGTGTCGATGTGACGCTGCGGCTACTGGCGATACGATGCGGGCAGCACGCCGCCATTCGACGGCACCGCCAGTGCCTGCTGCACGTCGTCGATGTTTAGAGCGGGACCGGCATGCATTCCGGCTGAGGCGGCCGTTCCCATAATACCGGGTTCACAGGCTCCACCGTATTGTTCTGCAATCGTGTCCAAAGAAGCGATTGCACGCAGTAGTCCGTTGTCTGCAATGGCAAAACGCACCTGAGACTGCAGGTACGTGAATTCCGCGTTTTCCAGGCGGCTTTGCATCTGCAACAGATTTTCCAGATACAAATCGGCCACGCGAGTTCCGTCGGCCAAGGCTTCGCGGCGAGCATGAGTATGCTGCAACATTCGCTTATTGCGGGCCAACGATTCCAATTGCTGCTGCAGCACGGCACCGTTCAGATTGCGTTCGATCACCTGAGCACGTACGTCTTCAGTCACGTCCGCGATGGTCGCTTCCAGCTGAGCCTGCATACGTTTAATCGAAACCTTGCCCTGTTCGGCAGCAGCATTGGCAGCTCGATTGCGATAGGGAAGTTCGTAGTTAAGAGCAATCCCTGCTCCCGGTTCACCTTGCGAAAACTGATTCAGAAACGAACCGCCGATGTCGTTGTTTCCACGAAGTCCGGCGACATAGCCAGTCAGCACCAGGTTCAACACCGGCAGAACTTCGTTTTCAGCAACATGATATCTGACAGCTGCCGCTTTGATCTCTCGAATCGAACGATGAACTTCCGGGCGACTGGCGAGTGCTGTTTGAATCTGCGATTCCGGTTCCAGTGGGGTGGCCGCTTTCATCGGAAGCGTTTCTGTGACCACTTCGCTGCTGGTGAATTCCGTAAAGCGAGCTCCATAAATCAACCGTAGCAGCGCGTCCTGAGCCGCCAGCACTTCATGCTCGGCTCTGATGGAATTTGCCAGTCGGTTGGCGACTTCCGAACGCGTGCGGTCGAGCATCGTCGGGGTAACGTCGATGTCAACTCGCGTAGCCATTTCTTCTGCAATGGCTTTCGATCGATCCCATGAAGAAACGGCCTGCACAAATCGCCCCCGACGCAGCACCAACGCCCAATACGCGGTTGCCGTTTCCAGCAAGTGGTCCTGCACGCCAGCTCGAAAACGATCGAACGCGGTGTCTTTGTCAATTTCAGCGAGCTTTACAGTGGCGGTATTGTAGTCTTCCCCTGCGCCTCGCAGCAAAGGTCGTTCGTACTGCAACGCCAGACGCGAATTTCCCTGATTGTTCGGATTAATGAACTGCGAATTGCTGGAACGAATGCCCATGTTCTGGGAAAGCTCGACTTCAGCACCATCGCGATTCAGTCTTCTAATGCCGCCAGTAGCGCTGGCCGTTCGACTGCGAAGTCGGCCTGTGGCTCCGTCCAGTTGACTGCCGACAGGCGTGCTGTCGCGGTTCCAGACCGAATTCACAAAGCCCGTCCAGTCAAACGCGGCATCTCGGCGAGTCACTTCCAATTGCTGAATGTACCAGTCTGACTTCAGAATCTGAAGTTCCGGAGCTTCAGACATGGCTAAGCCCAGACACTGCTGCAGCGACATCGGCAGCGGCTGGCGATCTCGCAGAATGGACGTTGTGATGTCATTTTCCCACCACGACAAATCGTCGCCCATCGGAACGGAATCGACGTGATTATCTGACCGGGAAGGCAAGTGAGTGTCACCGTTTACGCCACCAGCGTCCGAGCCGGGCGGCAGCTGTAGTGTGGTTGGTGGTTCAAACGGAACGGGAAGAGTTTGCCCACCGACAGCATCAGGCATGTTCTGAAGTAGTGGAGTTGCCTGCTGATCGAAGTTTCCTGCGGTTGAGCCACCGTTTGACCGATCACCCGAATTCGCCCACGGCTGCATCGGCGGCAGCTGCATTGAAGGCACCGGCAGCGGAACCGGATTGCCAAAGCTGTGGCCTCCCTGCGATGAAGGCACGAAGGTTTGCTGCGACGAAACAGAACGGTAGGGCAGCGTCACTTCAGAGTCATCGCCTTTCAGTTGTATGCCTTTCGGATAAACGTGAATCGGCGGCGGCGACTGCGGCGGCGCCGTTCCGACGGCGTTTGCTTGTCGCGACACAACTCCGGCTGCGGCTTCTTCCGGCCTGCCGTTCGTGCTCACGCCGTTCATGCTCAAGCCGGAATCAGCACTATAAGTTTGTAGAGGCAGTGCGGGCTGCATCTGCAAACTTGCGGGTGATTGCTGATATCGCTGAGAGCCGTCGTGATACTGCGGAGATACCTGAAGTCTGCCAGCATAGGCCTGGCCAGCTGAATGCGGCAGCTGCGGCGAACCAACAACGTTGGCCGCTGCAATGGGGTTAGCTGTGGGTTCCGGTGCAAACCACTGTTGAAACACGCCGGAAGTCTGCTGAGTTTCCAGCGATTTATTCTGCTGGTCGACCGTTCGGTAATCTGCTGCCACGGCTTGCGAACTTCGGCTTTGCGGAGCCTGAAGCGGGTTCGGTACTGACCGAGATTCCTGAGCCACAGCGCCTGCCAGACTGCCAAGCATTGCAATTCCCGCCAGACCACATCGGCAGAACTCGCCGGAGCTCGTGCGGCGAGCTGCGTCAGCAATTCTTTCCAGAAGTGTTTTGGATCGTTGCTGCACGATTATTCCCGGTCTTTCTTTCAATCTACGCCGACGGTTCGGGGACTTCATCGACTGGTTGGACCGGTCAGCTTGAGTTTTCTGATTGTATGGAGGATATCACCTCTACGGTTTCCACTGCGCAAGAGCAACACAGTCTTAGCCAACCCATAGAATCGGAATATTCTACGAACCGTCTGCCAGATACCCATGTTGCCAAAATGAAACATCAGCCGCTGCACGGTTTATGTTGTCTATTTGCACATGAAGCCTGATTGCGCGGATCGCGCCAGAAATGCGCTGACAGCGATTCTTGTGCAACCTGCCTTCAAATAAACATAGCAATTGGGGCGTCAATTTTTGTTGCGGCACCTGGGTCGCAACGGAGTCAGTTGAATCACGTGATTCGCAATTCAAGCTGACATCCAACATTGAAGCTCTGCAGATACGTGGTGACGCACGATCCTGATGGTCGTTCTGGACAGCAGCACAACATGACAACTCAATCCGTCAATCCTGAATCCACGCCGGCACAGCCTCAGCCTGCTGTTTCTGCCGCGCGAAGTCTCAGCACACAAATTCGCGATCTGATGTTGGAATGCCCGTCTCGACAGGCGTTCTATGAAAAGATTATGAGAATCAGTGCGGACAGATTTCACGCCAGCGTGGCTCGCGTTGATTTCAAAGTGGGTGACACAACACAGGAACAGACAACTCACGATGTTCGTATGACGCGTGATCTTGCGAACCGTTTCAGCACCGAATATCTGCAGCCGTTGTCAGCATCGATGCTTGCCGATGGCGCTGTGGAACCAAAGCTGAAGCGTTACGAACGCGGCAACCAGATGATGACTCTGCTGGCCGCTCCAATCATGAACATCGCTGACAACACGGCAGACGGCATCGTTACGCTGATGTTAACCGGCAACAGCCACAGAGCGGAGATCGTATTGCCGCAACTGGACGGTATCACGTCCATGGCTTCAGCCGTATTGATCGCCAAGACGCAAAGTCTGGCCGCACAACAAAAGCAAGCCGCCGCTGCGGGATTGAATCAACAGGCAGCAAATCAACAGGCAGTAAGTCCAGAAGCCGTCGCAGCAACGGCTGCGAGTGTGGCGGCAATTCACGAGGCAACCGCGCTGTCGAAAGCCGCTCAGTTCAAGTCAACCAAAGAATTCGGCTATTCGATTGTCAATTCGCTGTGCGGGCAATTGCAGGCTGAACAGGTCATTTTTGGCATGGAAAAGGGCCAGAGAATCTTGGTTGAAGCGATCTCCGGCTTCGCTGACTTCAAGGCCAGCAGTCCCGGCGTAGCGATTGTGCGGCAGTCTATGGAAGAATGCCTCGATCACGGCAACTTCGTCTTGGTACAGCGTGAAAAGCTGGACGACCAGCCGGACGCCATGCCCATTCATCAGCAGTGGTCGGCCGACACTAATCACTCGTCTGTCTGTTCGATTCCACTAAAGCAGGGTGAAAAGATCACAGGCGTCATCAGTATTCGCCGCTCGTCCACCAGGCCGTTCAGGAAAGAAGAAATTGACGGACTGCAGCAAATGCTGTCTCCGTATGGTGCGGCTTTACGAGTGGTCGAACAGGCTAATCGCCCGCTGCGTGCTCAGCTGAAGCACGCGGTTGGCACCACGGCGACGCAAACGCTGCAACAGGGCACTATGGGCAGAAGGATCGCCTATGGCTGCGTTGCTGCGGCAGTGTTGTGGTTTCTGTTCGGCACTCTCACCTATCGGCCAATTTTAAGAACTCGAGTCACCGCAGAAGACCTGCGACACTTTGCGGCACCGTTCAACGGAAAACTGCAAAGCGTCCATGTGCGTCCTGGCCAGGAAGTGACTGCCGGAACATTGCTGGTGGAATTCGATACCACAGATTTACAGCTACAGCTGAATTCGCTGACTCGCCAAATCAACTCAACTCAGGTGGAAATCCGCCAGGCGATGGAAGACGAAGACATAACGCTGGCAGCACTTGCGCGGTCCAGAATCAATGTGCTGCAAACTCAGGCTAATTCCATTAACAAGCAGATTCAGGAAGCGAAGATCTACGCACCGTCAGATGGCACTGTTGTGGTTTCTGACCTGGAACAGCGAATTGGCCAGATGTTTCCGCATGGGCAGGAAATCTTCCAGTTTGCTGCTGATGGCAACTGGCTGCTGGAAATTGAAGTGCCTGACGATATCGCCAACTATGTTGCCGCAGATCAGGCCGGAACCTTTTCTGCCGCCTCACACCCATCCGAAAAACAGCAGTTCAAACTAAAACACATCGATGGAGCCGCCATGACGGTTCAGGATCGCAACGTGTTTATGGCCCAAGCTCCTCTGGAATTGCGTCCGGAATGGATGAAATCCGGCATGGAAGGTACCGCGAGAATTGAAACAGTTTCACGCCCCGTTTGGTGGGTCGTTATGCATCGAGCCGTCGACTGGGCTCGCATGAACTTCTGGTTCTAACCGGTCCACCGTATCCCGAACCCATTCCGAAACCCCGAACCCCGAAACTCCTTCACCCAATGTCCTCACCGGCAGCTGCAACCTGTGCTCCCGCCGATCCCCAAGAGCAACTCAAAGGGATCAAGGTCACGTTGCGCTCCGACCTGAAGTCATCGCGTCAGGTTTATCAGGGAACTCCCGTTTACGTTGTTCACGATCCGGTCGGGTTCAGAACTCATCGTCTCAGCGTTTTTCAGTACCGCACCCTGGCGACGTTGAACGAAGATCTGACGCTGGGCCAGAACTTTGAATCGCAGGTTGCAAAAGGCGACTTCGATCGCGACGAAGAAGAACTGTACCTGGAACTGATTCTAAGTTTTTCGCGGCTCGGCCTGCTGTTGCTGCCCGGCAGTAACGGAGCAAAGCTGTTTGAGCAGCATACAAAAATGCAGTCTATGAAGCGTCGCGGCAAAGCGATGGGCTTCCTGTTCATGACGATTCCGTTAGTGAATCCCGACAAGTTTCTGACGCGGACCATGCATCGGATGTCGTGGCTGTTCACCAAAGCATTCTTTGTGGTATGGCTATTGGGAATGGCGGCGGCTGGCTTTGTCGTCTTAAGTCGCTTCAGCGATTTGGTGCAACCACTGAACGGAATTCTGGCGACAAAGAATCTGCCATTTTTATGGCTGGCTTTTGTTGGGTTGAAAATCTGGCACGAACTGGGACACGGTTATGCGTGCAAAGTTTTCGGAGGCTTCATTCCGGAAATGGGCACAATTCTGATTGCCGGAACGCCGGCTGCGTATGTGGATGCGTCGGCCGCGTGGAGCTTTCCGGAACGCTATAAACGTCTGATCGTAATGTGCGGCGGCATGTTTTTTGAATCCCTCGTGTTTATTCCCGGTGTATTCATCTGGGCGTTTTCAAGCAGCCCGATGCTGTCGTCGTGTGCGTACCAGTTGGTTGTCATGGCCAGCCTGGTAACTGTGCTGTTCAACGCAAACCCACTGATGAAGTTTGATGGATACTTCATTTTGTGCGAACTGATTTCCATTCAGAATCTGCGTCCGCGAGCTGACCAGCAGATCAAAGGCATGCTGAACAGAGCGTTTCTGGGAATCAGGCCTGCTAACACAGAAGCTTCGTTACGAACCAGATTCATGCTGGTTGGGTATGGCATTGCGGCCACCATCTATAAGTTTTCACTGGTCATCAGTATCGCCGTGATGATTGCCATGAAGTTCCCGATGGTTGGTCTGGGACTTGCCGCGTTTCATTTTTGTTCAACGCTTGGAATGGGAGTATCGAAAATGGCGGCGTATTTGTTGAAGAGCAAAGAAACCGAACCCGTGCGAGGTCGAGCAAGGCTTGTCGCAGCCGCTGTGCTGGTGGGACTTCCCGTCGCGTCCTTCTTTGTCCCCGTACCATTTGGCGTGGTGACTCAAGGGCTGGTGGGCGCCGAAATCGAACACTACGTCAATGTCGATTCTCCTGGTGAATTCGAGTCAACAATGGTAAAAGACGGAGAACACGTTTCCGCAAACGCTCCATTGGTGCAGCTGAAAAACGAACGCCTTCAGGAACAGCTGCAACTGGCGAAAATGAATCTTCAGGAAGCTAAACTGCGTGCCGAAATTCTGCGAGGCGTGGACATGTTTCGAGCAACACAGCAACAGGCGACTGTGGCCGAAATTCAGCACGAAGTGGATGAGATGACTCGCCGAGTCACGCTGTTAACTATCCCAGCGCCAGACAATGGCACGGTTGTTCAACTGATCGGCGAAACAAATCGAGGCAAGTTTCTGGATGAAGGCACGCCGTTGGCCGTTGTCGTTGACGGCAAACCTCGTCTAAGAACATGGCTGAACGAAGAACAGCTGGGCAGCATCCAGAAACAACTCAACACCGAGGTCAGGTTTCGCATTCCGGGGCAATCGATGGATACTCACACGGGACACATCGTCAGCATTGAACCGGCAGCGGAACTCGTCTTCGACAAAGTCGCACTAACTTATATTGCAGGCGGCGAAATATTGATTAACCCAGCCAATGGCCAGCCAATGGAACCCGTCTTTCAAGTTGACATTGAACCCAACGACAACGTGCTGCAACTGGTTAAACACGGAGCTCGCGTTAACCTGCAACTGCCAAGAAGATACGAATCGGTGGCCGCGTGGGCGTATCGTAAATGCACCAGCTTTGTTCATAAATTGCTGGTGGCCTGATCGCTTGATTTCACGCCAAAACAATACAGAACTTCACCCGCGCTGGCTTCTGCC
Organism: uncultured Planctomycetaceae bacterium; assembly: GCA_937916515.1. Lineage (GTDB taxonomy): Bacteria > Planctomycetota > Planctomycetia > Planctomycetales > Planctomycetaceae > Fuerstiella. The sequence continues at coordinate 17,338 of CALFSX010000207.1, read as the reverse complement.
GCTCAGGTGATTCGAAATAGAAAAAGGATCGACCATGCGACGAATTGCTTTGCTGTCAACTGCCGGAATCATATCGTTTGCCGGAAGCCTGCTGGCATCCGGCGACGAAAGTGCACCGTTGAACGATATGAAACATTCAAACAGTGGTCATCAAGCGGGAAATTCCAACAGCCTGGCGATGGCCGCATTGCCGCCAATCTATACGGCCCTGCTCCAGCAGCAGCCCCAGCAGCAGCAATTTGATAGCGCCGCCTATTCGATGAGCAACCAGCTGCATGGAATTGCGAAGCCTTCCAACGCTGTTGATCTTCCGTCGCTGGTGCCGGGAATTATTTCTGAGATGCACGCCATTGAAGGTAAGTTCGTCAAGAAAGGCGATCGATTGGTGACGCTGGATGATCGAGTTCCTCAGGCTCGACTTAAAGCCGCCACGATTGAAGCTCAACTGACCGGTGCGTTGCAGCGTGCCGAGGTCGAACTGAAATTGGCAGAAAATCGTCTGACTCGCATTCAACAGGTCATGCGGCAGGGAGCGGGGGCGAATTTTGAACTTATCGAAGCGGAAGGAGCTCGCGACCAGGCAGTCGCAGCAGTGGCTCAACAGAAAGACGTATTGAAAGCTGCAGAAGCCAATCGCGAATTAGCGGAAGCTCAATTGAATCAGTACACCATCACGGCTCCGTTTGATGGATTGGTCACAGAGATTCACGTCAAATCCGGAGCCGTCGATCCGTCGATGGTGATTGTTTCGATGGCAAACCTGGCTATTCTGGAAGTGGAACTGCACGTGCCTTCGCACCTGTTTGGACGAATCGGTCGAGGCGACAAGCTGGCTCTGCAGGCGTCGGCCCCGGTGTCAGGCGTGGTCCAATCCACCGTCGTTTCCGTGTCACCGATCATCAATTCTGCCAGCAACACGTTTCGCTGCCTGCTGAACATCGACAATAGCCGAGGCCAGTTGCCCGCCGGATTCACCGTCACACTGCCCGAAAATTCCGGCAACGGAAACAATGGCCGAATCAGCCTGGCTCCATAGTAATTAAGGCATTAACCTCGAAGCTATAGTGTTACATAAACTATTCAGTGCCGGCGTTTGATTCAGCCATGCAACCGGCCTTACGGTTCGACAGCTGCCTTCTTTTTCCTTCTGATGATGCATGTTGATTGCGGAATCTGTATCCTGCTGCGGTGGATACTTTTCCCCGATCGCCGTCGCAAACCGACGCACCTGCTTTTTCAGGCATGAAAAGATGTTTGGCAACCTTGTACTGTGTCTTATCGCGATCACACAAACGGCTGATGAGCCCGTTTTTTCCGGACCGCAGGTCGGCGAAAAGCTGCTTCCGTTTGACGTCACGTTACCAATGGATGACGATCGGCAATTCACCGTTGCCCCGGCAGCCACAGGGGCGGACTCAGCCCAGCCCCGGTTGATTGTGTTTATGCACGAAAAAACTCGGCCAGCTTTTGGCATGGCAAACGTTCTGCTGAAACTTGCTGCCGCAAAAGGAACTCAAAAGCTGGACGCGACCATGGTCTATCTGGCGGAAGATCCGTCGGAAGCTTCCGGATGGCTGAAAAACGTGGCCAGAAATTTTCCTCCCGCAGCACGTGTTGCCGTGTCTTCCGACGGTATCGAAGGCCCGGAAGCATATGGACTTAACCGCAAAGTGGGAGTGACCGTGCTGGTTGCCAAAGGCGACGTTGTCACAGCCAACTTTGCCATGGTTCAACCCAGTCTGGAAGTTGATGCCCCCAGGATCTTTAAAGCGATCGCGGAAGTACTTGGTGAAGAACAGGTCGCAAAAGTTTCTGCTTTTACGCCGCAAAACAAGCAGGGGCGGATGGCCCGTGAAGCTGCCGGACGCGACGCAGCCAGGCCCGCTCAGGAACAAGACCCGAACCTCAGACCGCTGCTTGTGCCATTGATTCAAAAAACAGCAACCGACGACGAAGTTGCAGCTGCTGCAAAGAAGATTGAAGAATACACCGCGACTCACGCTGACGCCCGAACACAGGTCGGCGATATCGCTCGCCGAATCATCGCTGCTGACAAGCTTGCCAACTATGGAACGGCTGCGTGTCAGGAATATCTGAAGAAGTGGGCGAAGGAATTCACGGCTGCTGAAAAGGCGAACAATTCTAAGGAATAGCCTGAAATGTTTGCCTCAATATTGCTGCAATTTCTGCTCTGCCTTCCCGTTGACGCTGCAATTTCGCCCGTCGATTTCGACACACAAGTGATGCCGATTTTGACAAAGTCCGGCTGCAACACGGGAGCCTGCCACGGCGCAGCGGCTGGTCGAGGCGGCTTTTTCCTTTCGCTGTACGGCAGCCGTCCAGACGATGACTATGACCAGATTGTGCGAGCCATGGAAGGCCGTCGCATCGACGCGGAACGTCCGGAACTAAGCCTGATTCTGCAAAAGCCGACTGAGCAGCTAAGCCACGAAGGCGGGACTCGCATTGAGCTGGATGGCCCCGATCACCAAACGCTGTTGACATGGCTGAATCAGGGGGCCAGGCGGATCAACGGGCGGCGGCTGACAGAATTCGATTTTAAGGCCGACAACAGCAATGCCGAAGAAGGAAACCAGGTTGTGCAACTGCACGCTCTGGCCAGTTTTGACGACGGCACGGTTGAGCCCGTTGTTCCGTGGACCGTGTTTAGCGCCAACGATCCCAGCGCCGTGGAAATTTCTGAGTCTGGTCAGGCGACAATCCTCAAGGCGGGGCGTCACGTGATTCTGGCTCGCTATCTTGATCGGGTGGCTGCTCTGGAATTGCTGGCCCCGTTTCGTATTAACCAGCAAAACGCAGCTGTTCAGAACTTCACACCTGATTCCGTTGATGCCTTTGTCGACCGAAAAATTCAGCAACTGGGTCTGCAATCCGGGCCACCCGCTGATGAGGCCCCAATCGTGCGGCGACTGTCACTCGATCTCACCGGGCGCCTTCCGCAGCCGGCTGACGTCGACAGCTTTGTAGCGTCGTCCGCTGCTGACAAAACGGAGCAGCTCATTGACGATCTGCTGCGATCCGACCACTTTGTGGAATTCTGGACGTTTCGGCTGGCCGGTGCTTTGCGAGTTCCCGGAAATTCTCCGCCGGTTTACTACGCGTGGATTCGTGATTGCCTGAAAAACGAAGTGCCGTTTGACGAAATGGCCAGACAACTGTTGCTGGCAGAAGGGGAACTTCAATCCAACGGCCCGGCCAATTTCTATCCCGCAGGAGTCCAGCCGAAGGCGACGGCGGAACTTGCCAGCAACATTTTTCTGGGAATTCAACTGCAGTGCGCCAACTGTCACGATCACCCGCTGGATCAGTGGACTCAGGATGATTATCACGGTTTGGCGGCGATTTTCGCGACGGTTTCCCGAGGTCCCGTTGTTGCCAACGGAAGCGGCTATGTCATTCATCCTCAAACGGGTGAAGCTGCGATACCGAAGATTCCCGGCGGCAGATTTCTGTCAGAAGATTCACCGCACAGAGAAAAACTTGCCGACTGGGTCACAGCAGCAGACAGCCCATACTTCAAGAAAGCCATCGTAAATCGAACGTGGAATTACTTGATGGGGCGAGGCCTTGTCGAACCCATCGACGACCTGAGATCCACAAATCCCGCCACTCATCCGGAACTTCTGAACTGGCTGGCCATGGACTTCGGCAACCATCAGCACAGCTTGCGTCATTTGATCAGAACAGTCTGTCTTAGCAACGCCTATCAGCGCAGTTGCTCGCCGCCAACAGCAACAAACAACAAATCAACCACCAAGCCAGCCAAAAGCGAAACCGAACAGAATGTGTTCGCCGACGGCAGCAATGCGAGCCCCACTGAATTGGCTCAGTTTTATTGCGTCGCCACTGCAAAGCTACTTAACCCCGCTGTTTTTCACGATGCCGTTAACGATGTGTGCGAGAGTGACAACACGCCACGCGAACGACATGTGTCGTATGCGGCATACAGAAATTCCGATTTCGCTCGTACACCCGTTGGCAGGTGCGAAATCGGCGAAGACTGTAGTGTCGACCAGGTTGCCATTAAAGATCTGGCCGTGCAACTGGCTTTTGTGAACGGCGAACTATTGAACGATCCGATCCGCAAGGACGGTGGAGCGCTGACAACAGCGATCTCTTCCAAAATCGGAACGGAAGAACTTGTAAATCTGTTTTTCCGGCGAGCCTACTCGCGAACAGCCAGCGCTCGCGAACTGAAATTCTGGACAAAGCAGTTTCACGAGGCCACTTCGCCGGACGAATCAAAACTGATCGCTGAAGATTTTTTGTGGAGCATCCTGACTTCCAACGAATTTTTGACGAACCATTAAAGAACAATCCCTGAATCTCGCATTGTGCAAGGATTGCTCACGGCGCAAATTCCAACCGCACGGAAGTAAATTAAGGGCTGTTGTTAAGCGATTGAAACAGAGTTCCCGTTGGCAGAAGCTCAGCACCTCAGTCTGTAAAGTCACGTTTCTGATGCAAAAAAGAATTCGACCTTCTTCTTCCATTCGCTGCGACGGGGTGTCTCGCCGAGGCGTCCTGCAACTGGGGCAGTTGGCGGGGCTGGGAATCGGCTTGCCGCAGATGCTTGCGTTCAGCGGTTCGCCATGTCCTGCAGAAAACACAAACACGCGTCAAGTCGCGGGCTCTAAGGCGAAATCGTGCATTCTGGTTTGGCTGGATGGTGGGCCCAGCCATTTGGAAACCTTCGACCTGAAGCCAGACGCGTCATCCGAAGTGCGTGGCCCCTTGTCGGCAATTTCCACATCTGTGGCAGGGATCAGCATCAGCGAGTGTCTGCCGCAACTTGCCAAACGCATGCAGGATTTCGCCATTGTGCGTTCAATGACTTCGCCATTGGGCGAACATAACCTGGGAGCTCATTATATGCTGACCGGTTACCGGCCGACTCCCGTGTTGACGTATCCTTCGTTTCACGCCGTCGGCAGTCAGCAACTGGGTTTGCTGCAGACAGACATCCCCAACAATATTGCGGTTCCGGAATATGCGGTGGGCGGTGGGCGTTTTGATGGAGCTGGATTTTTGCCTTCACAGTACGCTCCATTTTCGTTGAAGGCTGATCCGGCAGCGGATGATTTTTCGGTTAAAGACTTGCAGCCGGCCAACGGAATGACGCTGAATCGAATAGAACGCCGTCGCCAGTTTGCACAGCAGCTTAGCCAGTGGAATTCTGCTGGTGACGCAACTTTGCAGGAAAGCAGTTCGCTGAATCAAGCTCTAAAAATGGTAACTTCCCCCAACGCGGTTAAGGCGTTTCAACTGGACGATGAAACGCCCGAAACGCGGCGACGTTATGGAGCGAAAACCGTCGGCCAGTCCTGCCTGCTGGCTCGCCGGTTGGTTGAACGGGGAGTCCGTTTTGTGACCGTCAATCAACGCGGTTGGGACACTCACGAAAACCTGTTCACACGACTGAAGGAAGGCTATACGGGAGCCAAAACGCCGGTGGGCCTGATTCCGTCGCTGGACCTGGCCGTGTCGGCGCTGCTGGATGATTTGAAAGATCGAAACCTGCTGGATGAAACGCTGGTGGTGGTGATGGGCGAATTTGGACGCACTCCCAAAATCAACACCAGCGGTGGGCGAGACCACTGGCCTCGAGTTTTCAGCGTGGTCTTAGCGGGCGGCGGAATTTTGGGCGGACAGGTGATCGGTGCCAGCGATTCGGTTGGTGAATCGCCGCTGGAACGTCCGGTGACGCCAGCTGATCTGGTGGCTACCGTCTATACAGCGTTGGGCATTGATCCGGCCACTATCGTTTCCACGTCCAGCGGTCGGCCTGTGCGACTGGTGTCAGATGAAGCTAAACCGGTGCTGGAACTTTTTTCATGAAACTCACGTTAAAACGCGGCAAATTGCAGCACCTTGCCGGCTTACTGCTGACTGCCGGCCTGACACTGACTTCGTCCCTGGCAACCACGTTAAACGCCGCCAGCGTGCAGACTGACGACTCACTGCGCAGCGTAACATGTCTTGCCGTTTCGCCGGATGGAAAACACGTGGTGTCGGGTGGTGGCAGCCTGCTGGTTGTGCAGCGTTGGGACGATCTTCAGGTTGTTCAAACGTTCACGGTTCCAATCGCCCAATTGCATGACGCTCAATTTTCCGCCGATGGAAACAGCTTGCTGCTGGCGGGAGGAACGCCGGCAGAATTCGGCAACGTCGCTCTGCTTTCGTGGCCGCAGCTTCGGGTGATGTGGACTCACCAACTAAGCGACGACGTGCTGTACTCAGCGACTTTCCTGACAAGGGCTTCGCCCTTGACCCAGTGGCGTGGCTGGCCGGAAGAAATGGAACGCTCGAATCTCCGAGCCGCTCCGTTGTCGCTGCGACCATCACGCGAGCACCGTCCGCGAATCATTTTGACTAAGACTCTAAACGGCTCGAACCGCATTGCAGTTGCCGGGCACGATCATGCTGTTTATGTGCTTGATGTTGAAGGCGGTGAATCCAGCGACGCCGGGACAAACGCAACAGACGTTGCAAAGTTGAGCTCTCATTCAAAGCCGGTGACGTCGGTTTGCGTCGTTGGTAACTCGCGATTGATCGCCAGTTGCAGTGTTGATGGCACGGTTCGCATTTGGGACGAAGACAGCGGGCAGCTTGCAAGAACGCTCTCCAACCACCTGAAGGCCGTTCGGATGATTGCCGTTCGGCCTGCCGTTGAATCGCGGTTGCCGATGCTTGCGTCCGTTAGTGACGACCGCACGCTTCGGCTGTGGCAACCGACGATCGGTCGGATGGTACGATTTAAGCGACTGACTTCGCCCGCGACTGCGGTGGCGTGGAATGTTACGGCCGATCGCGTGATTGTGGGAACTCGCGACGGTTCCGTTGTCGCTGTGAATCCAGACGACCTGTCGCTTCAGTCGCTGGCTTCAGCATGCGACGCGTGGGTAACGGAACTGGCCTGCCATCCAACTTTACGCGGAGTTGCGGTTGGGGATTCCAATGGCAATGTCAAAAAACTGACGCTTGCGGAATAGAGCGGTCGTTGCCCTGGGTCGCTCTGCGAAATTCCACGCTGCGAGCCAGTCTTTGCACCGGTGGCCGAATTTGCTAACGTCTTTGCAGCCAGATACTTCTGTTCCTTTTGCAATCGACCGCCGATGTCTTCCAGCAGCGACAATCCCTATTCGTCTCCAGAAGAAACCTCGGTCGCAGAACCGGCACTGCTTCCGCCCAATGTCAACCTGATGGCCAATGGGGTGTTCTGGGGCCTGCTATCGACTCAGTTTCTGGGAGCCTTCAACGACAACTATTTCAAGCAAATGGTGTTGTTAAAGTGTACCGAAGTTGCGAGCACCACAGGTTCAGACCTGCAACCGCTTGCCATGGCGGCCTTTGCTTTGCCGTTTGTGCTGCTGTCTGGAATTGGCGGTTACATCTCCGATCGCTTCTCTAAACGGACGGTGATTGTGCTCTGCAAAGTGCTGGAAATTGTGGTGATGGCGGCGGCTTTACAGGTGCTGCTGCTGGGAAGCATTTCGCCGACTGCTCAGCTGAAGCTGTTGATTCTTGTGCTGGCGTTTATGGGAGCTCAAAGTGCTGTTTTCGGGCCGTCCAAGTACGGAATATTGCCCGAACTGTTCACGTCGGGAAAGTTGCTGCCCGTTAATGGGGCTATCCAGATGACTACATTTCTGGCCATTATTTTCGGCATGGCAGGCGCGGGCATCGCATTGGACAGCCTGAATAACTCGCTGTGGTTCTGCAGCATGATTGCGGTTGGCATCGCCATCGTGGGAACAGCGACCTCGTTCATGATTCAACCGACCGCGGTGGCCGACCCAGGCCTGAAGCTGAAGCCGGGGAACCTGTTTATTCCCGGCGACATTCTGCAGTTGTTTCGCTCTGACCGCAGGCTGCTGAAGGCGATTCTGGTAATGATGTTGTTCTGGTTTATTGGCGGCGTGGCTCAACCAGCGGTGAATAATCTGGGCGAAAACGTTCTGCATCTGAATAAGACCAGAACCAGCTTGATGGCAGCTTCCATTGGAGTGGGTATCGCTCTGGGCTGCGTTGTATCCGGCTTTGCGAATAAAGGCGGCACAGATGGAGCACGCTGGACAACTCGCGGCGGCTGGATGCTGGTAATGTCACTGCTGCTGATAACGCTGCTGGGGAGCGGGTTGCTGGGACGTCCGGCGGAATCGAAAGACCAGTTGCAGGGCATCATGCATTCGTTGTTGGTCGCTGACGGCATGGAATGGATGCTGCGAATCAGCATGCTGCTGCTGGGATTATCAGCCGGTATTTTCGTGATACCCGTTCAGGTGTTCATTCAGCAAGCGCCGCCCGCAGAACAAAAGGGGCGGTTGATAGGAGCGATGAACTTTATTACCTGGATTGGAATCCTGCTGTCGGCCGCTTTTCTGGGACTTGCAAACGCTGTCACTGGTGCTTTAGCAGGACCGCAGTCTCCGTATCGCTTTCAAAGCTGCATATTTTTGGCGCTGGCGCTGGTGATGCTGCCGGTTGCTGCTTTGTACCGACTGCCCGCAATTACGGACGAAACTTAAAATGCCAATTGATTGAGGTTGTTGACGACCACAGTGCCGCTTTGGAATTGTCCCGAATTAAACTCCCTGATTGACAGCAATTCGCAACTCCGCGAAGGCCATTTCAACTCGCCAGAGGGACTCGCGATTTGGCACATTCTGTTTTGTACAGTCGCAGAGCGACGACATACGATAGCCTCGGACTTCAGTCCGAGGTTACCAGCTGTTTTCCAGGAGAGTCGCGGAGCGACGGCATACGGTAAGGCCACATGTCGCCGCTCCGCGGCTTTTCATTCGCCTAACGACAGCCAGCCTCGGGGTAAAACCCGAGGCTATCGCATGTCGTCGCTCCGCGACTCACCGGTCGCAACGTGCAATGGTGCTGGGAAATCAAAAAGTGTTTTGAGCATCAACGAACGGCAGTTACAATTCCGGCGTATTTCAGTACTCACAAATCGGGAGCTTATTTCGGGACTGCTCCTTAATTGCTGGCAGCTGTACTGCTGCAGATGCAAACTGCCCGTACTGCCAAATTGCTACAAACCGGCTTCAGTGGCCGACTTCAATCGAACTTTACTTTCTCAAAAGTTGCGGACTAGCGGCGTGCGGCACCACGTTGAAAGCATTCGCGAAAGCCGAACGGCGCAAATTGTGGCGGATCACTTGACTATGGCCAATACATTCGACGGGTTTCGTCTGTGACTCTTTAAGAACGGCAGCTTGCGGAAGTCATGGGCTATGCAACCTCTTGTTTTGCAGTTTGTATATCAGTTTTTAATCCTTAGCGTTCCAGAAAATGGCTTCCGAAACAGCTCGCTAAAAACAGTTCAGAAATGACCGTTTGGCCAGCATCTGATGGTGGCACAGCAGGTACATTTGCCAGCAAAAAAGCGAGCGATTATGGTTCCCGGGCCTGAGAAGCTCGATTTTTGGCACTTCCGTCTTCTGAGAAAAGAATTCAGCGTTTTTCCATACAGCTTGCCACTTCCGAACGGTGGGCGCAGAATCCCAATCTGGCACCCAAGTCAGGTGTTAAAACACCCGACTCAGTTGTTTGGATATTGGATTATCTGTGTTGATCTTCGCTGCGTGCAACACGTTGTTGCTGGCAGTGTTCTTTCGCACTTCTCACCAGTTGGTGGAAGCTGAATATGAGCGATCAAAAACCATCAAGCGACGACATCCTGTCGAAGATTCGCGGCGCGGCTAAGCCTGCAGGCGATAAGCCTGCAGCTGCTGAGGAATCGTCCGCTGCCGCCGCACCGAAGGGGACGTCTGACATTCTGGCCTCGATTAAGGGTGGTGCGGCCAAGCCAAAGGCTGCTGCTCCTGCCGGAACAGCAGACATCATGGCTTCCATCAAAGGTGGAGCTGCTGCAAAACCGGCAGCTCCCGCGGGCACTGCCGGCATCCTGGATTCCATCAAGGGCGGTGGTGCTGCTAAGCCTGCAGGGACTGCCAGCATTCTGGACTCAATCAAAGGCGGTGGTGCAGCCAAGCCCGCCGCTGCGTCAGTTGCTCCCAAGGCGGCTGCAAAGGCTGCTGTTGACCCATCGAAGGCGTCAGGCATGTCTGCTGCAGACATGATTAAGGCGGCTCGCACCAGCGTTGGTGGTTCAGTTGAAGCAACGGCTGCTCCAAAGAAAGTTGCCCTGCCAAGCAAGCCGCTTGTTCAGCCCGCGGCTGCTGCGAAGGCTGCGGACACTCGACGTAGCTTTCTTTCGGATGCTCTGACTGCTGTTTGCAGCCCGCTGTTTGTGGCTTGGGGGTCTTTGATTACGGCAACTGCCGCATCAAGTTTGGCGATGGCTCGATTTATGATGCCCAACGTGCTGGTTGAGCCGCCAACAAAGTTTAAGATTGGCCCTCCAACAGATTACGGTGCATCAACCGTGTCGACAAAATGGAAGGCTCAGTTCGGCGTCTGGATCGTCAACGACGAAATTGACGGACAGCAAATGATCTACGCTCTTTCAACAGTTTGTACGCATCTGGGGTGTACTCCAAACTGGTTGGAAGGCGAACAGAAGTTTAAGTGCCCGTGCCACGGTTCGGGATTTTATAAAAGTGGTGTGAACTTCGAAGGTCCAGCCCCCCGCCCTCTTGAGCGTCACGGCATTCGTCTTGCAGAAGATGGGACGCTTGAAGTTGATAAGAGTGTGAAGTTTCAGAAGGAACTTGGTCAGTGGGACAACGCGGCCTGTTTTGTTCCGGTTTAATACACGGTTATTCAGACCAGGTTCTGGACTTAGTTAGATTGCTTATTTTGAAAAACTTGTTCACATTGAGCGAAGTTTTTAGAGCGACAGCGGAGCGTTTCCGAGCGTTAGCTCGAATGGTCTGAGGCACAGCCTCATTAGATTGCTGTGCCAGATCAGTTCTGGCGAATTCAGTTAAGGAATACCGGCAGTGTCCGTAGGCGATTACATTCGTAATTCACAGATTTGGAAAAGTGTGTTTCGGCACCCGGCACCGACTGATCGTCGTAACCGAGTTGTCGTGATGCTTACGAACTTTTTCCTGCATCTGCATCCGGTGTCGATTAAGCAACAAGGTATTGCACTGTCCTACACATGGTGTATGGGCGGAATTACCTTCTTCCTGTTTCTGGTCGAAGCGCTGACCGGCGTATTGTTGATGTTCTATTATCGCCCCACGTTGGAATGGGCGTTTTATGATATCCAGGCTCTGCGAGACGTGCAGACGCTGGGTATTATGCGTGAAATCCACCGCTGGGGTGCTCACGCGATGGTGATCACTGTTTGGCTGCATATGTACCGAGTCTTCCTGACCGGTAGTTATAAGCCGCCGCGAGAATTCAACTGGGTTATCGGTGTGCTGCTGTTGGTGTTGACACTGCTGCTGTCGTTCACCGGTTACCTTCTGCCATGGGACCAGTTGGCCATTTGGGCCATTACGGTGGGTTCCAATATGGCTCGCGCCCATCCGTTTCTGGGTGGTGAGGGTCCTGGTTTCCAGCTGCTGAACATGGGCGGCTACGACCTCATCACAAACGCCAGCGATGCAAAGTTTATGTTGCTCGGCGGTCGATTTGTAGGCGAAGCTACTTTGAACCGTTTCTACATCCTTCACTGTGTGGCCATTCCGGTGGTTGTGTCGGGGTTGATTGCGATTCACTTCTGGCGAGTTCGAAAAGACGGTGGCATCAGCCAACCTCTTTAGAACCTGGGATACCGTCCTATGGACGGATATGTCACATTAGCTCGGACGGCTGGTGTGGCCGGTTTTCTTTGTTAACGAATTCTGTTCTTCAACTCGGTTTGGCCGATGAATCCTCATCCCGACCTGACATCCGGTGTACTACACGGCCTTGGCTGGTATTACCTGATTCTCTTCGTCATGAATCTTCTGTGGACTGTTCGCAGCTTCAAGGTGGATGGCGAGTTTAAAAAGAGCACCCCGATACTCGGTGGCATGCCAGTCGCAACTGTGTGGGCCGTGTTGACATCAATACTGTTGATGTTGTCGGCCGCTCACTTTACCGGTGGCAGCAGCCCCGAAAAATTCATGATTCGCCTGCCGGAATGGTTTAAAAACCCGGTGGATGCGTACTTCGCTAATCCGGTGATCTACTTTGCAGGCTCAGTGGGTTTGTACTGGGCGATGATCCGCTTTCGCGAGTGGTGGGTTCAGGATACTGTGGCCTACACGATGCTGCAGCTTTCACTGATCTTCATGGGATTAAGTCTTAGCGATTACGACTTCCGTCAAATCGTCGGTAAACCGGACAACGTGCCGATTGTGGCCATGTTGTTCATCGTGTCTTTCCTGACATGGATTTACTTCAAGCGTGCTGTAGATAACGACAACCGGATTGCTCAGGGGCGTCCGTTGTTCGAACAGGAAAACAACGAGAAGGTTTTGGTTTGGCCAGACCTTGTCTACATTGAGCTGATCTGCATGGTCGTTCTGACCGCCGTGCTGGTGTTCTGGGGGATCGCGCTGGAAGCTCCGTTGGAGGAGCCGGCTTCGTCGGTCAAAACACCGAATCCATCGAAAGCCCCGTGGTACTTCCTGGGCCTTCAGGAAATGCTGGTCTACTTTGACCCGTGGTTGGCTGGCGTTGTTCTGCCCGGAATTATTCTGGGTGGATTGATTGCTGTCCCGTACATCGACTTCAATAAAGGTGGAAACGGCTACTACAGCTTTAAAGAACGATCGTTCGCGATCAGTACTTTTCTGTTTGGCTTCTTTCCGCTGTGGATTGCGTTGATCGTTTTGGGAACCTTTCTGCGTGGTCCAAACTGGAACTTCTACGGAATTTACGAACTGTGGGATGTTCACAAAGTGGTCGCGGCGAATAACGTGAATCTTTCCGAGTTCTTCTGGAATTCTCCGTTGTTCAGTTGGATGTACGGCGGTCTTCCAAAGGGTGACTCCTTCATGGGAAGCCCGACTTTGACGCTATTGCTTCGGGAGTCACCGGGCATCCTTCTAACGCTTGGGTACTTCGCGTTGCTGCCGCCTTTACTGGGGTTGACCGTGCTGCGAAAGTACTTCGTCAAGATGGGTATTCTTCGTTTCCTTGTGTTTTCAAACCTCGCTCTGTGGATGGCAGTTTTGCCAATCAAGATGTTGCTTCGTTGGGCGTTTTCGCTGAAGTACATCGTTGGTATCCCTGAGTGGTTTTTCAATATTTAATCCTTTAATGACTTCTCGCCCAGGATTTGCTCGAACGCACTGTGTCGAGTTCACCAAAGGTTGGAGCCTGATCTGAAATGCCGGCAACCGAACATTTCTTCCGAAACCAAAAGAAACTGCACCTTGTCTTTGCGATAAGTTGCGTTGTGCTGCTGGCTTCTGTCGTCGCCATGATGGTCGAAGACTACGCTGATCCTTGGCGCTCGTACCAGGCGACAAACTTCAAGCTTCAGGCTGCGGCCAAGAAGGTTGAAATCAGTCGCATGAAGACGTCTGAGTTTGAGGCCAATCGAGAGTCGCTTGAGAAGCAGCAACGCGAGAACAGTAAGTCTCTTGCTGAACTTGCCGATCTGAAACTTCAGGTTGACAAAGAACGTGACGCAGGAATCCGTAAGGTGGAATCGCTTGAGCTTCGGCTTAAGAATGAAAACGCTTTGCGTGACGAGGAGCGTGCTCACTATGACCTGGCCATTCGAGACAATCTGAGCGATGACGTCAAAGTGTCGTTGATGAAGAACTACGAAAAGGCTGAGGCCGTTTGTCAAAAGATCACGTTGGATCTTGAGACCGCTAAGGCTGATTTGGCACTTGTCGGGTCACCGTCTACTGCCGAAGACGAAGAGACCGCTGAAAAGCTGAAGTCACTTCAGGAACTGGTTAAGAAGGATGTGGAACTAAAGAAGTCACTGGCGAAACTGGAAGCTGATTTAGTATTGGCTGAGGGGGCTCTTGAGAAAATCGATCCACAAGGTGGATTCATGAAACTTAAGCGTAGCTTCATGGAATTGCCAATCGTCGACGGTTTCAACGGTCCAATTAAGGTGACACAGGACTGGTTGCCGGAATTGCACCAAACTCTGGGTATGACAGAGATCGCACGATTTGACCGTTGCCGAACCTGCCATATGAATATGGACCGGACTGCTCCGGGCAACTTGCCTGCGTTTCCACACGGTGAAGCCAGCGATCCTGAAGATGTATCAACATGGGTTGCGGAAAATAAGTTTCCGCATCCGTTTACGACTCACCCGAATCACGAACTTTTCGTGACTTCTTCAAGTCCGCATCCAGTCGCAACATTCGGTTGCACTGCATGCCACGACGGGCAGGGCTCCGGAGTCAACTTTGGAAATGCTGAGCACACTCCAAACGACCCGCATGTTGCGGAAGACTGGCACCACGAATACGGCTACCACCCCAATCACTTTTGGGAGTATCCGATGCAGCCAGAACGATTCCAGGAATCAACATGCCTGAAGTGTCATCACGATGTGACGGAATTGGGCGTTCATCCGAAGTTTGGCGCTTCTGCTCCGAAGGTCTTCGATGGATTCACATTGTTGGGCAAATACGGATGCTTCGGTTGCCACGAAATCCATGGTTTCGATGGCGGCAAGTCAATCGGTCCGGACGTACGTCTTGAACCGCAGACTGCAGAGCAGGAACAACGCGTCGCAGACGATCCAACTCAGGTTGCTGGTAAGTACCGCAAGGTCGGACCAGGGCTACGACATATCGCCGCCAAAGCCGTGCCTGGATTCATTGAATACTGGACAGAAGTTCCCGGACGATTTCGTCCGTCAACCAAGATGCCTCAGTTCTTTAACCTGACCAATCAGCAGGACGATCTTGCTCAGGCGTTTGAAGCGGTCGAACTTGCTGGTATTGCCAAAGTTCTGTTGGCCGACTCAGAGCCAATCGATCTGTTGAAGCCAGCAGCTGAATACCAGCCTGACGTAGCACGTGGAGAGCAATTGTTCTCAGAACGTGGCTGTCTGGCGTGCCATCAGCACGATGCTGTTCCAGGCACCACCGCTGAATTTGGCCCGAACATCAGTGACATCCATCGTAAAGCCAGCCGCAATGCTGACAACAAAGATTTCAGCGATTGGTTGTACACCTGGATCAAAGAACCAAGTCGTTATCACGCTCGAACTCGTATGCCGAACCTCTATCTGGACGTCTACTCTCAGGATGGAGCAGATATTGACCCAGCAGCTGATATCACAGCATTCCTGTTGAGTCGTGGTGATCAGGAAGACTTCGCTTCCAAGGTTGTTGATCCACTGACTCTGCCTTTGCTGAACGAAGGCGAAGAGAACGAGATTTCACCGCTGGACGAGTTGGTCACATTGTTCCTTCGCAAGTCTCGATTCAGCGACGAAGCAGTCGCGAAGATCCTGAAAGACAGAAGCTTGGGGCAATCAGCTGATAAGTTTGCTGGCGACGAACGTGTTCTTGCCACAGCTGATGGTTCTGCTGTCACAGACGAGAACGAATGGAACGATCGTAAACTGGAATACATTGGTCGTCGGACGATCTCGCGTTACGGTTGCTATGCATGTCACGACATCCCAGGCTATGAAGATGCTCGTCCAATCGGCGTTGCTCTTCAGGACTGGGGTCGCAAAGACACCAGTAAGCTGGGTTTGGAACATATTGAAGAGTTCCTGCATCATCATGGCGAACCTGACAACTCGTCCACACGTGATCGCGTTGAACAGGCAATGAAGGACGCAGAAAGTGGCGTCGATGGCGGAGAAGCCTTGAAGAACGAGCTGACTCAGGCATTCTTCTATGACAGCTTGTTACATCATGGTCGAGCTGGATTCCTGTGGCAGAAGCTTCGTGGGCCTCGCACCTATGATTACCTGAAAACAGAAACAAAGGGTTACGACGAACGTCTAAGAATGCCTAAGTTCCCGTTGAAGGAACAGGAAATTGAAGCGATCGCCACCTTTGTACTGGGACTTGTCGCAGAACCACCGGCTGATCAATACGTGTACACGCCGAATGAGCGTGATAAGAATCGTATTGAAGGCGAATTCCTGCTTGCCAAGTACAACTGCACAGGCTGCCATATGGTGGAGTTGCCAAAGGTGACCTTTGGAGTGGATTTGGAAGAGGACGTTTTCCCGACAGTTCTGTCTGATGCCGATCATCAGAAGGGGCTTGAGCTGTTCCTGAAAATTCGCAAGCCTAAGCCTGCTCTGACAGGTGCCAAACAGAAGTTCATCATTGATGGCGAAGAAGTCGATTTGCCTTTGGCCAGTTTCCATGGCATCAAAATGGTGGAACCGGACGCTGAAGAAGAGGACCCATCATTCCGTGAGAGCGGCTTCGATACTTGGGAAACACTCGATTTTGGTAACTCAGAAGATCCGATGCGAGTACTTGCAAGTTCACGTATCACGGTGACTGATGCCAAGATGGTTGACTACCAGCCATCACGTGGTGGCAGCTTTGCCGAATGGTTGGTTTCGTTCCTATCTGACACAACCATGGGTGGCAACCGCAACCTGGCATGGCAGGCGTCACCGCCACCGCTGTATCAGGAAGGTGGCAAGGTACAGACACCTTGGTTGTATCAGTTCCTGTTGGAACCAGAAAAGATTCGTTACACAACGGTCTTGCGAATGCCTAAGTTCAGCCTGAGTCTCAAGGAAGCTCAAACGCTTGCTAACTACTTTGCTGCTGTTGACGATGCCGAGTTCCCATATCAGGAACTGGTTCCAACCGACGCAGACTACCTTGCCCGGCGGCAGGCAGATCTGGAAGCAGAAGGATTGCTGGCGAAGAACGAGCAATACCTGGCGGAATGCTGGGACTCGGTCAATGGACCACTGTGTATCAAGTGTCACTCAGTGGGAGCTCGCAAGTTCAAGGTTTCCGATCCTAAGAAGGATATTCAGGGACCAAACCTGAATCGTGTTCAGAATAGACTTCGAGCAGACTGGGTACAGTTGTGGTTGTACAATCCAAAATGGATTACTCCTTACACATCCATGCCAGTCAACTTCCCTCATAACAACAGCAGTCAGTTTCCGGACTTGTTCAAAGGTGACCCTGAAGCTCAGGTAACGGGAACGCGGGATGCATTGTTCAACTATTCACGCCTGTTGGAAGACGTAGGTCCAACTGTTTATGCACCACCTCAGGCTGAGCCTGCTGCGGGCGATGCGGCTGGTGAAGAATAATGAGACTTAGATCAAATATGAACAGCTTGTTTTCTAAGACACAGTTTGTGCTCTGCGGCGTCGCGGCATTCGTTTTCTCTGGATGTGGTGAATACGGTGGTGGGGCCAGTGTGGTTCCTAACGTTACCGTTCTGCCGGCAGATTTAGGCGGAAACATCGCCTCAACTGAAG
>CALFSX010000206.1 GCA_937916515.1 uncultured Planctomycetaceae bacterium | reverse complement strand
CGTGCAGAACAAAGTACAGGACGCCCCTTGGAACTCATTTGACAACATGAGTGACAAAGAGCAGGGGCTCGACATCTGGGGGTTTCTCCAGCGACGAAAGTCGTTCATTATCCTGCTGTCACTGGTCGGTGCCGGACTCGGCTACCTGTATTTCCAGCGACAGGTGCCACGGTACACCTCGTCCGCGTTGCTGCAGGTGATCCACCACAGTTCAGACCCGCGCGTCGAAAACATCATGGCCGAGCGAAATCTGTCGGATGCACAGTTTGTCGTATCGAGCCGAAAACTGCTGGCACCGTGTATCGAAAAACACAACCTGAGCCAACTCGAAACGCTGCGTGGCCTGACCGAGGAGGATGCCGTTCGACGCATCGCCGGAATGGTGTCAACGCGAGCGATGGCGGCCAACATCGTGCAGCTTTCCTGTGAAGGATCTAACCCGAACGATACTGCTCAGATCGCCAACGCAGTGGCCCAGGAGTTCATCGCCCACCAGCAGGAAAGCTATGAAAACGCCGTTACAAAGCTGCAACAACTACTGACTCAGGCCAAAGACGAACTCGGCGAATCGCTGAACACTCTGGAAAATGAATATGAGACCTTCGACAAGAGCTCACCATTATTGAGCGATGGCAGCAATATCCATAGCCAGCGGCTGACCGGGATCCAGTCAAAGATCGCTTCTCTGGTCATCCACCAGACCGAACTTAAGGCAGAACTGAGTGCGCTTGAAACAGCACTTCAGGCGGGCGGACAACGTGATGCGTTACTGCTGGTGATCGGCAAAGAGACGCAGGGTACCGCGGCAGACGTCGAACTTCGGAAAGAAAGTGGGTCAACCGATGCGAAATCCATGTTTCAGGCCATCATGCCGTTGCTCATGGAAGAAGCCATTCTTTCAGAAGAAGTTGGTACCGGACACCCGAAGCTGATCGCATTGCGACGCAGGATCGAAATCACGCGAGGACACCTGGACGCTTTGGCAGGCATGAATCCCGAAAATCTGACTCAGGACAGCCCACAGCCCAAGGCGGATTTCCTGTCCATCTACCTCAACTCGCTGCGGCACGAGCTAAACCTGCAGGAAGTACAGAAAGCTCAGTTTCAGGTACTGTATAACACTGAAGAAACGGCGGCCAAAGGGCTGCGAGACTATGAACATCAGCGAACAAATTTCGAGCGACGGCTGGCCCGGGAATCATCCCTGCTGGATGACGTGCAACAGCAGATTCGCGCTACTGAATTACCAACAAATTTCGGTGGAGTTTCCGCTTCGGTCCTGACCGATGCTCGCCATGGCAGCCTTACTTATCCGAAACTGAGTCAGTTTCTAGGCATGGGAGCCTTCCTTGGTGGATTCGTGGGACTCGTTCTGGGTTACATCGTGGAGGCGGCGGACCGCAGTTTCCGCAAACCCGAGGAACTCATTCGCGAGTTCGGCATCCCCATTGTGGGACACATTCCGTTCATGAAGGAAGCCGCGCTGAAAAAAATCCCCAAAGACACGCTCGTCGACCGCACTGTCGTTACGTTACATCTGCCGCGTTCGAGACCCGCGGAAGCCTATCGCACGGTGCGAACGGCCGTCTGTTTCAGTGCAACTGGAAGCGCCCACCGGGTTATCCAGGTCACCAGCCCGGCCGCTGGCGATGGCAAGTCGACATTGACCATGAATTTTGCCGTTTCCCTGGCCCAGTCTGGCAAGAAAACAATCATCATCGAAAGTGACTTCCGCCGACCCAAGGTGCACAAAATGACCGGTGTCGACAACACGGTCGGCATCGTCGACGTGCTACGCGGTAACGCGGAAATTGAGGATGCCATCAAAGAGACGGAACTCGAAGGCTTCTATGTCATGCCTTGCGGCAGCCGGCCTAAAAATCCCGCCGAACTGCTGGCGCGCCCGGAATACGAACAACTACTGGCCGTGCTGCGTGAAAAATTTGAATACGTCATTATCGACACGCCCCCAGTGCTGGTCGTCACCGACCCGTGCAGTGTGGCCCCCCGAGTAGACGGTGTGATTTTGTGCGTCCGACTGAGCCGACACACTCGCGATTTTGGACGACGTACACTGGAACAGCTTCGCGATGTCGGTGCCAACATCACGGGAATCGTGGTCAACGGAGTTGAAGAAACAGACGCCTATGGCTACGGCAGCTACAACTACTCCGATTATCGCTATCGCTATAAAGATTACAAATACGGCTACGGCTACGGCTACGGAGACAAAAAAAACGAAGCCTACTTTGCAGAGGCGGAATCGGACCCCGAAGCGGAATCGAAGGCCCCGAATGTTTTGCACCAGCCATAATCCGGAGCGGTCCAGAGCCTACAGGTTCGCTGATATCCAGCCGCACTTTCTACACCGATCAAACGTCTTCACTGCACAGCGAAAGACCAGCTTTCGCTGTGCAGCGTTTGGAACTGACGAGTGAGTGTGGTGAATGTCGTTTTGCCGCAACAACATCCGTGGCTGTCGCCGGATGACACTGACGAAAATCGTTGCCGCAACGGCAGCACCATCATTCACTTCAGCCCATTAGGCGTCTCACGAATCACATCAGGCAGGAAGTGCTGCAAAACGACCGACCTGTCTGACAGAAGAACTCGACGACCGACAATGCTGATGATGATCTCTGTTGATCTACAATTGGGAACTAACCTACCTTTGTCTCACCACAGGGCTGGGCGACCTCTCTGGTTGGCAGACGCATTCAACGCCTCTGTCACCCACGGGAACGAAGTGTGCGCGGCCTGATCGCGGACGCCACCGACGGAACTCAGTTGCCACCGCAGGACCGGCATTTACACATCGATGAACAAACAACAAACAATCTATGTCGCTGGCCACAACGGCATGGTGGGCGGCGCCGTGGTGAGACGCCTGCAGCAAGACGGCTTCCAAAACCTGCTGCTTAGGTCGCGGTCTGAACTGGACCTGATTAACCAGTCGGCGGTAAATAAGTTTTTCGAAGCACAAAAGCCGGATGTCGTTGTCTTTGCGGCCGCCAGGGTGGGCGGCATACACGCCAACAACACGTACCCGGCTGAATTCATTTACGACAATCTGATGATGGCGACCAATGCCATTCAGGCCGCTCACCAACATGGCACACAGCGGTTCCTGTTTCTGGGCAGCACCTGCATTTATCCGCGGATGTCGCCTCAGCCAATTGCTGAAACAAGCCTGCTGACGTCCGAACTGGAGCCCACCAACGAAGCCTACGCGATTGCCAAAATCGCGGGACTGAAGCTGTGTCAATACTATCGCCAGCAATACGGTGACCTGTTCCATTCGGCCATGCCCACTAACCTGTATGGGCCGGGCGACAATTATCACCCGGACAATTCGCACGTTCTCCCCGCACTGATCAGACGCTTTCACGAAGCAAAACAGGCCAACGCCGATTCGGTGACGATCTGGGGCAGCGGATCTCCGATGCGAGAATTCCTGCATGTGGACGACCTGGCGGCCGGAATCTGTCATCTGCTGACACTGAAAAACCCGCCGGACCTGGTCAACATCGGCAGCGGCCAGGAAATCAGCATCCTGAATCTGGCCCGATTGGTGGCAGAAACAATTGGGTTTGAAGGCCAAATCACCACCGACCCTTCGAAACCTGACGGCACACCACGCAAACTATCAGACATCTCCAGAATCAAGGCCACCGGCTGGACGCCTAAAATCGGGCTGTCTGACGGATTGAAAACCGCCTACGACTCGTTTCTGAACGCGATTCAAAACGAAACACTGCGTTCCGTATAACTGTTTTTTTGACTCTCGCCACTCAACCCAAACACTCTCGGAATCATGACTAAATCAGCACTCATCACCGGCATCACCGGACAGGACGGATCTTACCTAGCCGAATTGCTGTTGGAAAAAGGCTACGATGTTCACGGAGTGGTCCGACGATCGAGCACCTTCGGCACGGAACGCATCGATCATATCTACCGCGACCCCCACAACAGCG
>CALFSX010000205.1 GCA_937916515.1 uncultured Planctomycetaceae bacterium | reverse complement strand
GGACCAGAGGCTCCCCACAAACCAAACCCTGAAATACGACTGTAGTACTAGAAGCTGTTTATCGCGATATCAGCTGAGCTTTGCTCCGCTTTGAGCGACACTTTCAGTGTCGGAGAAACCAGCGTCAGGGATGAACAAAGCCCTGCTGGAAGCAGGGCTTTGAACTTTGCAGGCAGATGGCAGACTGTCGGCTGCCACTTCCAATCGGATTCTTTACAGAGAGTTCAGCATGTCTCGCAGAGCTCGTCCAGTCATAAACAGATCCAGCGTATGGAAGCCGGAAATCACCGTGCCGCTGTTCGTTCTGCCGGTAATAGGGACGTCAACCGTCTGGTGGTTGTTCTGTGAATCCACTGCCAAAGCGTTTCGGTAAAGATCAACCAGAGATGTGTCGCTTAGCTGGAACGTCAGAACGAGATCAGCCAGGCCATCGTGATTAACGTCTCGGAATTTGCTGCCGCTGGCAGCGGCCTGAGCCCAAATCACCGTCGAAACATCAATGCCGCGAGCATCAAAGCTTGATGTCGACAGAATGACAACTTCGAATTTCTTGTTCTTGTCGGCTGAGTTCAGATTCAGGCTGCTATTCGCGAGCAGCTCGACGGGCTGATGCACGGCCACGACATGAGTTACCGTTTCACTGACACCCTGATCTTTGTCCGTTGCTGTAATGCTGACGGTATGATCGCCAGGTGTATCAAACACGTGGTTCACAGTTGCAAGAGCTCCGCCGGTGAGAGTTTCATCAACAACGCCATCGCTATCCCAGTCGATACTGTAAACGAAGTTCGCAGCCTGATCAGCCGCAGAAACATCGGTGGTCGAAAGCTGGAATGCAACTGGCTGGCCCGGTTCCACTTCCGTCTCCGCTGTCACAGACACAACAGGAGCGACATTGAGAACGTTCAGCAGAAACTCAACTTCGTCTGTTGCCCCGAATTCATCCATGGCGGTCACCGTCACCGTTGCCCCGCCAGACGGCCCATCGTCTGACTGCAGTTGCCATGACCATGTTCCGTCGTTGTTGTCGACAATCGTCCCGATAGAAACGGAAAGGGTCACGCTATCTCCCTCAAAGTCGGTTACCGTTCCTCCCACGATGGCCAGCTGCCCTTCATCAACAGTCACGCTGTCGGCTGCGACAGCGATCGATGGGGCGACGTTGGCGACTTCAACAGCACCAATATCGACGGCCGATCGCTCAATGCGATTTCCGCCTCTTTGGTCGGTGCTGAGCAAAGAAGCCAAGCTGCTGTTACCCGCGTCAATCACCGGACTACCCGTCATTGGAAGGTGAGTCTGCGTCGGTCCACCGTTGTCCTGTAATGGCTCCAGCTGTGGATTCAATGGTACTGACACACTGCCCAACAGGTCGGTTGCCGCAGCAGTCCCGGTTGGATCCAGAATTGAAAGCTGCGTTACTTCTCCAAAGAGATTGTTGCCGCCCGTCTGAAAAATGGAGCTGCCATAGAAGTCGGATTCACGATTATCGCCGGTTAGGTGGTTGGCCGCAATAATGGAGTTCGCCACGACGACATTAGCTGACGTCAGGTGTACGCCACCCGCAAGAAATGCAGAATTTTCTGTGATGGTGGTGTTTGTAATTTGAAACTCGTTCTGATGGCTGTCAACCCGCAATCCACCGATATACTGCGCCGAGTTCCCGGAAATCGTACTATTGACGATGCGACCACCGTTGGTTGTGGCATAGACGCCGCCGATCCAGCCGCCCGTGTTTCCGGAAACAGTCGATCCCGATATTACCAATCGGCCATTAACTTGTCGAATTCCGCTGGCCTGAGCCAACACTGTGACTCTTGCAGCGAAACCGGTCGAGTTATTGGCAATCGTCGAATCCGTAATGCTAAGCAAGGGCCATTCTTCAGCAACCTGCCCCAGAGCCTCGTAATAGATTCCAGGAATACTGTCTCCCGTGTTTCCATTGACTGTCGAATGATCCACAGTGAAGTTGACTTAGCCTCGCACTGAAACACCGGCGCCTGCCTTCGTCGCGCCTTCGCCGATGGTGTTTCCGTCAATCGCCGTATTCGACACCGACACATTTGCGAGTACAGGGGTGGCTGTTGCGTTCATCCACACTTCCAGGCCAGCGCCGTACCATCGAGTCAGATTATTTCGAATACTGGAATTACTGATGGTGATCGGTGCTGACGTAACGGGATTGATATTAATCCCTGCGCCGCCAACCTGGGCTGTACCAGTGACCGTCCCATTATTTTCGACAACGAGATTGTCCAGCATCGCGCCATTTGCCAATGGCAGAATCAACCCATTCAACGTGTTGCCTGTGAATGAGCTGTCCGAAATCTGAACGTTCGGTGTCTCACGCAGCAACGCACCCTGAATCAGATTGTCAGCGAACTCACTGGTGGTGATGGAGGCCGTTTCGGCTTCGTTTACATAAAGGCCACGTCCGCCATTGCTGTTCAACACGCTGTTGGTAACTGTTACCGGGCCACTGAAAATCGCGGCCGCTCCGGACAAAGTGTTATCTGTTGCAGTGATGTCGTTGATCTGCACTGCTCCCGCAACCCGAATGGCTACAACACCATCCGCTCCGTTGCCCGTTAAACTCGTGCCGTCGATGGAAATAGAAGCCACGTCGGAGGCATGAACGCCTTGCCTGGTGTTGCCAGCCAAAGTCCCACCCACAATATTGACCGCCTGAGATTTTGCGATGGCGATTCCCGAACTACCGTTCTGAGATGCCGACACATCAAGCAGGTTGATATCGCCCTGAATCTGATTCAGTGTGATCCCATTTCCCGTGTTGCCAGTGAATGCCCCTCCGGAAATGGTGACCGCCCCGGCATTAGCAACATAGGTCCCCGTATAACGGTGCCCGGTGCTTTGAAGGTTAGTCACGCTAACTTCACCGGTTACACCAGAGCTGTAGATCCCATGGTTGAGGTTGCTTCTGGTGATCGTGTTTTCCACCGTCAGACTGGCTGGTGCAACATTCTGAAGATAGTTCACGCTCCAGATACCCTGATAGTTGTTCGACAGCGTGCTGTTGCGAACGACCAACGAACCGTTCAGGTGCGCAATTCCCGAGTAGTAAGTGCTGCCCTTTCCGGCACTGTCAACATGAACGCCATCGACAGTAAAGACTCCGGTTCCTCGTTGCTCAATCCCATGATTTCCAGAATCACGAATCGTCAGATCCGCAATCGTCACATCAATCGCGGCTTCTGACAGAATGTTAATTCCGTAGGTTGAACTCAGGACAACATCCTGAGAATTGCCAGTAGAGCCACGAATGATCAGGTCACCATTCATCTCGGGATAGCCCCAGCCTTCCCCGCCATCGAGTGTCAGGACAATATTTTCGGTGTAAGGCTGGTCCGTTGGTTCAATGACAACTTCGTCGTCACCCGGACTGGCCATGGCAGCCCGAATCCCGTCATCAATTGTGGCAAACGGCGAGTCCGCAGCTCCAGTATTCCCCGTCTGGCCCGTGTCCCCGTTCACATAGAAAGTCGACAACAACGCCCGCGTCTCAAGCTGTTCAGCCGAACGGCTTTGTCGGCGTCGGCGGCGGCTCTTTAAATCTCGATGAAAACTCCACTTCAGCATTGGTGTTCGCCTTTCGATTGAGCAGAAAACGATCGTGGGACGACGCTGTAAGCAGACTCCCGCAAAAAGGAATCAAACGCCGCCAATGGGAATTGGTACGTTCGCAATGCTACTAAACCACCCTTACTCCCACAACCACACGCGTGGTTTTCACCATATTCATCGTTGAAGAGCGTCACGTGGCCAACAAACGACACGCCTCGTAATATGAATAGAAAACGGTGGCACTGGAAAAATGCCACGCGGCGATGATGAATTTCCCGCGAACATGCGAACATGCTGCAACCGCATTGCAATCAGGCATGGCGATGCGGAAATGGTTCAAGGTGCACAAGTACATCTCTTAGGTTCGGAAAATCGGCGAGCAATTTATCTTTCACCTCATGTCCGATTCGATGTCCTTCTGCGACGCTTAAATGTTCGTCAACTTCAATATGAATGTCGGCAAAGAACTCCAGACCAGACTTTCGCACCCATAGCGTTTCCACGATCTCAACCCCCGAAACCGCCAGGGCCACATCCCGGATTTGCCCGACAAATTCCGAGTCGGCCTGCACATCCATAAGTTCGCTTGCACTGGCTCGAAACAGTTGAATTCCTGTCCATAGAATTGCCACAACTACCACCAACGAGGCGAATTCGTCAGCCCAAAGAAAGCGTGATCCGCCCCATCGAATAGCGGCAAGGCCAATCAAGACGGCAAGCGCACAAAAAGCATCACTGCGATGGTCCCATGCGTTTGCGATGATCGCCGATGATCCCGTTCGTTTTCCCACACGGACGTTGTACTGATACAGGCCTTCTTTGATAAAGATGTTGGCGCCAGCGATCCAAAGAGTCCAGACTGCAGGTGTCTCGTGCGGAATTGCAAACCGCCGAATCGCTTCCCAGCCAACAAGCAGGGCGGAAATGATCACCAATAATGCCACGTTCGATGCAGCAATACCTTCGGCTCTTGTATGGCCATAGGGATGTTCAGCGTCGGCAGGACGCTGAGCGACTCGAAGGGCGAACAGCACGACCACAGTCGTCACAACATCGCCGATGGAATTCACAGCATCAGCGATAAGCGCGAACGAATTTCCGATCACCCCGCCAATCAGCTTAACAACACCCAGAAGCAGATTCACAACCAAGCCCAGAACCGCTGCTCCGGTAACTTCTGCGTAAAGTTCTGAGACATCTTTTCTGGCAGCCAATTCAGATTCACTTTCAAGGAATTTCAGCCCGCAAGTCAGCAGGGTGGTATTGAACCACCAGCAGTGTACCGGAAACTTGCTGGATGCCATTCCGCGTCGCGTCTTTATCCGACAAAGCTTGCCAATCGAAGTCGATGAAGTGGAAACCCGGTTTGATCGTGAACTTTTTCTTCAATCAATCCAAACCCGGATTTCGTATAGAACGCACGTCCAACTGAGTTCTCAGCAAACACTTCCACTTCGAGTTCTCCTCGAAGATCCTTGGCCTTGTTCATCAGTTGCGATCCAACCCCGTTGCGTTGATGGTCGGGATGCACGAAGATCGCTCCGACTTCATTGCCAATAAGAGCGATGAACCCAACCACATTGCCATCCGCTTCAAACACCCATGTTTCGGCGTTTGGAAGATAGAGATTGGGGATGTTTTCTCGTTCTGAGGCCAGAAACTCGTCCGACAAAAACGGGTGTGCGATTGCAGATGCCGCCGCCCAGGTCTCAAGTAACTCGCCCAGATCACGTTCTTGATATTTCCGTATCACGCATCCGCCTTTCACCAGGTTGCTTCGAATAGAACGCACGACCGACACATCAAACTGCTGACAGGTTCACGATCAACGCCGCAGCACTCAAAACGAAACCGTTGCAATACCATCTTCTACCTTCTGCCGCTCGTTCTGAAACAAGCAAAGCCGACATCAAAACACACCCCGAACGCACGCTTGATCGTTCCGGCTGACTTTCGTCGCTGAGTGCAACGAATTTTTCCGCCCATGTGTTGCGGACGTTTACCTAAAGTCAAACAATGTCAGCAGCAGCAGGAGCCATAAATCGGAGTTCGCTCAAGATTTAGCTGCAGACAATGCAGGGACGAATCATCGATTGTTCAACTTCATCTTGAGACCGTAGAGCCCAGGGGATGAGACCAAACGCAATAATTCGACCGGAGCTTCCGACAGATCGAGCTGCGATCTGGAACGTCAACCACCTGGCGTTTGGAAGTGACGCAGAAGCAAACCTTGTCGACGCACTCCGTGATGGCGGCTTTCTCGCGGTCTCACTGGTTGCAGAAATCGACGGAAGCGCCGTTGGGCACATCCTGTTCAGTCGATTAAAGATATCGGGGCGGGCTGAAATTCTGGAATCGCTATCGCTGGCACCGATGGCAGTGCTGCCGGAGTTTCAGCGACAGCTAATTGGAACCCAATTGCTGACGCAGGGGCTCGCAACGTGTCGAGCAATGGGACATAAGACAGTGTTGGTGCTGGGGCATCCGGAGTTTTACACCAAATTTGGATTTTCAGCGGAACTGGCAAGACCGTTGGAATCACCATTTGGTGGCGGCGAAGCGTGGATGGCGTTGGAACTTGAACCAGATGCACTGAAGGATGTTGTGGGCACAGTTGAGTTTTCGCCACCGTTTGGTACGTTCGAATAACCTAAGGTCTTGCTCACTGCAATCAGCACCGCTCCCGTTGACAAGAAGCCATTCATGAAACAACTCTGCACTCTGCTTACCCTGTTGGCTGCGTGCCAATTCCTGCCTGCTGACGCCCCCGTCCGTGAACGGATCGAGTGGATCGACATTTGGATAACGGACGCAGACAAAGATCATCTGCCCCGTGTTCTGCTGGTTGGTGATTCGATCACTCGAGGATATTTTGGCTCAGTCGAAAAACAACTTGCCGGCAAGGCGTATTGTGCCCGACTGACGACATCGAAGTGCGTCACCGACCCAGCGTTTAACGACGATCTTCAATTGTTGATGAAGCAATACAAGTTCTCCGTGATCCACTTTAACAATGGTCTACATGGCTGGGGTTACACCGAAGAGCAATATCGAGCTGGCCTCGCTAAAACGGTCGCCACCGTCAAAGAACACTCAGCAGATGCAAAATTCATCTGGGCAACAACGACGCCCGTGCGGAAAAAGAGTGACCTGCAAAAGTTTGATGAACGGACAGAACGCGTCAAAGCCCGAAATTCTCTTGCTGCGGACATCATGAAGCAGCACAGCATTCCGACGAACGATTTGTTCAACCTTGTGGAAGGTCATTCAAATTGGCATTCGCCAGATGGTGTGCATTTTAATGGACAAGGAAACGAAGCACTCGCAAAGCAGGTGGCAACCTGTATTTTGCAGAATTCCTCCTTAGCTGAATTGCCGTAGAAATGATTCTGCGAATCTATCACAAACGGAACGCGACTTTCTTCGCGCAACGTGCAACGACGCCGGAATATGCAATAAAGTTTCGAACGTCTACGGCGTGACGAATGTGGGCGAATTTCATGACTGACAAGTCGGGATCTTATTTCGAGCCTGATCCTTAACAAGGGCTTCGCCCCGACGGCGTGGCGTGCAGCACCTCCCTGGATGTTCTAATCGCCGAAACGCTCCGTTGTCGCTACGAGTATCATGCGCACCGTGGGCGTTTCCTTTTTCGGTAAGACTCCAATTCCCCTGACGCAACAAGAAAGCCCATCGTGCCGTTTCGAACAACAGCGAAGTATGACCTGGTCATCTGCGATATCGACGGTTGCCTGTCGCCTGAGTCGCACGCACCAATCAACGGACCAGCCCTTTTGCAGATCGCTGAGCACAATCGCCAGGCGATACAGTACCGTGATCGGCCAGTGGTCACACTCTGCAGCGGCAGACCGATTGGGTTTGTTGAATGTCTTTGCCGCCTGATTCACAACACGCTGATTCCCTGCATCGGCGAGAATGGAGTCTGGATCTGGCGACCAGCCGACAATTCTTTCGAGTGCGAACCTTCCATTACTGAAGAGCATCTTGAGATCGTTCATGAAGCTCGGAAGCTTTTGCGAACGCTCTACCACGAACATGGTGTGATTCAGCAGCCAGGGAAGTCGGCATCGGTGGCACTCTACCATCCAGACACAGACTACCTTCGATCCATCGTTTCAACGATTGCTGAGCAATTTCAAAAACGAGGCTGGCCAATTCGAGTCTCAATGACATGGTTGTACATCAATTGCGACCTTCAACATGTCAACAAAGGCACAGCCATCAAACGACTGCTGACGGAAACCGGCATTGATCCTGAACGCACAGCGGGAATCGGTGACACCATGGGAGACCGTTTTATCGCTGAGCATGTTTCGTGGTTTGGCTGCCCGGCGAACGCTGAAAAGGAGATTAAAAATGCAGCCACCTATGTGTCAACGCAACAGGAAATTGAAGGGGTACTGGCCATCCTGCAGCGGCTGTCTCACTGACGTTTTTCGGCAAACTATCAGCAAATGGAACAGACTTCAGGAAGTAACCGGACGACAACGAAAAGGTGGAACACTCAGCCGTTTGATCACCTACGTTCAGAGCGACAAGTCTCACGTCACCATTTGCAAATTGTGTTGAAGTGGAATTGAATCAGTGATCAGCAAAATAGAAGGCGGAAAAGCATGGGACTATTCGACCTATTCTTCGGCAAAGGCTCAAAGTCAACAGTTCAGACAATGGACGACCGCATCTGGATAACTGAAAAAGCTAAGTTTAAAGGGCTTGGCAGGCAGCTTGACGAAAACAACGATTCCGCCGCCATACTGTTGGTTGCTCACTTTGACGATGCGTTCGCGCAACTTATGTCAATTGCGGATGCCTATTCGGGCAACGTGCCTCTTCAGGCAACACCGGCCAGGAACCTGTCCACTGACATA
The DNA here is from genome assembly GCA_937916515.1 of uncultured Planctomycetaceae bacterium. Taxonomy (GTDB): domain Bacteria; phylum Planctomycetota; class Planctomycetia; order Planctomycetales; family Planctomycetaceae; genus Fuerstiella. Next base: position 2,436 of record CALFSX010000205.1, on the reverse strand, counting down.
GCAGCTCGCTTGAACATCGACGAATCGGCGACCATTGATCTGATTGTCGCCGAGCGGCATCCGATGCTGTCGGCAGATGACGCAATCATGCAGTTTGCCGAAGAGATTCCGTGCAACTGCCGCTTGACTTATCATCTGTCGCTGGAAGATCCGCTGCTGAAAATGTTCGTCACTGAATTTGTACAGCGAATTCTCGACAGTCTTGAAATGACTGAAGAAGAAGCCATTCAGAGCAGCATGATCAGTCGTCGAATCAAAGCGGCACAGCAGAAGATTGAATCAACAGTACTGGGAAATGCCACAGCGAAATCTGCAGCGGAGTGGCTGAAGCTAAACACGCCCCAAACGTAAAACAATGCATCCGGAACTTCAACGTGACCGATCAAACAAAAGATCTATTGAATGCCATTTCCAGCATCTTTCTTTGGTGCTGGATTGGCGGTTTCGCTTTGCTTTTCATATGGCTTGGTGTCACCCAACTGACGGGCGATTTCATTCACAAGTTCCACGGGCCAATGTTTGGGCTAAGCGATCACGAACTCGACCTGATTTTTTATTGCGGCATGGGCCTGCTGAAAATTTGTGTCCTGACATTCTTCTTCATCCCGTGGCTGGCGATCAAACTCGTGCTGAAAGCTCAGATCTCAATCGATGCTGGCAGCCAAAGGGCTTCATAAACACCACGCAGGGCGACTTAGCGAATGAAAAGCGAAAAGGACAAGATGCTGGCGGGAGAGCTTTACGATGCTCTCGATCCAGAATTGGTTGAATCCAGAGAGCGAGCACGAGATCTGTTGCACGACCTCAACGTAACTCGAGAGAAAGAGCAGGATGTCCGTCGTCGAATTATGACGGAATTGCTTGGCAGCGGTGGAGACTCTGTCTGGATGCAGCCACCATTTTATTGCGACTACGGAAGCAATATTTATCTGGGTGAGCGTGTCTATTTCAACTTCAACTGCATCGTGCTTGACGTCTGCGAAGTGAAGATCGGCGACTACACGTTCTTCGGTCCCGCCGTCCAGATCTACACCGGCACTCACCCACTGAACGCAAGCCTTCGTCGGACTCAGGAATTCGGCAAGCCAGTCACCATCGGTTCCGATGTCTGGGTTGGCGGAGGAGTGATCATACTTCCCGGAATAACCATCGGTTCCAGAACCGTCATCGGTGCCGGAAGCGTAGTCACAAAAGACATTCCCGATGGTGTCGTTGCGGCTGGAAATCCCTGTCGGATAATTCGAGAAATCCAGGAAGACGATGGTGACGCTGGTTCCAGGCCCTCTGTTCCCTGAATGACAGACGGTTCAAAGCCTTTCTGGAAACAAACACATCTGAGCTACTGCGTGAGGCTGACGCAACGTTGCAAAGAACTCAGGCAAATGCGTTTGAGGAAAGAATTCTGCGCCTCGATACCTCGCCCCCAAACATGGCGACGCATCGCCTTATCTGGACAATCCGGTTGATTCGTGGCTAACGATGTCGGTCGAACTTGCCAAAGTATTACACGTAACTCGCAAAACAAATGGCGTCAACCTTTTACAGATTTTCTGATTTCCTTGTTAACCCTTCCGTTTTTTGAGGCATTTGCAGTCATGCCGGACTCGAGCCAAAACAACTTTGAGACAGCCTTCGTCACTCAGCTGACCGAGCATCAGCTGGCGTTGCAGTTGTATGTTCGTTCGCTGCTGCCTGGCGAACCAGCTGTGGGCGATGTGGTTCAGCAGGCCAACACGAAGATCTGGGAGAAACGGGCTGAATTCGAACTGGGAACGAATTTCAAAGCGTGGGCATTCAGTATCGCTCGCTTCGAAGTGCTGAATTTCCGAAAGACGCAGGCCCGCGACGCTCGACTGGCCTTCAGTGGTGAGCTTGAACATATCATTGCATCGGAACTTGATGAAGCGGATCTGACGCTTCAGGAACGCCATAAGACGCTGCGCGAGTGCATGGCGAAGCTGAGGGTACAGGACCGGGAATTGCTTCTGCATCGCTATTCGAATCGAGGAACCCTTGTTGACTTTGCCGAGGCGATCGGAAGGAGTGTCGGTGGACTGAAAGTAACGCTGCACCGGCTGCGGTCCGCTCTGTTGAACTGCATGCATCAGCGACTGGGGACTGGAGAGGCCACGCAATGACTGCAGCGGAACTCCATTCTTTGATTGACGATGCTCTGGAGGGAACAATCTCCGAGGCCGACTTTCTGCGACTTGAAGCGGAACTTTCTGTCGATCCGGTCGCTCGCCGTGCGTATTACGATCGCGTCTTCCTTTCAGCCTTGCTTGAGGCTGAAGCGGCCGCTCCAAACGAATGCGCCGGGGGACAGGTCCGGGTAGCTTCTGACACGCCGAGTCGTCGCTGGCGATCAGCATTTGCGGCCATGGCTGTCGTTTGTGCGAGTCTTCTGTTCATCATTGCGTGGCAATGGCAATGGCA
>CALFSX010000204.1 GCA_937916515.1 uncultured Planctomycetaceae bacterium | reverse complement strand
GACGACACTTCAGACACTGCGGATACCGCTACACCTAAACCAAATGCGCTCTAAAGGCGTGGGCTATGCGCTCGGAAAGCAACTCACCCTGGAAAGCAACAAAGAGAATGTTCTGCAAGGGTAAGCGAAACATCTGACGGTATACTCATCCTGATGATTTGCATCATCAGGGCGGCGACCGGCAATCAATTGGTTCGCCGCCGGCGCTATGCCAAACGCAAGACTAAGTCCGATATCCCAAAACAGCACATGCGAAACATGATCAGAAACTCTGTTGTGACTCTTCTGGCATCTGTCAGTTTCGTTTCAACGCTTCAAGGCGGCACGCCCGCTGAGAACTTGATGAAGAAGCCTGATGTCTGGTTTAGCAGCGATGATGGTCGCAACACGTTGGACAATATTCTGTCGTGGCAATCACAGCATGGCGACTGGCCGAAGAACAAGGACACGACCAGCGAAAAATATTCGGGTGACCGCGGGAAGCTGCAAGGTACGTTCGATAACGATGCGACGCTTGGTGAATTACGCGTACTTGCGAAAGCCTTCCGGATTACCGGCGGCGAACAATACAAAACGGCCGTCTTGTTGGGCTTCGATCATGTACTGGCAGCCCAGTATTCAAACGGCGGCTGGCCCCAGTATTTTCCGCTGAGTAAAAGTTACCACCGCCAGATCACGTTTAACGACGGTTCGATGATTCGGGTGGTTGAGTTTCTTCGCGACAGCGGTACCCATGAAGATTTTGCATTTATTGGTACCGAACGTCATGCTGCTGCGGCAAGTGCAATCGACCGAGGCATTGACTGTATCATCAAGTGCCAGGTGGTGATCGGTGGCCAGCCAACCGTCTGGTGTGCTCAACACGATGAAGTGACGCTGGCTCCGGCGAACGCTCGCGCCTACGAACTTGCATCGCTTAGCGGCGCTGAAAGTGCTGGTATCCTGAAGTTCTTGATGAGTCTTGAATCGCCGAACCCCGATGTCATCAAGGCCGTGAATGCTGGAATGTCGTGGTTCAAGACAGTGCAAATCAATGGTTATCGTTACAACAGAAGTGGCACCGAGCCCAGTCTGACGGCAGATTCATCAGCTCGGCCCCTGTGGGCTCGATTTTATGAAATCGGAACCAACCGCCCAATGTTTTGCGATCGTGATGGAGTCGTCAAGTACGACGTCGAAGAGATCGGCAGCGAACGCCGCGGTGGCTACATGTGGTACGGAAACTGGGGCGACAGTTTGGCCAAAACTTACGAAAAATGGCCTCACCGCGCTGAACTTAGCCGCTGAAGGACGTCTTAGGAACAGTCCTGAAATTTGATCCCGAGTGGTGAGTACTGAAATTCGCTGGAATTGGACATGCCGTCGAGGCTCAAAACACTTTTTGAATTTCCAGCATCGTTGCACGTTGCGCCAGGTGAGTCGCGTTGCGTAGACATGTGATAGCCTCGGGTTTTAACCCGAGGTTAGCTGCCGTTAGACGAATGAAAGGCCGCAGAGCGGCGACATGTGGCCTTTTCGCATGCCGTCGCTCCGAGATTGTGAATTAACGAGAAGATCTCGCAATGGGCGGTCGGGGTTTCGCTCGTACCTCGCTCCAACCTCGGCCACCCTTTTCAGATTCACAAACATCTATGACTGCACCCTGTCGGTCTCCGGTTAACGGTTCGAACATGGCTGTTTAGACCGTTCAGGCTGTCGCTGAAAATGATTCGCGCATGCTGCGGGCATGTTGATCGTAGCGACAACGGAGCGGCCCGGCGATTCAAATGTCCAACGTCTTCCAGCCAACCACGCCACCGGGTCAAGGGCGAAGCCCTTGTTAGGAACGAATGGCGTCGATTGCTTTTATTTCGCGTTGATTGGGGCCAAGGTGAGACGTGCATCCCATGGCGGTCAGCATTGTGTTGTAGACGTCTACGCCTTCTGCGTTGACGTCAAGAATGTCGCCCGTCTTGAAACGCCCACCAGCGCCGGTGATCGCGTGGAAGACTCCTGACAGTTCCCGTTTGACGTCGTTGTGGCGCCCATCACCGGATTCCGTAGAAATCGTGATCAGAGCGTTGTCCAGAATCGTTTTACCGTTAGCGTCAAGCGAGTCTTTGTCATCCAGTCGATTCAGGAAATAGGCGACTTCGCGCATTTTCATGTGAACATGGGCACGCAGTTGTTCGTTTTTCTTTTTCTCGTCAAATTCATGCCACCATTCGTGACTGCAGGCTGCTGATCCGGATTTCTTTCGTTGTCCCGCATCGTCGAATTCAAACACTTTGCGGCCAGCGTATTCGTAGTCGCCTTTCAGACGAATGCGTTCTCCAGCGGCAAGAAATGTGAGTGCGCCGAAACGGGTGCGATCTGTTTGAATGGCCAGAGCATACAAATCTGCCATCAGTCGCCATTCGGCCGATAGTTCATCCAGCGTGATGTCGATTCCTTCTCCACCGGGATCGGCGGAACCGCCATGCAGCAGACGGGATTCCGGAGGCAGTCCAGGAGCGCCGGGAGCATTGCCCTTCATCGCGTAGGCTCGCTCTTCGTATTCTCGGATGCGTTCCAGGTGTTCGGCAACGCGAGCTTTCGACGTGGAACCCAAAGGCGAATTTGATCCCTGATAAAATTTGTACTCGTCCACCACGGTATCCAGAACGCTGCGTTTCAGCCGCGTGCGGCGAGCGTCTTTGCCGTCGTCGTTGACATCGACGGAGCCAAAAACTCGTTCAAACAGATCTCGTGGTGATTCCTGCATGGTCCCGGCCACTGTTCCGTCCGGGTTATAGCTGTGGACGTAACGCCCAATCCGACTGCGACGAAAGAAGGTTCCACCCACCAGTGTTGGCACCATGCCTGGCGGAAGACCGTTCGGGTAGGCGGATCGTCGAATGACCTGGTCAATTGAAGCACCGCCGGCCTTGGCTTCACCGTCTGGCGGCTGAGCCGTAAATGCTGCGGTTGCTCCGTCATAGTGCGCGTTGATGCCCTTCTGGTCAGCTCGCACCTGATCCACGCCACGCATAATCAATAACTTGTTGCTGAGCGGTTTCAGCGGCTCTAAAACGCCATCGAATCCTTCAGTCTGCAGCGGCGCTGGAATGCCAAGTCCAAAGAAAACGTTAAATGCTCGAACAGGTACGGTTGCCGATTCTGCAGCTAACGCGTGTGGCAGTAGCATCTCTTCCAGAAACGGCAGGCCAATTGTAACGGCAGCCGCGCCACGCAGCATTGTGCGACGGTTGATGACAGATTTCGTCATGGATGACTCCGGAAGGTTTCTTTTGGCAAACGTTGGGGTGGGTTTATGAGAAGGATTTCGATAAGCGGTCTGTATTCGCAGGACGCTATTTCTGGTCTGGTTCGGTCCGTGATTGCAGCACAAGGTTGCTGGTCACAATGGCGTGAATCAACGCCGGGTAAGTTCCACCCTGTTTTTGAGCTGATGCGTGAATTTCAGCCACTGAGGAAGCGTCTTTGGCAAGCAGTGGTCGTCCCAGAGCGAACTGAGTCAGTTTCCATGTGAGGCTTTCCTGAACTCGTTTGTTGTTCGCCAGAAAATCCATGAGTTCTCTGGAAGAGTTATACGCCACTGGCTTAGCTTCGCCGGGAACCAGGACTTCGCCATCGTCACGAAGCGCGTTGCCGTGTTCGTCTTTTTCGTGATACGCTCCAACACCATCAAACTTCTCAAGTCCATAAGCCAGCGGTTCAAATCGAACATGACAAACACCACAGTTGGCGTCGGCAACGCGACCTTCTGCGATTCCTCGCTGAGTCACACCGCTTTTGGTTGGTGGCGGCGTGGTGTTGACGCATGGCGGTGGGGCGTTAATTGTTCCTCGCAATAGATCCTGCAGCACAAACAGGCCTCGCGAAACCATCGATGCTTCGTCGCCGCCAATCGTCAGCACACTGCCCTGAGTGAGCAGTCCGCCCCGCGATGGAACGCTCGTCAAATCGTAGCGAACGTCTTCGTCGTCGTTTGGTTGAAGCCCGTAGTGCTTTGCCAGCCGCGGGGTTGCAAACGTCAACTGCGCGTTCAGCAGGTTGGCCAGTGGGCGGTCTTGCGTCCAAACGACCTCCGTAAAGTAGGCTAACGTTTCCTGTTGCATGTCTTTAGCAAGTTCTGCATTCCAGCCTGGGAATCTGGTTGCATTTGGACGCAGGTTTGCGAGTCGCCCCAGATTCAGCCATTCAGCGGCGAATCGTTCTGATTGTTGGATTGCGCGAGGATCCTTCAGCATTCGCTTGACGTGAGAATCGAACTTTTCCGGATCGAAAAGATCACCTTGCTGTGCGGCTTGCAGCAGACTTTCGTCAGGTGGGGCGCCCCAGATAATGTAACTAAGTCGCGACGCCAGCTCCCATTCACCCACAGGGTGTTCGGTTCCATCACCGCGTTGAGATTCGATGCGGTAGACGAATCTTGGCGACTGCAGCATCGCTTCAATTGTGTAGCTCATCGCTTCCTTAAAGTCACCACCGGCGCTGGCAACGGTGGTTGTAATGCCGCTGAACTTGTTGATTTCACGTTGGTTCAGAGGACCTCGGAAAAGCCACTTCCCCATGGATGCCACGTGATCTCGCATTGTGTCGTCGGTTGAGAGCTTCTGGCTTTTGGAAAATCTGGCGGCAAACTTCAGCACGTCCATGCGGCTTACGATGATCTCAGCCAACTTTGCGTATGCTTCGACGTGCTTCAGATCGATGTTCAGGTTGTACGCGGTGTTGCTGAACCCATCGGTTCTTAAATCGCGTGGCAGGATTTCCATGGCTTCCTTAGCAATGTCAACATCCACGGCGCTTTGCACCGTTTGGATATATTCGGGCACGGTCAGTCGTTGCACCCAGACTTCACCGCTATGACCTTCGTGCAGGTAGATCGCAGGATCGATTCGTTCGACCGACCAGTTGGCACCGCTTTCCAGCCATTGTTTCAACGCCGCTTTTTCTCCGTCGGAAAGTGGTGCTCGGTTCTTCGGCATTTCGTTGCTCGACACGGATTCCCACAGCAGGCTTTCAGACGCTTTGCCGGGAGCAATCACGTGACCACTTTCACCGCCCGCAAGTGCGGCCGTTTTTCGCGACAGATCAAGGCCGCCTTTTGTGACTGCGGAATCGTGGCATTCGATGCAATGCCGGGCAAATATGGGGGCGATCTGCGTTTCGAAGACGTGGGCGCGGGCTTTCGCAAGAGCTTCTGCTGGTGAAGTGGGAGTCTGTAATTGAGTGCCAGCCGCAAAATTCTGTTGAACGTGTTTGGCCGAAAGAGCTCGGCTATAGACGGCGATCAAATGCAATTCGCCTCGCCATGGTCGATCTTTCGAAGCTTCGTTGGCAAGTGCCAGCCGATAGTTGTTATCCCAGTTATTGAAATCGCCAGTGACTTTTCCGCTGGCAACAGACTTGCCGTCGATGTAAATGCGAGTCGCCCCCTTTGGATCTCGGGTAAAGACAACGTGCTGCAATTTCCTGTTCAGCGACCCGTTAGGGCTGGCAGTTGACGGAAGTCCGTTTTTGTCTGTGCCGGTCGCTCGAAGCCGAACATCGTAAGCGGTTGTGTCCTGTCCGAGAGTTACGTTTCGATTGCTGGGGTCGGCTGATACGGATACGATTCGTGCGGGGCCAGCCAGTGAATCATTGATGGGCTTCAGCCAGACTTCGATACTGATGGCGTTCGACTTCTTCACCGCATCTATGATTTTTTTTGCAGGCTTCCGTGAAATAATGGAAGCTGAAGATGCGATGTTCAAATGCCCTTCTGACCATTTTACTGCAGGAGAGTTTTCGATCGTTAAATCAAGTGGAGTGCCGGTGCCACTGCGATCGTGAAGTATCTGCCCGCTGCCTTCGCTGAAATCATACATGACCAGCAAGCCGTCACTGTTACGTGAACCTGGTGGCTGAGAACCATTGGCCGGTGGACTTGCCAACACACTGAGGAGTATGGCAAGTGAGACTTGTGGGCACATAGAATTCATCTGTGATGGCACCTGTTTCGGATGTGTCATTGCAGCAACCGAGCTTGTCGCTGATCAAACACCGTGTTGGACGTCTGGCGCGGACATTCACCTAAAGTAACCATAAAACCAGAATTCGTCCATGTTGCCGCTAAGTTTGCTGCTTCATCGTTCAAGCTGCTGTGCCATGGTTGGCAGAATGGTGAGGTGACGAAATTCGATTCCACTGCAGTTTAGAGTGTAGTGGAATCGTGTGGCCACGCAGACTGATCAGAAAATTCGTCGCTGAAATGGAATGCTTCGTTGGAACGCTTATGCTGTTGATGTAAGCGTGACTGACGCTGCCAGCCAATGAATACTGTGCTGGGCTGTCTGTGGTGGCTATGAGTTCACGTCGACCACAATGCGGCCTTTGATCCGGCCTTTCAAAATTTCAGCGGCTAATGCCGCTACGTCAGCCAGCCTGGCCGGATGGATCATGGCATTTAGTTTTTCCATTGGTAGGTCTGTGGCAATCCGTCGCCACGCTGCCAGTCGTTGTTCAAACGGTTGCATCACGCTGTCGATTCCCAGCAGGTTTACCCCGCGAAGAAGAAATGGAATGACGCTTGTTGGAAGTGCGGCTCCTCCAGCCAGTCCAACAGCAGCAACCGAGGCCCCGTATTTAAGTTGGCCGATCACTCGCGCCAGCATTTCACCTCCGACAGTATCGACACACCCCGCCCAGGTTTCCCGTTCAAGCGGCTTCTTCGACACCGTGTCGATTTCTTCTCGAGCGATGATTCGGGTGGCACCAAGTGACTTCAGATAGTCTGCCGCTTGTGGGCGGCCCGTCACTGCAGCGACCTTATATTCGAGGTTGCTAAGAATTGCTGTGGCGATCGAACCGACTCCACCCGCCGATCCTGTGACCAGCACTTCGCCATTGTCTGGCTTCAGACCGTGATCTTCCAATGCAAGGATCGCCAGAATGGCGGCAATGCCAGCTGTTCCGATTCCCATGGCCTGCCTTGTGGTTAGTCCATCCGGCAAAGGGACCAACCAATCGGCATTGACGCGGGCCAATTGCGAAAAACCGCCCCAGTGAGTTTCACCGACCCGCCAGCCAGTCAGTACGACTTTGTCACCGGGCCGGTAACGGGCATCGTCCGATGCCTGCACGGTTCCGGCAAAGTCGATGCCTGGCACGTGGGGATAAGTGCGGACTAACCCGCTGCCCGGCTGCATGCAAAGTCCGTCTTTGTAGTTGACGGTCGTGAATTCCACCGCAACCGTCACGTTGCCGATGGGCAGTTGATCTTCGTTCAATGATTGTATTGCCGCAGAGACCGCCGATTCGCCACTCTTTTGAACAACGATTGCTTTGAACGTCATGGTTTCACTCTTGGCTGATGGAAACAACGGGCTGGAAGTTTGTGTGGTCTGTTGTTCGATCGTTTCAGTACAGCATTCGGGGCTGGTGTGATGGGAAGCAGTTGCACGCTGTGCCCTACCAGCATTGCAAGGCGGGACTGTGACGGATTATAGGCGCGCTGAACTGGCGTTGCTGGCAGTAGTGTGGCAGTAGTGTGGCAGT
>CALFSX010000203.1 GCA_937916515.1 uncultured Planctomycetaceae bacterium | reverse complement strand
ACATTCCGGTAACCGGCGAACCGCCGGTTGAACCGCCGGTTGAACCGCCGGTTGAGCCTCCGTTGGCAGGCGTTACGGGGACAGACGCTTCTGAATGGATTTCTGGTACAGACGAAAACGACATCATTGATGCAAAAGGTGGCGACGACGAGATTTATGCACCAATCGGAAACAACTTTGTCTTTGGTGGTTCAGGGACCGACACGTTTGTTGTTTATGAAGGGAACGCATCCGAATACGAAGTTGTGAAGTACGCGGACGGCGTTGTGCAGGTGACAGGACCTGGATTAAACGGCGTTGAAAATGTAAATGTTCTTGTCGATATGGAGAGAATTCTATTCAATGACGGAGCTGTTGAGTTGTCATCGCTGCCTGTTTCGCCGGGAACCGGGCCAACACTGCCCGGTGGGCCTGTCGACCCTCCTCTGGATCCTCCCGTCGTTCCGGAACCAGGCGTCATCGGCCTGGCCAACAGTGTGTTAACGGTCGATGAAAATGCGGGTTCCGTTGATGTGGAAATTTTGCGTAGCGGAGGATCTGACGGAGCCATCACGGTTGACTACCAAACGTTTGCCGCCAGTGCGACGGCTGGAGTTGACTTCCAGCCTGTGGCGGGCACGGTTGGTTTTGCGGATGGCCAGACAAGTGCCATCATCAGCGTGCCGATCATTAATGACAATCTTGCAGAAGGCAACGAGGCGTTCGGTTTTACGATCGACAACGTCAACGGAGGAGCCACACTGCTGGCTCCTCGCACAGCCACAATCACGATTCTCGACGACGAGGCCAGTTCTTCAGTGCTGTTTGATTTTAATGCGTTCTCAACGGCCACAGGATTAAACCTGAACGGTGATGCGTCGGTCGTGAACAATCGATTGCGGCTTACGACAACCGATACCGATACGGCTGGCAGTGTCTTCTTGTTGAAGCCCTTGGAAATCGACGCGGACACATCGTTTTCGACTCAGTTTACTCTGCAAATCAGCGGCGGTACTGACGGAGCTGATGGCCTGGCGTTTGTCATTCAGAATAGCGTCGACGGAAGTGCAGCACTGGGGCAAACCGGTGGCGAGATCGGGTATGGTGGAGTCACAAAAAGTCTGGCGATTGAGTTTGATACTTACACCAACGGTTCAACAGATCCTAACAATAATCACATTGACATTCTTCGAGACGGAAACACGACCAGCGAACTTGCGTTCGGTATCCCAGCGATTGATCTCAACGGCGGCGCTGCTCTCACAGCCTGGGTTGAATACGACGGAGTCACAAATTTGCTGGAAGTCTTCCTGTCTGACAACGGCAGCCAGTCGGCCACGCCGGTTGTTTCGACCACAGTCGATCTTGCGAACGTGCTGGGATCGCAGGCGTACCTTGGGTTCACGGCAGGAACGGGTGGCCTGACGAATGTTCACGAAATTCTGGACTGGGAATTTTCCAGCAATTCTGAGTTACTGCCTGCTCCTGCAACACCGCTTTCGCTGATTGGTGAAAACGTAGTTTCGGGGCTGATTCAGCCGACAGCCGTCGATTGGTCGCCAGACGGTGAAGTGATGTACGTTTCCGAACAACGCGGCGTGGTTAAGGCGTTCCGTGACGGAACACAATCTACGTTTGTCGACTTTACTGATGAAGTGAATGGGACTCGCGATCGAGGCCTGTTGGACATCGCCGTTCACCCGGACTTCGAGAACAATCCGTACGTTTATTTGCTGTATACCTATGACCCACCGGAAGTCTACGACAACCTGTCAGACAACCTGGCCGGTCCGGATGAGAATGGTAACCGAGCCGGACGCTTGACGCGTGTGACGGCAGACGTCGCGACTAACTACACCGCGTTTGTCGAAGGCAGCGAAGTGACTCTGCTGGGGGCAAACAGTACATGGGACAATTTTAACGCCTTTGTTAACAGCACGACAAACTTCAACGAACCGGCCGCTGGTTTCAACCCAGACGGATCGAACATTCAGGACTTCATTGCTTCGGACAGCGAATCACACACAGTTGGTGGAGTCGAATTTGGCCCGGATGGTGCGTTGTATGTGACCATCGGTGACGGAGCATCATACAACCGTCTTGATGCACGGGCCGTGAGAGTGCAGGACATCGACAACCTTTCCGGCAAGGTGTTGAGAGTTGATCCGCTGACGGGCGACGGTCTTGCCGACAACCCGTTCTTCAACGGCGATGCGGATGCAAATCGTTCAAAGGTCTACCAACTGGGCCTAAGAAACTCGTTCCGTCTGTCCATTGATCCAACCAATGGCAACGTCTATACCGGTGACGTTGGCTGGGGTGCGTGGGAAGAGATCAATCTGGGAGGGCCGGGAGCAAACTTTGGGTGGCCGTACTTTGAAGGGGGAGACACTGGCAGTCTTCAGCAACCCACGTACGCTCAGTTAACAGAAGCTCAGGCCTTCTATAACAGTGGAGCAGAAGTAACGGCTCCTCTGGTGTCTCTAAACCACGCGGCGACTGGCATTAACGCCATCGTGTTGGGTGATGTGTATTACGGCGACACATATCCGACGGAATACTACGGAGACCTGTTCTTTAATGATCTTGGTCAGGGAGTCGTACGCAACGTAAGCTTCGATGCGAACGGAAACGTGGAGAACGTAGAAATCTTCACGACCAATGCAGACATTGTTGTGATGATTCAGCAGGGGCCCGACGGCAACCTGTATTACGTCGACCTTGACGATGGGAACATCGGTCGCTGGGTGTTCGCTTAGCGAGATGACGCGGCAAATTCCGGCAGCTGCCGCGTCGCAGCAGCTGCCGAATGCTGTTTAGAACAGTCCGAAGAATTTTTTGCGGCACGTGTCAGTGCGATTTACATCAATCAGGTCACCAATGCCGTTTGCGTCAAAGCGAGACAACAAGGCTTCCAGTCCTTTGCTGAGTTTGAAGTTTGTTTCCCGGTCATACAGGGGCACAATACTGTAAAACCAGATGGAGCGAGCTTCATCCGTCTCCAGGCAGTGAAATTCTTCCGGAGTCGTTGATGGATCCGGCGGCAGAATCAGCGCACAGGAAAATTTTGTGTTGTCGGCGTAAGGTTCTGCTGGATCGCCATTCGGAACAGTGTGCCCTGTGCCCAACCATGTTTCAAATTCGTGAGGCAATCTGGCCAGCATCTTCATCAGACGGATGGGCCAATAGTTATCTTCGGATTGAAATGCTTCTTGTGAAACTTTCCAGGTGGGTGGCAACTTTACGCACAGCTCAGCGTATTGAAACTCGCTGCACGCGTCGGGCACTGTCATCGGCAAATCGCTCATGCCGCTGGTTACCAGTGTATGCCACGGACGTTTCTTAGTTGGCTTCACCCAATGGATATCGATATGCACCAGGTCTGAAATCAATTCGTGAAACACCATTTCCACGGGGCCGATGTGCCGTTCGATGTGGTCTGAAATGGCTTCAATATTTTGTTCGTTGCCAATGGCCAAATCAAAATCGCGATCTCGATGTTCGTGTCTGAAAATGGCGGTTCCGTCATCGGAACGAGGTTGGTCTTCGTCCGGTGCGGGAATCGATATGATCGTGCCACAGTTCTTGCACTTTACCGATTTGCCTGCTCGTTCATCTGGAACGCGGTAGCGTTTTTCGCATTCAAAACATCGAATTATTACAGTCATGGCCCAACCCTTGCTGGAAATCAGGATGTATTGTCCTAGTGGTGATGCCACGTTGACGGAAGTCAACAAGCCGGCAGAGTTTTTTCTTTTGCTGACGTCCCGTCAGCGCGATACGGGCATGAATTCTGTAGGCTAGTGTTGTAATAATTGTATTTTGGTAAAGTTGAACACCATGGCTTTGTAATAAAGTCTACTGATGCTCTTTTATACCTGAAATGCGGGAAAGTCCTTCCCATAGAAGCTTCCTTAGTGGGCTTGTTTAAAGCAATTAACCGCGGACTGAAACTGTCGCACTGGAATGCTGCCGATTTGGCCAGCCCAATAGAAATATAAGTGTTATGCCAATCAAAGTTCGTTGCAAAGAATGCAGTGCGGTTTTTGCCGTATCGGACAAGGCTGCTGGTCGAGCAGTCAAATGCAAAAACTGCGATGCTCGCGTTGCCGTACCGGCAGCGGGTGGTGCATCAGGCGGGCAGGCAGCTGCTAAACGCAAGCGTCCTCGCCCGGCGGAGGCATCGTTTGATATGGCCAGTGATCCGGACGACATGTTCGGCGGGTTGGACCTGCGTCGAGCTGAAGACCGTCGGCAGAAAGTGTGCCCCAGTTGCACCAAGCCCGTTGACGACGAAGATTTTGAATGTCCTCATTGTGGAGTGAACATTCAAACGGGTGCGTTAAGCCAGGAGCAGAAAAAGAAACGAAGCCGCAAAGGTCCGCCACCGGAGGAGTTCTATAAGGTGATCTGGCCAAATGCATGGAAGTTTCTGATGGGGCATAAGGGCTTCGTCTTCAAGACCGGAATTCTGTGGGGGTTGTCTGCCACCATGGTGATTGTGGCCGCCTTTGTGTTGAATTGGTACACACGAACTCGAGCTCTGGAGCTTCACGAATCTGCGAAGGGCGACATCACGATCACCAAAGACGGTGTTTTCCTCGATCTTGAGGATAAGGAAGAAGCTGAATACGACGGCGTCAAATATACGCCGGGTTCCGCCTATCTGACAAACGGCAAAGGTAGCTATCCAGCTCCCGAAGTTGCTGCCTGGTTTTCACCTCCCACATATTTCTGGGTGTTCATCTTCCTGGTTTTCCTGCTTAGCTTTGGAGGCTGGGCGTGGACCCTGTGCGCGAAGATCATTCAACTGACGCTTGCGAAAGAAAAGAAGATCAAACGATTTCAGGGTGACATGTATGGCAACATGACAACTGGATTCACTTCAATTTTCTGGCCAATTGTTCTGATGTACCCCGTTATTTGGATTCCGATTGCGATGTACTTCTCCGGGGCTGGAGAAACAGCTTCTTTAATTACATTTATTGCCATCTTTATGGTGCCATATCTGATCTTTCTGCCGCTGGCTTTGGTGCATATGTCTCAGCAGTACAGCTATCGAGCATGGTTGATTAGTTGGATGGCCAAGGACCTGATCAACACGCTTGTGCCCACGTTGTATGTGTCCGCCATCTTTTTTGCCCTGGTTCTTGTTGTGCCGTTGGGGATTGCGGTGGGCGTCGCTATGGGCTGGAATCAGGTTTCTGAATTCTATATGAACCAAATTGAAGTCCCGGCGCTCAGCGCAATATCCAGCTATACCATTGCAGACGCCGATTCGACTGGATCGTTTATGTTTCTAAGGCTGCCGTTGCTGTTTATGATTGGTATTTTGGGTGGCACTCTTCTTTGCACTTTGCTGGCATTTCCGTCAATCTTTATGATGCGAGTGTTCGGACTGTTTGGGCTGTACTTCCGTCCTGATATGGACCTTTGCAACGAACAGGCTCCATTGTCGCCGGCGGGGTTTGGACCGCGATTTCTTGCCGTTCAGGTCGATATGGTGCTGGCAGCACTGATTATGGGGGTGTGTATCTGGGGCTCAGGGATGGTGTATGGGTTGGTCAACACATTGTACGAGTCGGAAACGATTGCATCGGGAGCCTACTGGGTCGCGTTGGTGGGCAGTATTTCGATCTCGCTGGGCTTCTACTTTGCCAACTGGGAATCCGGTTCCGGGCGTGCGACGCTGGGCAAGTGGACCTTTGGGATGTTGGTCGTGCAGGATGACAATACTCCAATGCCATTCAACCTTGCACTTAAGCGATTCTGGGCGTCGATGATTTCGGTTGTGACCTTGTCGGGCACATTCACGATGTGTGCGTTTACACCCAATCACAAAGCGTTGCACGATACGATGACCAAGACAAAAGTTGTCTGGCGTGGTGACGAAAACATGTAGCGTGCCGCTGGGTAGGCGTTGGTGTTTTGATCGCACCACAAATTCAGAAAACGAAAAAGGCCATCGACAGGGAAACCGTCGATGGCCTTTTTGTATTCTTGAGCAACTCTACTAACGAATTACTTGGCTGGGTTTGGGCAATTGCCGTCTGATTCAGCCATTGAAGTCTTCTGCTCTGTGATGACTGGCCACTGTGGAGCCATTTCAGCATTCAAAGCGGTGTATCCAGCCCACTGTTCAGGAACGTTATCTTCGTGGAAGATCGCTTCAACTGGGCATTCTGGAACGCAGGCTTCGCAGTCAATGCATTCGTCCGGGTGAATCACAAGAATGGATTCGCCTTCGTAAAAGCATTCAACTGGGCAAACAACAACACAGTCCGTGTACTTGCAGTTGAAACATGGCTCAGCAACAACGTGAGTCATTATGAATGACCTTTCAAAAAGTATCAGTGTGTGGCACATCTGAAAACAGCTACATCAGCCGCTTAGGACTTGCCAAAACGTTTTTGTTAATGAACATGACCTGGATTCAGGCTTTCCGTTCGCGAAAGCAAAACAGAAACGGCCATGTATCTCGGTCTACAGAGGCGTTTTACGTCAATACTGTCGTCAATTTCCAGTTCACTTCCTTCATCTAAACCCGGCACTTCATATTGAGACAGAATCTCTGTTCGGTTTTCGTGGCCAAGCGGCCTGATTTCCCGATTGTCAGCGATACTTAATCAAATTCCGTCAGTTTCTGTGTTGTTCTCTGAGGCTGCCAACGTCCTTTGTTAGTGAACTTTTGCATTGTCGTCACAGTTTGCCCAGTCAGATGCTTCGAGGATAGACGATGAAACCCGAAGGAAGCGGAAGTTTTCACGAAACCGAGTGTTTTTCCTTTCTTTTTTACTGTAACGGACTTAGCCGAGCGTAGGTATGATGGCAGGATGCTTTGAAATGTGCGTTCTGATGAAGACGGCCCGGGCGATACTGAAATGCCACTTACAGAAAAAGACAGACACCTAATCAACGAATTGCTGCAGGCCAGGCCTGGAGCATGGACGGCGTTTGTTGATCGCTATGCGGTTTTGATTACTCAGGTCATTCGCCACACCGCTCACGCACACAGTCTGAAATTAAGCGACGACGATCTGGAAGACCTCACGTCCGACGTGTTCACAACATTGCTTGAACGCAATATGGGAGCGATACGCGGCTTTCGAGGTCGTGCTTCGTTTGCAACTTACCTGACCGTCGTCGTTCGCAGAGTCGTTTTGCGAAAGTTGACTCAACGCCGATACATGCAGGCTTTCGGCCACGTGAAAGCTCATCAAGCAAGTTTAAGTGACGGCGTTTCAGACGGCGCTGGACGCGAAGTTGATGCCAAAGACGAAGTTGATTCTTTGATGAATCGGCTGCCGTATTCGTTAAGAGCTCTTGTCAGCATGTTTTATATAGATGGCAAGTCGTATAAAGACATCAGCAGGACTCTGGGAATTCCTGCCAACTCCATTGGCCCCGGACTTCAAAGAGCCAAAGATCTGCTTGCACAGCATGAACGTCCAGCTTCATAGTAACTGAGCTGAAGCAACCGAAGTTTAGACCTGAATGATTCAGGGATATCGCTTAATGATCCACGCTGGTCGAACGTTGTTGTTGATTCTGGCCCTGGTTTGTGCTGGGTGCAGTAAGTCTTCTGTTCCCCAAGAAAAGCTTGTTGATGAAGCAGTCAGCACGAGCTTAACAACGCTGGCGATTGCTGGTGAAGCGGGGCGAGCTCCGGATGCTAAAACCGAACCGTCGATACTGTCGTGGGAAAGTGTCGATGGTCTGCCGAAACAGTTGGCGATTTTCGATCACGTGTTTTGGGAACCGGATGATACCAGTACGTTCCGCAAGCTGATTCGCGATCAGAACATTGTGGGGCAGAAACGTCTGTTGGAAATCGGTGCCGGTTCGGGACTGGTCTCCTTGTGCTGCCTGCAGGCTGGTGCGTCATCTGTTGTTGCGACAGACATTAATCCCTGGGCGGTTAAGAACACTCAGTACAATTCCGCAGAATTCGGTTTCGAGTCGAAGCTAAACGTGCGGCTGGTGTCGCAAAAACGTCCGGATGCCTGGGCGGTGATCGGTGCTGATGAACGATTTGACGTCATCTTTTCGAATCCACCATGGGAACTGGGAACGACAACAAAAGTAGAAGACTTCGCGTTTTACGATCCGGGCTTCAAGCTGATGACATCTTTTCTGGACGAACTTCCCAAGCACCTGAATCCCGGTGGCCGCACGTTTCTGGCCTACGGATGCGTGCAGGCGATTCGGCAATTGCAGCAGGAATCTGCAGCTAGGAAATTCGAATGTATCATTCTGGACGACCGCAATCTGGATGAGCTGCCGAACCTGTTTTTGCCCGGTATGTTGCTGGAGATTCGAATTCGCAACGACGCAAAGTAACTTACGAAAAGTTGTAGACGGTTCCGGCTGACGGCAAACGCCCGTAGCACGCCCTGAAGGCTGACTTCGCGGCCACAAGTCAGCGTGATACGCTGTAGGTCACCGTCATGTCTGAACATAGCCAGCTGTCCAGACGCTGGCGGTGCCTGTAACAATAACGGGCAACCACGCGGCCAGGTCGGCTCTCATAAATGCTCCCGGCGTTCCTCCCAGCATCAGGCTGGCTTGAGTAATCGCGTAGAAAACTCCCAGAACTCCTGCACAAGTGGCCATATTAAGAATCAGGCTGCGGGACTCACGTCGCATGACCAATGGCAGCGCCATGGCAATGGACAGCAAGGATAAGATTGGGCGAGTCACCCTGGAATGCAAAGCCAGGCTCTGACTTCTGACCGGCACAAGCCCTGTGGACGGATTGCGAATGCGTTCGATTAATTGCGCTGACGAGAGCAACTTCAAATTTCGGCCGCGATTGTACAACTGGTCGAAACTGACATCAGACACGATGAAAACGTCTTTGTCGTTCGGCCGCGGGATCACCCGAGTCTTGCCGAATTCTGTCAGGCGTTCGGCGTCGAACAAGCCTGTCAGATTTTGCAATAGCCAGCCAGACGGATGGCGCTCTGTCTTCTCAATGAAGATGGCGGACTCGGCTTCCAGCGAATACGTTGGCACCGCCAGTTCTTCCGGCAACTGAAAGCCCGGTTCAACCAGCTTTCGTTCTTCAATAACTACTTCCTTGCCGTCGATATGCATCAGATAGTTGGAGTAGTCATAAACCGGATCGACTTTCTGAACAGACGTTGTATCGCTGCCACGTCGACTTTGAAGTTCAACCGCCAGTCTGGGCAGCACGAATTCCTGATTCAAAATCAACAGCACGTTTAGTAGTCCACCGCCAATCAGCAACGGTCGCAGCAAACGAAACGCAGGAATACCTGCCGCCAGGATGGGATGTGATTCTGAGTGCTTTTCCAGCAGCCCAAGTACTGCGATGGCTGACACCACAATTAAAATTGGCCCTGCCATTTCGAAAAATTCAGTCACTCGAATGCCGTAATAACGGAAGATAGCAATTGCGATTTCGATCGAATCGCGATCTTCACCAAGGCTGTTACGCTGAAAATCGTCGACGTTGGCAAACAGGTCAATAACCATGTACAAACCGTAAGTTGCGATGAAAAACACCGCAAACGTGTGTACCAGGCGATTCAGAAGATATTTGTCAAAGGTGGTGAACATTCGCGTTAAGACGGACTTCCCTGTCGGCGCACTGTTTAAGCATTCGCTCGGTGGATTAACCAGAACCGTATCGATGTGACATCGACGATTTACAAATTATTGTTTGGCATTGTGTGAGCAGGCGTGGCCTTGTTGGCTTATGGGGTGGTGAATTACAGTTCAATTCGGTGAATCAGGTCAAGACAGCTTCATCGTATTGGATGGCCGCCGTAGATGTTTTGCTGGGTTTTGGCATCCGGATCTTGCAGAGCACTGACTTAACTTTGGCAAAACGCTACAAAACACGCCGTTGCTAAATCATTAGTGTCGATTCGAACGACACCTTTTCATTCAAAATGCGTGGCCAACTGCAGGAATTGGGAATTGTGGCGGTATCCAACGAATCAACACGCAATCTGATTCAGGCGGTCGTTTTCGACGCTGTGGGGACTGTTATGTTTCCGCAGCCCAGCGTTGCCGCGGCGTATCAGGCCGCCATTAAGCAGCATTGTGGGCAGCTTGTTCCAACGGAAATCGTCAACGCAGCAGTTCGCGACGGGCTTAAGCAGCGTTCTGCCGGCCTCGATCTGACCACCAGCGAAGAATCAGAACGTCAGTTTTGGGCGGACCTTATCCACAGGCTCTGCCCGGATTCAACTGGCTTTCAGGCTTGCTTTGATGCGTTGTTCGAACATTTCGGAAGTTCCGACAGCTGGAAGTGCTTTCCCGGTGTGGGCGATGTGATTGGCCAGTTGCAGCAACAACACATGGTTGTCGCCATTGCTTCGAACTTCGATAATCGCCTGAATTCCGTCTGCGATGGCCTGAACGAACTTTCCGGCATTTCGCAGCGGATTATTTCTTCGCAAGTTGGGTTTCGAAAGCCGGCAGGCGAGTTCTTTTGTGCTGTTGTTGAAACGCTGAACATTCCTGCAGCAAACATTTTGATGGTTGGTGATGATCTGATCAACGATGTGCAGGGCGCTTTGAATGCCGGATTTCAGTCGGCATGGATTTGTCGATCGGAACCTACCACCAGCAATGTTGCGGATGAAGTGCTGGTGCTGAGTGATCTTAGCGAACTGCCGAGCTTCATCGAAAATACTAATCGGCGAGTGTCGGAATACCAGCCTTCGTCCGGGCAGCAAATAAGAGCGTGAAGACCTTGGCAGTAGGCAATTCCATCAAGATTCAGACTTCCAATGGAAAAGTGTCCGGCACCTTACCGGACAACCGTCGGCTTGTCGTGATTCAGCGGAATCCGACGTCGGGAAGTGGCGGCGGTGCCAGGCAACTGCTGATACTTATTCGGGAACTAAGATCGTTTGGCTTTCGCGTTCGACTATTCGCGAGTCGGCAGCGTCTTGATCAGTTTCTGCAGTGTTCCGATGTGCGTGCCCAGATTCGATGCATTGTGGCGGCTGGTGGTGACGGAACTGTTGGCAGCGTGGTTAATCGGCATGCAGACATGCCGATCGCCACACTGCCCCTCGGCACGGAAAATCTGCTTGCTCGGCATTTACAGATTCCTCGATGTGGTTCGTTCGTGGCTCGCCTTATTAAACATGGGGCCATGCAGTCATTTGACGTAGGGTCTGTGAACGGGCAGCAGTTTCTGTTGATGCTTAGTGTGGGAGTCGACGCAGATGTTGTGCGACGACTTCATACTTCACGCCGGGGAAATATTCGGCACTCCAGCTATATCAGGCCGATCTTCGGCAGTTTTTGTGGCTATGGATTTCCTTCGCTGTCGGTCTATTCACAGTCAGGTGAGTTACTGGGGGCGGGCACTCATGTGATTGTCACGAATGTGCCACAATATGGTTTTCGAATGCCGTTTTCACCGAATGCTGATCCGCATGATGGCCTTCTGGATGTGAGGATTTTGAAAAGATCGGGACGCCTTGCAACGTTGTGGCACGCGTTGCGAACTCGACTTGGATGGAAAGATCATCCGGCTGACCTGATTCGGTTTACGGCTGATAGCATTCAGGTTCGATCCGATGACGCAGATGCTCCCAGTCAGTTGGATGGCGATCCCGGCCCGAATTGTCCGCTGGTCGCTACCATCCATGCAAATGCGATGACTCTGCTGGTTCCGCCACCAACGGACTGAATGAACGACAAACTTTTTGCCGGCCTCCGTTTTGTGGGGAACATCTAACAGGCTCGCAACCCTCAACGACATAAGTCGTCTTCGCGTCCAGAGGCCACTCGTTTAGAGCACCGTCACGCTGCGACGTGACGGCACTGTTCTGTTCAATCGCAGCAAAAGCGAATGGCTGATGCTGCTGGTCTGCCGTTGATGGACTTGAATTATCGACTTAGCAGCAATTCATCCAGGCTGTTGAGATCAATGAATAATGCGTCGGTGTATGCGTCGTCATCATCTTCGATTTCACTTGTGGAAACACATTCATCGTTGCGTTCGCTGAACTCCTGCGTTGTACGATCTTCGTGATCGTTGCTGTCGTCCGCTGTCTCGTCGTCTGTTGCGGCATCGGCAAGCATGCGATCACGTAGTTGATCGATGTCCGCCTTGTCGGCATCGCTCGGCACAAGAGTTGTGCGAGTGATTGTTGAAGCAAAACCGGATGTTCCCGAAGCAGCGGACGCAGCACTGATACCGGCAATTCCCTGAGGATTCGCATTACGTGAATGCAAAGCGAAGGACGAATCGGCCGCCTTAGTACCTGACAGCAACGAAGCGGCTGTGTCGTATTGGAAGACGCTGTCTGAGCCTGCATCGACGATCCAGATGTGATTCACATCGTTTGGATCGACCGCAATTCCGGTCGGTGTCGAATTGGCTGCATCAATTGTCCAGCTGCCTTCCAGAGCACCTGTCATGGAATAACGGAACACTTTGTCAACGGCCGTTGTGCTGTTCACGACCCAGATGTGTGTGCCGTCTGTGACAAGGTCCATGGGGTTCTTGTTGCCGTTCGTTAAACGGAAGCTGTCTGTCGGGCTGGCTTTGCCCGAACGTCGCAGTGCACCGTCCTGGAAGAAGTAGACGCGATCCTCACCACGATCCACAATCCACAGGTCGTCGCCGTGAACAGTCACGCCTTCTGCTTTGTCGACGCCTTTGAATTCCCATGATCCCAGTTTGTTGCCATCGTTGTCATAAATGAAGATTTCGCCCTTCTCATCAACGACCCACTGTACTGATCCGTCCGCACTGGCCGCGATGCCTCGCGGTGTTTCGTCTTCTTTGTTCAGTCGATCATCGCCAAGGGCATTGCCATTGACGTCGTATTCATAGGTCAATTGACGTGACTGATCGACGACAAGGAAATTGGTTTCGCCACCAGTCACGACGTCCGTCACGGCAGAAGTCTGCACACTTGTCAGCGGGCCTTCGTCGGTGCCGTTTCCATCTGTGTAGCTGACTTGAACACTGATGCGAGCACCGACATCGGCTGCTGTCAGCAGATAGGTAGTGGCGGTGGCTCCCGTAACCGAAAGACTGTCTCGCAACCATTGATAGCTGAACCCACCCAAGCCGTCGGCATCACTGATTCCGCCGGTATCGGCGGTCAAAGTCTGGCCGTTTTTAGCTGATCCGGTAATTGTGGGAACACCTGAAGGGGCGTCGTTGACGTTCGCAACTGGTCCAACCGCTTCGCTGGCAAGTGTTTCCAGTGTGCCGTGTCCGTCGGTGTAACTGACTGTGACGGTGATGCTGCTGCCGACGTCGGAATCACTCAACGTGATTGCCGATGTCGTTGCTCCGTTGCTCCACAGATAGCTGAACGCTCCCAGGCCGTCTGCATCAGCGATGGTGCTTGTATCAGCCGTCAGCACTTCGGCTTCGGTGGCGATGCCGGTGATGACTACAGCTCCGGTTGGAACTGCATTCAGGTTGCGTATTGGACCAACTGGTGCGCTGGTGAGATTTTCCAGTGTGCCGTGTCCGTCGGTGTAGCTGACTGTGACAGTGATGGTGGTGTCAACGTCGGACTCGCTCAACGTGATTGCCGATGTCGTTGCTCCGTTGCTCCACAGATAGCTGAACGCTCCTAGCAGCGTGTCCGGGAAGCCATTCTTTGTTGTTGCCAATGGCGTCTGAAA
>CALFSX010000202.1 GCA_937916515.1 uncultured Planctomycetaceae bacterium | reverse complement strand
AGGGCTTCAGCAGCACATGTTCGGTTCCATCGTTGTCTGTTATCTTAATATCAGTCAACTGCATTCGGCCTGAAGCTGTGGATGGGTCGATGCGAATTCCAGTGATCGTATTTTCCGTATCGATTTTCACACGGTACTGATGAGCTCGGCCATCATGCTGGACACTTAACGGAAGACTTCGAGCCTTCGTAAACGCAGGACCAGATCCCTGCTGCTGCCAGTAGATTCGGCTTTCGCCTTCTGAATTTGATGTCATCATAAACGACAGCGTCAGCGACTTTCGGGCGATCGACTTCGGCAGACTGAAACTGAGATACGGGTCGTTTCCGTCACTGTTAACGACCAGCGTTTGCTCGTTAAGAATCAATGTGCAGGTTCCACCCGCTCTCCAACCCGCAACAGGCTTAACGTTGGGCTTAGCATTTGGCTTATTGCCTTTCGTGGAACTTTGGCCAGTGGCCTTCAACCGACCTACGCCTTCGCGCGTGGGGTCGTATTTTTCTGGATCGAAATTCTGGTTAACCAACGGAACCACAGCATTGGTACGTTCCAAAAACGATGAAATCAGCTGATCCAGTTGCTGCACCTTTTCAAGCATTAGGTCGGCCAGGTTCTTGGCTTCGCCCACATCGTTCGCCAGGTTGAAAAGTTTGTATCGATGCTTGCCGGAGTCGCCACCGTAAAAAATCCGGATTAACTTCCAGTCTCCCGAATGCACACTGACGGCGGGTGGCATCCATTCCGGAATTGGCGGACTGTGAGGAAAATAGGTAAAGATCGCATCACGTGTCAGCGATTTCCCCTGCAGAGCAGGCACGATACTAATTCCGTCGAATATCTGATTCGGTTTAGCATCAACGTGCAGCAGCTCCAGAATCGTCGGATAGAAGTCACTGCTTTGAATAATTTCATCGCTGCGGGAACCAGCTTCGACAATACTGGGATAGGCCATAATCGCGGGGCCTCGAACACCACCTTCGTACATATTGGCTTTCCCGCCTCGCAGAGGAAGATTGCTGGTAGCCGTGGTTCCATCCACTTCGTTGTACATGTTTCCGCCGTTGTCGGAGGCGAATACGATGATGGTGTTATCAGTCAGCTTTAGTCGATCAAGAGTGTCCAGCAATGTGCCAACAGCGTCGTCCATGCTTTCAATCATCGCGGCATATGTTGGGCTGCGTTGCGGATTCTTGTCATCAACACTGCCGCGATACTTTTCGATCAGTGCTCGCTTCGCGTCAAACGGAGCGTGGACGCTGAACATCCAGTAGTTCAGAAAGAAAGGCTTGTCGCGGTTTTGTTCCAGAAAACGCACGGCTTCAGAAGCCATGCGATCTTCAAGATGCTGGTCGGGAACATCCGGATCAGCGTCGAAGTCTTTAAACTTCCACGGAGCGACATAGCTGCCAGCTGGCCCAGGACCGGGATGGTGCGGCACATCAACGTCAAAGCCATGTTGCAATGGCGAATATGGTTCAGCTCCAAGATGCCACTTACCAAAGTGTCCCGTTGCATAGCCGTTATCTTTGAACATTTCCGCCAGAGTGTAATACGTTGTGTCCAGACGCGAGACAGAATCCGGCGTGGTAGCTTTCGCGTTTGGTGAGCCACTGTCGGTTGCCGTGGCCTTCAATGTCACTTTGGGAAGGTGGCAGTTGGGAGACGTAATTCCGTGTCGAGCCGGACTGAGTCCCGTCAAAATACTGGCGCGCGTTGGCGAACAAAGTGGGCTGGAAGAATACGCTCGCGTAAACGTCATGCCTCTGGCAGCCAGACGTTCGATATTGGGTGTCTTGTAAAACGAGGTGGTGCCGAACAGTGTTGTGTCGCTCCACCCAAGATCGTCGGCCAGAATAAACACAACATTGGGTTTTATTTCGGCGGCCGAAGTTAATGCCGTACAGGCTGCGATTTGGGCTACAACGGCAATCCCAATCAGGCGAAAGTAACCTGTGAACGAAGAAGCTGATAATTTCACGACTGCACTGTTTCAGAAAAATGATGATCGTCCTGCAACCGAACAACGCTGGCAAAGCACATGGCGTCATCTCGGTTGTTCCGTGCGTCCGATCCTACATTCTGTTGCAGTAAAAGTGTGCGTCTAAGCTCAAAAGTTTCTTAAAAGCCGCCCGCAATTTTTGTCATCACATGAGGAATGCTCCGGAGGTGACCGAAGCTTTCGGCTCACGGAGAATGCCTCAGTGGCTTGCACGGCCTCTGCGGCAGAAATGTGCAACGTGCGTGATACCTAGCAGCGTGTCCGGGAAGCCATTCTTTGTTGTTGCCAATGGCGTCTGAA
>CALFSX010000201.1 GCA_937916515.1 uncultured Planctomycetaceae bacterium | reverse complement strand
TTCGAAATCCTGTGCGATTAAACAGGCCACGTTTCTGAGGCCACGTTTCTGAGGCAACATTATTCTGCGTGGGAGGCGAACCCTTGGATTGCCATCTGAATCCAGCCCTCAAAACATCGCCGTCATATTCGACACAACCGGCAACTTCAAGCGGAGGGCCATTCCTGGATTGTGAACGCATCAACAAACTACGTTGCGTTTGGTATTCATGACCTAGTCTCCAAACATATGGTGCAAGGTTCTGTTCAGAAATGGCAGGATCATTCGCCCCAAGGTGAAGTACCAGCACCAATGACATTTCAGCGGTGCCAGACTTCTCAAAACGAGCCAATCAAACTTGCTGCGAGTCACACTCGTAACTGGGTATCAACATGTTCGGAACACGACCAAATTTTAAAACCATCATGCGCATAGCGGCTGTATTCGCGCTCGCCGTTATTCTGCCCTTTGCAGTTTCGGGGTCCGGCACTGCAGCTCAACAGCCATCGCGAAATCCGACGATACGTCCGTCCGGCAAAGTTTCCAACCCCGGAAATCCTGAAACAACATCTGCTGGTGAATCTGATTCAACAGCGATTGAAGGGTTTACAGAACCGTACGCAGACATTGATCTTGCGGCATCTGAAATGGGCACTCTTTCAGAAGTGCTGGTCAAAGATGGCGACGAAGTAAAAGTTGGACAACTGTTGGCAAAACTTGACGACGCCGTTCTTCAGGCTTCTCTGGACGTTGCAAAATCCGGAATGGAAGCAGAAGGCGATCTGCGATCTGCTCAAACCCAGCTGGAACTGAAAAAGGTAGAACATCGAAAACTGACAGAACTGTTCGAACGACAGCATGCCAGCCAAAAAGAACTGGACCGAGTTATCGGCGAAGTTCGTATTTGCCAGGCCAGAATTCAGTCGGTGCGAGAAGAACTGGCTGTGCGAGCCTTCGAATATGCTCGCATTGAAGCTCAGGTTAAGCAACGCCAGATTGTGGCCACCATCGACGGAGTTATCGTTGATGTTCGCAAAGATCGCGGCGAATTCGTTTCACCATCCGACCCGGTTGTTGTCCGCATCGTACAGCTTGACCCTTTGCTGGTTGTGTATTCAGTGCCATCCGCCAGGCGAAGTGACGTCAAAAAAGGGCAAACTGTCAAAATGAGCATCGGCGAAAACGGACTGCTGACCCAGGGTCTTGTCGAATTCGTGTCTCCAACCGCAGACGCTTCCAGCGGAACGTTTCGAGTAAAAGTGCGAGTCCCGAACCCTGATCGTTCGCTGCATGGTGGCGAAAAATCTGTTTTGTTACTTGATGAAACGTCTCCTTCAGCCGCTCCGTCAGAACAAATTGCGAATCGAACAAAATGAAACCAATTGGGCAAAATCCGGGTATTGATGCTTCCTCCGCATCCCAGCCCGACGGACAGGATGCCTGCCAATTGCGTTCGCCAGAACTGAAGCCGAAAACCAAAAGCTCAGCCACTGCACGCATCGAAGACATCATTGCCGCCGTTCCGGTTGCGACACGAGCTAAAGAAACCCGCACACATTACGACGCCGTTGCTGCCGACTATCTGGCAAAGCTGGCAAACGCAGTTAAACAACCGGCAACATTTGAACGGGCACAGGCTCTTGTCGCAGCAGCGCTGGTTCAGTCTGTGGGCTGTCAATATGTTGGTTGGTTTCAACCTGCGGGCGATCGCATCGGTGAATCGGCAAAACTGCGTCAGCTTAATCATTCCGCCACAGAAACGCCGCAGGCCCTAAGTCATTCGTTGCAGACATTGGCCAACGTCGCCAGCTTGAAACAAATACTGGCGGTACAGATGCTGCCGGACAATTCCGCTTGCGCCGTGGCAACTCCCGTTGCAGGAGCCGACGGGCAATGTCTTGTGGTCACCTTCGCCGTACCAAACGGCGCACCAAACGCCGCAGCCGTACAGTTTCAGAAAACAACAGCCCTTGAGCTGGCAGCCTCACGCCTGAGCGAATGGCTGGCAGGCCGAAAATCCATTCAGGCAAGCGATGATTCACGACATGTGGCCGCCCTTGTGGAATTGACCAGCCTGGTACTTTCCAGCGAAAGTCGCAAAGCCGCCGGGCAGTGCCTGGTAGATCAACTTAAACAGCATCTGCAGGCATCGCAGGTACTGTTTGGAGCGTGCCGACATCAAAGTCTGAAGTGTCAACTGGCGGCAGTTTCCGGAACTCCCGAGGTTGATCGTTTTTCGGAGGCAACAAAGATTGCTGAAGCCGTCATGCAGGAATCGATTGCACGATCTGCTGCGTCGATCTGGCCCGCCGTTGAAGATTCCAACAGACATGCTTTGCTGTCTCATAAACATTTCGCTGAAGAAAACAAAGTCACATCCGTGGTGGCCTGCCCCCTGAGAAACGAAGCTGGCGACGTCGTTGGCTGCGTCATTGCATCCTTCGGCACACAAGTATCGACTCAACCACTGTCGGCAGATGACGTAACCAGTGCTCGCCGACTGGCGGAAGACGGACTGCGTTTTCTGCACGCCGGAACACGTTCCATTGGTACGGCAGTACACGTCGTTCATCGAACCACCACGGGAAAAATCAGCAACTGGACGTCGCGACTTCGTAAAGCGGCGTCAGGCCAGAAGGCACTCACCGCTGGTATCATTGCGGGTATCATCACAGCGGCGATGTTGATACCTGTGGATTACAGAGTAACCTGCGATTCAGAACTTCAACCGGTATCTCGCCGGTATGTAGCCGCTCCATTTGATGCACCGTTGGATGAATGCCTTGTTCATCCGGGCGATGTTGTCGAAGCTGGCCAGATTCTGGCTCGTCTGGACGGTCGCGAACTGCATTGGGAACAGGCGGGAATTAAGGCCGACCTTGGGAAAGCCACCAAAGAACACAACGCTTACTTATCCGAACAGGAATTTGGCGACGCCGCGATCGCTCGCCACGAAATCGACCGACTGCGTAACCGATCGGCAATGCTTTCCAATCGAGATAACGAACTGGATATTCGCAGCCCGATTTCAGGGATCGTTGTTTCCGGCGATCTTAAAGACACAGAAGGCGTGCCTCTGGAGACCGGGCAGTCTTTGTTCGAAATCGCTCCGCTGGACCGACTGGTCATCGAAGTCGCAATTCCAGAAGAAGACATTCGCCACGTTCAGGAAGGCATGAATCTAAGCGTTCAGCTGGATGCCATGCCATCACAAATTGTGGCCGCAACCGTATTGCGAATTCACCCCAAAGCGGAACTTCGAGACCACGAGAACGTGTTTATTGCCGAAGCGGAACTTGATAATTCAGAACAACTGCTGCGTCCCGGAATGAAGGGGGCTGCCAAAATCTCGACCGGACATCGAGCACTTGGCTGGAACCTGTTCCACAAACCGGTGGCTCACGTTACCGGCTGGCTGGGGTGGTAGCCGATGCAATACGCTCTGAATGCTGCACCAGACGCCTCAACCGTCGATCTTACTCGCACAAGACTACGACTGTGCGAAGAAGTCGTACTTGCGCCACAGCTGTACGGCGAAGAAACCTACTATCACATTGAAGTGCCGTCGAAGTCGCAGTTCTATCGTATCGGGTTTGCGGAATACGTTTTCGTATCACTGCTGGATGGAACCACGTCGTTCTGTGAAGCTCTGGCGCTCACCGCGCGAGCTCTGGGAGCATCCGCTTTTGCCGAACCTCAGGCCATGTCCATGTACACATGGCTGCTGGAACACAACATCGCCGTCTTTGCAGATGACGATCCGGCCGCCAACACAAAAGTCGAAGCTCCCCCCAACGCGGCTCAAGCGTTGCAGAAGCTAAATCCGTTCTGGATCCGCATTCCCTTCGGTCGCCCGGACAACCTGCTGAAGGCCCTGCAACCGGTGCTGGGCTGGCTGTTTTCGCCCGTCTGCACGCTGCTTGGCGTTTGCTTAATGGTCGCTGCCGGTCTGCGACTGGCGGCCGACTGGGACCGATTTGAAGCGGCTTCTTCCAATGTGTTTGCCACAGACAACTGGCTATGGCTGCTGGTGGCGTGGATTCTGTTAAAAGGAATTCACGAACTCGCACACGGACTTGTCTGTCAGCGATACGGCGGCAGCGTTCGCGAAACCGGAGTCATTCTGGCATTCTTCGCTCCGTTAGCCTATGTCGACGTGACCAGTTGCTGGTCGTTTCCGTCTCGTTGGCAACGGATTCACACGGCAGCGGCGGGAATGTACGTGGAACTCATTCTGGCGTCTGTGGCCGTCTTCACGTGGGGCCAGGCTGACTCGCTGGTGATGTCTCACCTGCTGCACAACATCATCGTGATGGCCAGTCTGTCGACGCTGCTGTTCAACGCAAATCCACTGATGAAGTTCGACGGTTACTACATCATGGCCGACCTGCTGCAGATTCCCAATTTAGCCACACAATCCGCTGAAGCCATTCAAAACCTTGCAGGACGTCTGTTTCTGGGACTTCGAAAATCGGCGCCCGCAGTCACTGGTCGCAATGTCTGGATTCTAAGAATATACGGACTGGCCGCGATGTTCTGGCGACTTCTGATTTCTGCCACGCTGCTGATTGCCGGTTCTGTACTTTTTCATGGCGCTGGACTGGTGCTGGTTGCCGCTGGCATCGTTGCCTGGTTTGGTATGCCATTGTTCAAGCTGGGAAAACTGGTCGTCAACCTGTTTCAAAACAACCCCGCGCGGCTGGGTCGAGGAGCAATCGCTTTGACGGCCTTTCTGGCCGTAGTGGGTGGAACCATGTTTGGCCTGCCGGTACCGTTTTCCACAACGGCTCCGGGAGTCGTCACGTTGCCGGAAGGCTGTCGAGTTCGCTCGAACGTAAGCGGTTTCATCGACCAGGTCTTCGTAGAAAACGGAGACACCGTCGCAGCCGGTGACCTGCTGCTGACCTTACGAAACGACGAAGTTTCCGTAAAGCATGCGGACCTGCTGCTGGAAATCAAACAGGAACAGATCCGACACCAGATTGCCATGAAAGAACACGACGCCGGCGCTGCAGTGGTCGCTAAGAACAATCTGGAATCATTAAACGATCGACTTCGGGAAACGGACGAACAACTGGCGGCTCTGGAAGTTCGAGCCGCAACCAGCGGTACAGTGATCGCTCGAAACCTGGACACCCTTTCGAACACCTACATTCATGAAGGTGACGACTTGCTGGTTGTCGACAGCCAGCAGCAACGAGAACTACGAATTTCTGTTGCTCAGGAAGACTATTCGCTGGCGAAGCAACTGCTTTCAGAACAGGTTCCCGTTCGACTGGGAACCCGCACACCGACCGTCGGCATGCTGAATCGAGTCATTCCGCGAGCATCTCGCCGACTGCACGAGCCCGCTCTGGCGGCCACTGATGGAGGACCTTTGGCCGTTACTGCGAAAGAATCATCGGACAATCAAGACGAGTCAATGGAACTGGCCGATCAACGTTTTGAAGCCGTCGTACTTCTGGCTCAACATTCTTCAGAAAAACTTTTACCGGTCGGCGAACGAGGCTACGTTTCGCTTGGAAACACCAACGAATCGCTGGCAGAACACTTATACTGCCAAACTCGCAAGTGGCTCACAGACCAAATCGAAGCCGCTCAACACCAATAACAGCACGGCACTCAACGCCTGCCATACTCACCACGTGCCATACTCACCACGTGCCACACTCACCACGTGCCACACTCACCACGTGCCACACTCACC
>CALFSX010000200.1 GCA_937916515.1 uncultured Planctomycetaceae bacterium | reverse complement strand
CTAGTGCAACTTATGAAAAGATGTAGGCGGTTCTGTTCTGGCCCGCGGCAAACATGCATAGCAGGCCGAAAAGCGTACGTCGCGGCGACAAGTCAGCGTGGCATCCTGTAGTTTAGAGATTTTCAAAAGCTGAAACGTCAGACGATTTGTGAAGCACATTGCCCGCTGATTGTTACCTTGCACAGCATCCAGGTTTCATTGGAAATCAGGCGCAGTGGAATCAGGGAATCGATGGCAAGTTGTCGTCTATCAACACCATGCGTTGGCGAAGTGTTTCTGAAGAATTTCAGGTTGTGCCTGTTGTTACGTCAATTTGCCTCGACACTTTGACGCATCCCTCAGTAAATCTTCAATCAACTGTCCGTCGCGATTTTCCAAGCCACGCTTATAGTCAGCCAATAGGGCGCTGGCTGAATCGATGGCGCTGATAACCTGAGTGGGATTTCCCAGAAGGATCTCTTTCCAAAGTGCAGCATCACCGGACGCAATTCGAGTCGTGTCCCGAAAACCTGATCCAGTCATCGGCAGATTGTTGACGCCCACCACCGATGTCGTCACAGCGGCCATCACGTGTGGCAGATGACTGGTAAGCGCCAGCACGCGATCGTGTTCCTCGGCTGTCATTCTGGAAATTCGGCAACCGATGGCCTTCCAGAAGTTGGCTGCTCTTTCAATAGACGACGCTGCCGGTTGTTCGGTGTTGTCGTTTTGTACCAAAACGCAAACTCGATCTTCGAATAGTTCGGCGTCTGCATGCTCAAAGCCGCCTTGCTCGCCTCCAGCGATCGGGTGAGCCCCGACGAACCTGGCCAACGCTGTTTTATTGCCGGACAACCGCGTGTAGATGTCTGATTTTACGCTGCCAGCATCCGTGATTACGGTTTCTGGACCTGCTTTTTCTGCAATCTCCGCAACAGAATCAGCGATCAGGTTCACGGGTAAGCAAACGACAACAAGCAGAGGACGCTGCAGCATTTCTGCAGAAAGCGATGTTTCCCAGCCAGTGAGAATTCCGGCGTCCAGTGCTGCCTGAAGCCGCTGTCTGCTGCGACCAACTCCAATGACATCGCACTCTGGAAATCGTTTGCGGATTGCAGCGGCGATTGAACCGCCGATAAGCCCAACGCCTACGATTGCAACTCGTGTTTCAAATTTTTGCAGCAGCTCATTCATGCTTACAATGATAGACATGAATCTCGGCAATCGCAATTGGCCATGTTTATCTTGCTGGCAAGTCAGATGGTCTGCATTGACAGCGATAGTGCAGAAGATTCAGCCCATCATGCTGAAACGGTTTCCGCCAGCTTGCCTGTGAGTAACCGAGCAACGGGAGCGGCGTCGCCGAAGCGAATTGGTCGTCCGATTGGAGTAATGAATTCCTCGTTCCAGTCGATTCCCATCGCGTGCATAATCGTGGAATAAAGCTGAGGAATTGTAATCGGGTCAACGGGCTTTGGTTTTGTTTCTTTAACAATATCAGCCGGTGTTTCACCAATCACGACACCTTGTTGAAAGCCGCCACCGGCGATTGCGCAAGAAAACCAATGCGGATGATGATCACGTCCACCGGCGGGGTTGATTTCCGGGGTGCGTCCGAATTCAGAGATGCACAGGACGATTGTTGAGTCCAGCAGGTCTCGCTGCCGCAGCTCTGCAATCAACGTTGCGAACGCCGGGTCCAACATGGCCACCTGAGATTTCTGGCCGTCATGATTGTTGACGTGAGTGTCAAAACCGTTCAGACATACTTCCACGGCTCTAACGCCGACTTCGACAAGCCGTCGAGCAACAAGGCAGCCTCGTCCAAACCTGGAATCGCCGTACGCTCGTTTCACCATGTCTGGTTCGTCATTCAGTTCGAATGCTTTCAGCTGTTCGGAGGACATCATCTTCAATGCGCGGCGAATTGTGTCTGAATGCAGCGTGTCTTTTGCTGCCGAAGGTCGGCCCTTTGTGAACTGCTGGCCCAGAAAGTCGAGCCCATTTGTTCTTTGCTGAGCTCGCGTATCAGAGACACCTGATCTTAAATTTGTGACCGATCGGCCTGGATCCAGAACGCGAAAGGCGTCCCATTCATTTCCCAGGTACCCGCCGCGCGGGAAGAAGTTGTCGCCACCAAGTGACACATGCTGGGGTATCTCGACGTTCGCATCAGGCAATTCATGAGCGGCGATTGCTCCTAATGATGGATACACCAGAGTTGGTTCCAGGCGATAACCTGTTTTGACGTAAGACGCTCCTCGAGCATGATCTCCTTCAAGGGACGTCAGAGATCGAATCAGACAAACTTCGTGCATTTGCTCTGCCATCTGCGGCAGGAAATCTGACAAAGAAAGTCCTTTGACACTGCTTGGGATGGCACTTACATCGCCACCGATCGTTGTACCGGGGTGAGGGTCCCACGTTTCCAGTTGACTCATTCCGCCGTTCATCCAAAGCGTGATCAGCGATTTAGGGCGTTCCGATCTGCGTTTGCTGGCGGCCTGTGCTGTCATCGGTGCCAACGACATCGACAAGCCGCATGCAGCCATCATTTGCAGAACGCTACGGCGGCCGATTGTTGAGTGTTGTGGTGCCATGATTTGTTCCAACAGTTAGCTTCATCAAAGAGCAGGGCGGAGACTTAAGTCAGTTCAGGTGCTTGTGCTTCACGATTATTTCAGTCATTGCTGTGTGATCAGTGGTTCCATGAGAAACCAGGACTGTTAAACAACATCCAATACAGGTCGCGCACTTGCTGACTGCGAGAAATCTTTGAGTCGTTGGCCGCTTGCACGGTTGGCGCATCGGATTCTGTCTCTTCGATTGCAGGATCTATTTGTTGAAACAAGTCTACAAAATAGGTCCGTTCTTCAGGCGATGGCAACCGCGTCAGGCAGGCCAGGAAGCAGTTCTGGACCAGTGCTTCGTCGTCACCTGAATATCGCATTAACTGCCCGGCTGCGCCAAACAATCCTGTTTCGGTAAGCTCTCGCGTGAACCGTCCGTTCATTCGTAACAATGCCTGTGGAATTGTGCCAGACTGTTGCAGAAGTTCGTCGTCGGTTGCATCGCCATATTCTTTTAGAAAATCATTCTCACTGATGAATCGCATGAATCGAATGAAAAGCGTTGAGTTTTTGTCGATGGTTCTTACTCGTCCAGCCTGAAACATCGAACCGATCATCTGCTCCGGACGAAGCCGTACCAGCGGAAAGACGGCCCATTCGTTGGTCATTCGAGCATAGCGATCTTCGTCTGCCCACGGGACATCCGACTTCAGTCGAAACGCATCGGACAGTGCAATCGTCCGGATCAGAAACTTCAGGCGACCGCCATTGTTTCGAAACTCATTTCCAAGCACATCCAACAGGTCTCGATCAGCATCTGCTTCCTCAGGATGCCCAAGGTCATCAACCGGATCGTACCAGGCTTTTCCGAACATCAGGCCCCAGATACGATTTGCGATTGCTCGTTCATAGCGTCTGTTGTCCGGGTGAACGACCCACTTTGCCAATCGCACTCGCCGAGACTCGTCGTGGGAATCCCATTCTTCGTGAAAGGGAAACCGTGGGGGCACGATGCGTCCTTCTTCAGCTCCGGGATCTACGATTTCATATTCGATCGCTTTGCCATCGGCTGTTTTGCGATCAATCACACCGCCAGGAGTGACACGAGCCTGCCCATAGAAGGCAGCGAGTCCTTCAAAGTCCTGCTGTTTCCAGTTGTCAAACGGGTGATC
The DNA here is from genome assembly GCA_937916515.1 of uncultured Planctomycetaceae bacterium. GTDB lineage: Bacteria > Planctomycetota > Planctomycetia > Planctomycetales > Planctomycetaceae > Fuerstiella. The sequence goes on along the minus strand of CALFSX010000200.1, from coordinate 14,773 downwards.
GTGGCATTGAGCACAGTCAATGCGTTGTCCCAGAAATGCTCGTACCGTTCGACCTGCAAGTTCGTTCTCGTCAATTCCTTCCTCGTCGACAAAAGCCGCCGTGATAAAATTGGAAGAAGGTTTGCTGGTCCAGAGTCCTTCTGCTGCGATCAGGTCAGTTGTGATTTCCGGCCATGGGCGATCGTTCGTGAGTTGTTCGGCCATCCAGCTACGTAGTCGATCACGACGAAAAATCAGGAATTGGCCTTCTTCAACACCGGTTAAAACTCGTTCCAGGCGATCCGCGAAATACTCTGCAAATCGGTCGTCTTCCAACATCATCGCCAGCCATCGCTCAATGCGGTTTGCTGAAGAGTCTGCATTGAAGGCAACAACTTCTTCCAAAGATGGCACCGTGCCATGAAGTGCAAGCGACAGGCGTCGGTAAACTGTTAAGTCGTCCGCCATTTCTGCTGGTTCAAGTTCTTCGTTGCTCCAGCGTTGTCGCAGCCATTCGTTCACTCGGGAAACGGATTCGTCGATGTGTTGGGTTTCGATGGATGGCTTAGGGACTGCGAGTGGTGCGTCTGCTTCTCCGGCCTTCATGACGACCATTGCCAGCAGGCCAATAACACAGCAGCAGAAAAGAATTGCAACCGGCTTCATAGCACGCACCAGGTTTGTTGAAGGGAATACCATTGAAGACTACTGGCAGGAATTCGGCTGGATCGGCATACTCCGTTTACGCACAATGTGCCGACGATTCCAAATTGATAATTCGACATGTTAGCTAATTCCCTGGCGTTAAATCCTAATTTTATTGGGGTCGGACCGAACATGCATCAGCGAATCGTCGGCCACGCGGGAAAAAATTTCATGAATTCAGTTGAAACCGAAACCGAAGATGCCGTTGTGTACGCCGCCACGTGTGATGAGATAGAGCTGGTCCGAGGGGGGGAGGCGCTGGCGGAGTATGTGCCTCTTGGGCCCGGCGAATTTCCGGGAATCCGTCGGCCACTTCGAAGTCTGTGGTGGCTGATATCGGTACTGCTTGGTTTGGGGTTTCTGTTGCCGTTGATGGCAGGGTTGGCTTCCATTCCCGTGTTGAGCCTGGTTTCGTTAGGCATGATGCTGGATGCTGAGTCTCGAGTGGCACGGTCTGGGCGATTTCGTGACGGTTTTCCGCTGCTGCCCGTTTCAACTCGCGTTGGCACCATTGCTTTTATGGTGTTTCTGTTTCTTGTACCCATCATGATGCTGTCTTCGTTGGCTGAATCTCAGGATGTCGTGAGGCAGTTGTCGGGCCTTCCTCCGGGAAGAATTTATCGCGTTAAGTCGGTACTGCAGATTGTTGTGTTCATGCATCTGCTTCTGGCGATTTCCAACGGTGGTTCGTTTGCATCCTTCATCCGACCAGTCAGAAATCTGCGAAGGTTGATTGGCGGGCTTCGCAGCGGTGAGTACGTCTCTGCGGTTAACGTTTGGACCGATCGGCTCTTATCGGTATTTCGTCCCTGGCATCATTTTACTGTGGCGATTAACGGAGGGCTTGGAGCATTGTGTTGGTTGGTGCTACCCACTTTACTGCTTGGAGCCGCATCGACATCACCGCATCAAAATCCCGGGCCAACTGCAATTCTGTCATTGTTGGGAGGGGTTCTGTTAATACCTGTTGCAGCATGGTTGCCGTTACTGCAGTGTCACCAGGCAGCCACGGGGCGTTTCAAGGCAATCTTTGAAGTACGCTTTGTTCGAGAAATTATTTGTCGCGTTCCCATTCGTTGGGCGATTGCCACGATTTTGCTTTACGGCCTGGCCGTGCCCTTATACCTGTCAAAGGTTGTTCTTCCGCCAGCAGACGCCTATTGGCTGTTTACGCCACTATTTATCCTGATCATTTATCCGACTCGCCTGTTAATGGGCTGGGTCTATGGTCAGGGAATCCGCAAAGAGCAGCGTGCGACACGACTTGTCCGCTGGCCCGCAAAGGTATTCATGATTCCCTTGCTCGGTCTTTACAGCTTGATTCTGTTTGCCTTACCACTTATCAGCGAAGCTGGGCCACGCGCAATGTATGAAAATCATGCATTCCTGCTGCCGGTACCCAGCGGGCAGTTTCAGTGATTTTGCATACTACAAAATGAGTCGCTTTGAGCTGCACAAAGTGAATCCGCGAGATAGCGGACAAACATTTGTCTGCTTCGTATTGCAGCAATCACGCGTCCTCACCCGCCATTCTTGCCAGTTGTTTGTCGATGTCTTTTTGAGTGACTCGTTGAAATTCTCCGTTGCCTGGCGGTTCTGCAGTCAGGCCGATTTTCTCGTCGTATGCTCGATCGAATTCGCGAGCTAACTGTTGCATCCAGTCTGGTGGCTCAATTCCCGATCCCAGGCGACCGTCCATGTATTCGGTGATTTCCCGCCGTAGTACGGAAAAGTTTTCCTGAGCGACGTCTTCGGTCACGTTATTCAACATCGGACTGCAGCGTCGAACTCGCGCTGTCATGCGATTGACGGCCAGGTTACCCACGATTCGTTCGCTGATGTGATCGTGCAATGTTGGCAATTGAACGCCGTATTCGGATTCCAGTTCTCGAAGTTCAGCTACCAACGAGTCGCTGACATCAGCGGTGGCGTCCCGCAATTCACTTTCAAGTTCTGCGGCCAGATCGTCGGCTCCAAATCTCGCACAGGCTTCGTGTGCAATTTGGTAGGGAACGTTGTTCCAGTTGAATCGTTCGTAAAGCGATTCCAGCCGCAGGAAATCCAGCAGGCAATACAGCCGATTGCCATAATCTGAATGCGTGGTGGTTGTGTTGTATTCCAGAAAACGATCAAAGTTGTCAACGACCGACTCATACACAAACTCCATCATGTCGGCGGCCTCGTCTCGATCGATGACGCCAGAATTCACGTCGTCAACAATACGCACGGCCTGAACGATGGAAAGATTCTGCTCCAGTTCATCCAGCAGTGATTCCGCACCATGGTGGACGATGGCTCGAGCATTACCGAGGGTCAGCATTCGAGTATGGAACAGGTCTTCTCCGTACGTTTCAATGAACGCCTTGACCGTGGCGGCCCGATCTTCGTCGTGAAGTTCCTCCACAATCGACAATCGCATGGAACTGCTGTGTGTTGCCCAAAGTTCGTTGTAGGAATCGAGCAATCTTTGGATTCGACGATAGATGTTCCGACGTTGTCGTGGAGTATCCGATTTCCAGCGAGTGGACGCATGCAGAATCGCTTCAACAGAACACGCCAGGCCGATTCTGAACAAGCGGTCGAACTCAGTGACCGCCTGCCCAAGTGGCCGCGAACTTCTTTCCATGCGGTTGGCGGTTTGCAACAGACGAAACGTTTCTTCCAACAAACCTAAACGTGGCAATTGGCTTAACAGCAGACGAATGATTGCCTGCAGCGTTCGTGCTTTCAGAATCCCTGTTGGCTGGCCACCGTGTTCGAATGGCACGTAAAGCAGCGGGCGGCGGCGCAGGTTGTCGGTAAATTCGGGAAAGGTTTTGCGGACTGTTGCGGCATCGTTGCTGAGAACAGCTCGCAACATTTTCACCAGTTGCTTGTCGAATTCGCGTCCCTGACCTGGCAGGTTGCCTTCGTCCAGCAGCACAGAACACAGCATGCGTTCTGCCATTAGAAATTCAACAGTTGTTGAAATTGCATTTTGCATCAACAGAAAACGCGACTGCAGCTGGATGTCGTATTCAATGTTAGCATCCAGGTCTGCTGAATAAGTTTGAATCTCATAGTCGCGAACTTCAGTGACCAGGTTACCCAGTTCCTTCAGGAACCGGCGAATAGCGGTCAGCCATTCTCGAATATGTGATTGTTGTTCGGGGTCCTGTCTTGTATTTCCATCCAGTTGCTTTGATAGCGAGATTGCCGCGCTGCTCCACAACGATCCAACCGTGTGCAGGAATTTCAGACGTGGTTCCAGCTGGCGATAGATCAGTTCAAATTCGGTTGTGCCTGGTCCGTAGCCTTCATCAACTGTGTCGCCGTCGTTGCCATCGTCCGCGCTGTCTCGAAACACCACGTTGTCGTAGGCTGCCTGAAAGATGCTGGACTCGTCTTCTTCGTCGTCATCGAACAGGCGGTCAAGGTCAAGGCTTTCTTCGGGCTTGTCGGTTTCGTTTGCTTCGGACTTGCGATGTCGGTCAACGAATTCCAGCAGTGAGGGCACTTCCCAGAATACTCCGGCATTTGATTCCAGAAACGAAAACAGACGCCGCATCATGTTCCATTGATGTTGTGCGTCTTTGTGCTGCGTAATCGTCTTTAGAAAACTATGCAGCAGGCTGTGCATAGAGTGGTTGCCGGATTCAAGCCCCATTTCTTCTGCAAGGCTTAGCCATTGCATCAGCAGGCCCAGAGCGGCGACTTCGTCCTTGCGTTCCAGTAGTGCGTGTACAACCTGAGCAAAACTGCGAGGCGATTCGAAGTGGTTCACGTGTTCGCGCCAAAACGAAATGTCTCCAGCTGATTCTCCGGCTGTTCGCCATTCCGATAATGCTCTAGCGACATGTTGAGCCGCTTTAAGTGACTCGTCGCCTCGCACGGCAGGCAGGTCCGTCACTGTTGATGTTGCATAAGTGTCCCATTCTTCGGCCAGCGCGGTAAAGTTGGCTTCGACAGAACGGTGGATGGCCTGTTGTCCGGATGCTGCCGCTTCAGCCATGATCGCAGATGAAGCATCAAACAGCTGTTCTACGATTTCCATCAGAACTTCCACTCGGTTGTCCGGAATGGCGTCTTCTCTTGCAATAAACAGCGGAAACATTCCCTGAAATCCCAGAATGTTCCACGGGTCCACGATCGCTCCACAGTGGATACCATTCTTCAGCAGTGTCAGGCATTCTGAATGCAGCTGTTGAACGTTTGTCAGGTCTCCTTTGCGGACAGACTTGTGGATCAGCATCAAGCGAGAATGCAGCTCCGATTCAAACCGAGCCGAAGTACAAGGGATGACGGAAGCTTCTTCAGAAGCCGCTTCTTCAAATCCTAGTGATGCAAAGAACGATGCGAGGTGTCGGTGTTGTACCTGGTTGGCCCCGTATTGAGACAAATACATGTTGAGCTGATGGCGCACATGCCCGAATGGCTGTCGCGATTCTTTGGCGCTGGCCATCAGGCGTTTTCGGCGTTCGCCAGAACTTGTTTCCAGTAACGACTGATAAAAGTTGTCGCGCTGGCGTGCTACGACTGGCAGTAAGGACGTTAACGAAACGGAAGAATCATAGGTTTCTGGTCCTGAGCCACTGATCGCGGACGCCATCAGGATTGTGCCGGCAAGTACGGCGGATGCGTCGAACAGGCGTTCTTCTATTGGCCCGTTATTTGTGGATGCGATCCAGTGTTGCATCGATTCCAAAATGATGCCGCGAATCACAAACCTGCGATAGAATCCCTTTGTGTCGATGACTTCCGGATCCCATTCTCCAAACATGTAGTTTGTACGTTTGTTAACGGGGTGCAGGTGATCGTGGGCGCGAATGTCCAGGCACAGTTCATCCAGATGATCCAGGTTGAAGTGAGCTGGTGCTGTCATCTCATCCGGCAGCTGACGGATAAATTCCAGAGTGCCCTCAATGAGTTGACGATACGGACCAGCGGCGACGCCCACTCCCTGAAAATACAAGGGCAGGGCACAGAACCGTTCGTGGTCGTATACCGCCATTCGGCGGTTGTTTTCCAGAATTGCTACAGGGCGATATCCAACGTAGTCGTTGATGCGTTTCAGAGCGTCGTTGGTTAGTGCGGAGTCGTTGTTCCAGCCTTTGTATGAACCTGCCGCCAATGTTGCTTCGAAGATTCTGGCCAGGAAGAATGGTTGAAACAGTCGATCGGCTTCCAGGTGGAACAGCAGATCTTCGTGATGTTTGAAGTAAGCGGGAAGCAATACTTCAAATGTCTTTTGTAGGCCTGTTTCGGCCTGTTTGACTTCCGTGAAGGCTGCTTCGCCTGATTGGTTGAGTTCCTGAAGTTTATCCTGTAGATGAAGCTTCAGATCGCCAAAGTTGCCGGGTAGATCCGGATAGTCGAACAGTTGGTTAAGACACGAACGAAATCGGAGCCCCGGCGACCCGTCTGAGAAGTTAAGGTATCCCAACAGGTCCCGATAGCATTGACTCCGCGATTCGGTTGCATCAGCGTTGGAACGGGACATTCTTTGAACTCGTGACTCGTGAAGGATGGGCAGATTGATGTGATTGGGAAATCACAGAATTGTTGGGACGATCCCGGTTTTGGTGAAGTGCCGAATCGTTTGACGTTACGCAATTGGCGCAAGTCTATGTCTAAGCTGTCAGCGGAAGCACATAGGAAAGGAAAATCGTCATCATCAGACTTACGGTGCCCAACACAATCAACAGTGGTGTCCACGTCTTAAGTGCTTCGGTTTCGCTAAGGCCGCTCATTTTGGCGACGATCCAAAAACCGCTGTCATTCATCCACGATCCAATCAAAGAACCCGCTCCGATCGCCGTGCAGATATAGACAAGGTTGAACCCGAGTTCCGCTTCTGTTAGCCCGAACGAGGCCATCATTCCAGAGACGGTGATCATCGCAGTGGTGCTGGAACCCTGAGCAACTTTCAGCAAGGCAGCCATGCCAAATGCCAGAAACAGGGTTGTTAACCCCACCGCATTGCTGCCTTCGAACAATCCTTTAATGTCTGTTGCGATGTTTGTGACTTTCAGCATCGATCCAAATGCGCCGCCAGCGGCAGTGATCAGAATTACCAGTCCGCCGCTCAACAATGCGTTTTCGACGGCTGCTGAAAATTCCTTGCCACCGGGCATTTTCCAGCGAACCCACGTAATGAGTGCCAAAGTCATCGACAGCAGCAACGCCAGTGCCGGGTTACCTGCAACCTGAGTGTACGGTTTGGCGTTGTTGAATGAGTTCGGGGCATACACAGTTGCAGTGACCACGCCTTCTGGATTTTTCGGAAGCGGGGTAATCTGAATTGATTCCCCAACGGTCGGTACGGCCGCGAAATCAGATGAAGGCAGCTGAATTTTTGCGATGTCCGAAGTTGATGCGACAATGACGTCGCCTTCGATGCTGACGACTTCAGCGGTGACTTCCTTTACCTGTAGAGTATCAACCAGTGTATCGCCGGAAATCAGCAGCACTGGCAGGACCACGGGCAGAAGAGCTTCCCACAATGGAACGGGGGAGCTGAGTTCTGTTGGTTCTGTATTTTCCAGATCTCGTGCAATACCGCCCGTGGTTTCGTCTTTGTCTTCCAGCGATTCAATCTTCACCAGCTTGTCCAGCATCGTGGAAAACAGAATGCCGGCAATCGCGGCGGGCAGCGCGACAAGGCCTCCAACCACGATCATAAGTCCAATAGGAACACCAAGCCTGTCGGCCATAAACAGCGGTCCGGGAGTTGGCGGAACAAGTGTATGAGTGATGGCTCCACCGGCTGAGATTGCCAGCACATACAGCAGGAAGTTCTTTTTGGTTGTGGCGTATAACGAACGCGCCAGCGGAACAAGAAGATAGAACACTGTGTCGAAGAATACAGGAACTGACAACACAAACCCGCTGCTCATAAGTGCCCATGGTGCTCGTCGAACACCCAGCACGCTTAGAAACGCCATCACGATTCTGTCAGCCGCTCCACTTCTCATCATGGCTTCGCCGATAACCGCAGCAAAGCCAATGACAAGCCCGATCTTCCCCGCCGAAATACCGAATTCCTCTGACACGCGACTTAGTTTCGTCTTCAATGAAACTGGCACTGGTTCCGCACCGTCTTCTGGTACGGGATCGGCAGCCAGAAAGCTGACAGCCAGTGCTGCCACAATCAAAGCAATGAACGCGTTGATTCTGAGCCCAATGATCAGGCCCAGAACAATTGAGATTCCGATAGCGACAACAACAAATGAAGACATGAATGCGGCTCGTGTTTTTACGGTTGTGTTCGAAAATCAGCGGCTGATTAACATCTATTTGGCGTATTCAATTGTGCGAGTCTCCCGTAGGACGGTGACTTTGATTTCGCCGGGATAGGTCAATGATTGTTCAATGGCTGTCGCAATATCGCGGGTCATTTTGCGAGCCTGACGATCATTGATCTGATTGGAATCCACGATGATGCGAATCTCACGTCCCGCCTGAACGGCGAATGCCTGTTCCACGCCTGGAAAACCGCAGGCCAGACCTTCAAGTTCTTCCAGACGTCGCACATACTTTTCCAGGGTTTCGCGTCGAGCTCCTGGTCGAGCAGCGGAGATGGCGTCGGCGGCGGCCACAAGTACTGTGTAGATGTGTTCCGGGCGAATATCATCATGGTGTCCGGCTGCTGCGTGAACAACCTCTTCACCTTCACCGTATCGCTTCAGCAATTCTGCTCCGACAGCAGGGTGGCCGCCTTCCATTTCGTGGTCGGCCGCCTTGCCGATATCGTGCAGGAATCCGCAACGGCGTGCCAGAGTTGCGTCCAAGCCTAGTTGTTCGGCCAGCAGTCCGGTTAAATGAGCTACTTCGATTGAATGCTGACGCACATTCTGACTGTAACTGACTCGGAAGTGCAGGCGTCCCATCAGGTAGATCACCTTTTCGTGTAGTCCTCGAATTCCGGCTTCTTCGCAGGCTTCGATTCCCAGCTTACGAATGTGTTCATCCATTTCCCGCTGAGTTTCGGCAACGATTTCTTCAATACGAGTCGGGTGGATTCGGCCGTCCTGAATCAGTTTCGCCAAAGAAATTTTACCGATTTCTCTACGAACACTGTCGAATGCCGAAATGATGACAACGCCTGGCGTGTCGTCAACAATCACGTCAACGCCGGTTTCTTTTTCGAACGCACGAATATTGCGACCTTCACGACCGATGATTCGGCCCTTCATTTCGTCGCTGGGAATGTCTACCGTTGAAACGGCAATTTCGGACGTGTGGGCAGACGCGTAACGCTGAACGGCCATGCCGATGATTTCGCGAGCCTGCTGGTCACAGTTCGTTTTAACTTCGGATTCGTGCTTCATAATCAAAGCGCCGACTTCGTCGCTGAGTTCTGTTTCCAGACGCTTCAGCAGCAGTGCTTTGGCGGAATCACGATTCAGTTCGCTGATCTTGTAAAGCTGTTCCTGTTCTTCGTTTAAGACACGCGTCAGTTCTTTCTGACGAGCGTCCATGGCTTTGGCGCGTTCGCTGAGTTTTTGCTGCGTCGTTTGCAGCATCTGCTCCTTCTTGCGGAAGTCGCTGTTCAGTTCTTTCAGGTGAATTTCGCGTTGGTCAACTTCGCGTTCTCGAGTTCGCAAAGCATCTTTGGCTTCATCCAGTTTCTGTTCCAGCTTTTCGCGGCGTTTCAGGAGATCTTCCTTTAACGCCAGTTCCTGATCTTTACGATAGTTTTGAGCATCGATTTCCGCCTGTTCAAGAAGCTGAGTTCGCGTTTTGTACGCGCCCGCTTTGTACAGTCGATCTATCAAAAGCCCCACGACGAGTCCGATGACTCCGCCGATTGCATATTCCATGGAAACGTCCTATTTTCTAAGACGGCTCCCGCCAGTCACCAGGAAGCGGTGACTTTCAAAAAACAGAGAGGAAACTTACGCTTTGCCGTAGAACGTGGCAAAGTGAAGGACAGGGCGGCAACTCCACAAGTCGAACATAGGAATACCTAGGCCATGTAACTCTCGATCATCAGTAAACGCGCGGCAGAAACCGCTTTTACTGAAGGCGAGTGGTGTTCTGAATTCCTGCGTTTCCGCATTGCCCTTAATATTCAGGCAATGCGGCGATACCAGAGCAATCATGCGGGAACACAATTCGCCAAATGTTTGCGAATGTGAATCACGAAAGCCTGTTCGGTGACTCCACAGAAGTGAAGCCAGAATCATAAATGCGAGGACGGACAGAGTCATTTGTACAATTGGCAATGCAGGCAGTCGAAAATGGTCGCAAACTCGTAGAAACGGCCGAGAATGTTAAATCTTTTCTTTCTGAGTTTTCAGCAGGATCCGAAGACCTTGTGATCAAGCATCCAGCCACTTTGGCAGTTAAATTTCTGCTAAGTTGGCAACCGCCCAATGCTACCAAAGCCAAACGACCGGTCAACCGGGCAGCCCCAATCAGCTGCCCGAAAGATGGTTCGCGGCACCGGATTTTGTTTATTCTGGGCAATTCAGCCCTCCAGTCCCCTAGGGGACGCCTTGGCAGAGTTTGGGATTTCAAGTTCAACCAGGCTTCATCGCTGTGGAAAACCACCATCAAAAAGTGCTGGGACCCCGAAACAACAATCTTTTTAAGACAACTTCTCAGGCTATTCAGCGACCATTCAGAAACGCAACTTCGTCGATCAGCAGGCATTAATTCCGTGTACAAGTCGGCTGCGGCATGAAGTCTAAATTGATCGCCCAATCGGGGCTTTTCGAAGTTAATGACCTTGGCAAATTCCTTCCACGCTTTCACAACGTCTGTCAAAAACGGCTATCAGCAAGTTGCTCAGCACGCCACTGACGGAGCCTTGCTGGCCGTGTCTGGCGGTGCAGACAGCATGGCTTTGTTACATGCCACAGTTTGTTTGTGGAGCGGTCATGAAACGCTTTCACGAATTGCGGTTGCTCACATTAATCACGGTCTGCGCGGTGCTGAAAGCGATGGCGATGAACATATGGTTCGCGAGTTCGCTGCTGATCTGGGTGTTCGCTGTGAAGTGCTGCGGATTCAGCCGGGCAGTTTGGAGCAAGTTGGTGGACGGTCTTTGGAAGAAGCCGCACGCACGACTCGCTATAAGTTTCTTGAGGAGACGGCCAGTCGATTTTCGTTTCCTTCCGTGGTTACGGCTCACCATGCCGCCGATCAGGTGGAAACTGTTCTGCACAATATCGTTCGAGGAACCGGACTGCGTGGTCTGCGCGGTATGCAGGCATCCAGAAAACTATGTGATGGTGTCAGGTTGATTCGCCCATTGCTGAATGTGTCGCGTTGTGAGATTGATGACTACCTGTTGACCTTTGGAGTGCCGTATCATACTGACCAAAGTAATGGCGACTTGAAGTTCACTCGCAATCGTGTGCGTCAGCAGTTGCTTCCTCTGCTGAAGGCTGATTTCAATTCTGCGGTTGACCGCAATCTGATATCGCTGGCCGAACAGGCTCAGCAGGCTCTTGATACGATGGATGCTTTAGCGGCACACATCCTGTCGGAAGTTGTGTTGGAATCACAAGCCGATTCCTGTCGCCTGAATCGCACCAGCCTTGCAAAGTGGCCGTTAGAAGTCGTGCGGCATACCTTATCGTTGCTCTGGCTTCAGCAGACGTGGCCTCGACAAAAGATGACGTTCAATCACTACGATAGAATGGCTGCTGCCGTTTGTGCTGCTCATGATTCAAAAGAAGATTTGCCGGGCGGAATGCAGTTGCACGTTACCGCTGAAATTGTGCGGTGCATTCGTTCGGCGAAAATCTGAAGCTTCGCGAGTGATGCATTTTCTTAATTGATTGACGCTTCTTTGCGGCAGCCTGTCAGGCGAAACTTCTGAAACGTCGTTGGTTTTCGGGCAATATGTTGGGCAGAAAAAACATAAAGCTCGGCACCAAATGGTACCGAGCTTCATGTCGTGAGAATGAAAATTGAAAGAGCGTGAGTGCTTCGCTACTTAGTGAGCACTCTCTCCTTCAACGCTGACGGGCTTGTAACCGCCCTTGGCTTTGAACATCAAAATCAAAATCAAGTAGCAAATCGCCATTGTTGCTGGAACATAGGCCGTCAGCTTTAAAGCCTGCTGTCCGCCATAGATGCCTGCGTTCTTGACGATTGGGCCGTCAGATTCGGCTGATTTCTCAGCATCTTCCCACCATGCGGACAGAGCGGCGTGGTTTGGGTCTTCTGTCTTGGATTCTTCAAGCAGCTTGGCAACTCGAGCAAGTTCTTTGCCCTGGTCTTCCAGAATTCCAACCTTTGCACCGTCAAGACCAACCGTTTTGAATCCAAAAAAGCTGCTTTCTTCGCCAGCGTTGTAGCGTTCGTAGGTCTCTTTGTTTTCGCTTAGCTTCGCTGAGGCATTGTAGTCCTGCTGGAATCCGATGGCCGGGCCTCCCAGAAGTCCGGCAGACAGCATGCCGACGCCGCCCAGGATTCCGATGGCAACGGCGCCACCCTTGGGGAACTGTTCTGACACAACGGCCAACATTGTCGGCCACAGAAAAGTCTTGCCCAGCGCGTAAACCGTGGCTGCGACAATACAGGCTGTCACGGTGGTTGCTCCACCCAGCAATGTCAGGCCGGTTGCACCAAGAATGGCACTCACCAACAGCAGGCCCAGAGGCGAGATACGGTGAACAATTGGTCCGGCGAAGAATCGCAGTACAAACATCAACATGGATGTGTATGCGAAGAGCATTAAACCCTTCTGTGGGTCGGCCATGATTGATCCGGTGATCTTGGCGATCCATGAGTCCGTTCCAAGTTCGACGTATCCAACCATTGCCTGGATGACAAGCAGAAACAGCATTAGTGGAGCAAATACTGTGCTGACCATTTGTCCCAGGCTGACTCCAGCATCTGCGGCTTCCGATTTCGGAAACTTCTGTCCCATCAACAACAAGCCATAGGCAACAACGGGAATCAGAAACAGAGACATCTGAATTTTCCAGTCGACTGCTGCTGTAAGGACATTGCCAGCGTCATCCAGTTTGGCCGACATGAAGGCAGACGCCACGCTGCCTGCAACCAGACCAGCTGGCCAGCCGGCGTGCAGAATGTTCAGGTAGTGAGTCTTGTTCTTTGGGAACAGGGTTGCCGTCAGCGGATTGACGACAGCTTCGCAAAGTCCGTTGCCAACAGCAAAAATGAACATTCCCCAGAAGAGGCAGCTGTAAGCCGCTGCTTTTCCACCCGCTGCAAATGCCGCCGGAGCTGCAAGCGTTAGTCCGGCCGAAACCAGATGCAGGATAAAAGCTGCAATCAGAAGTTTGCCGTAGCCAACTTTATCCGCAATCAGCGAGCTCAGAATAATTACGACACCAAACCCGGTTAGGCCGCCCCCTGTAATCGTGCCAAGATCGGTCATCGTGAAGCCGAACTCGTTGGCCCATTGACCAAGAATTCCGCCACGCACCGAGTAGCCTACGCCGGCAGCCAGAATCGCCATGAACCCAGCCCACAACAAACGCTTTGCGTTTGGGGCATTTGTTTCGCCTTCACTCATCCAAGGAGTCTCCTGCGTTATAAGATCGCCTGATCGCTTTAGAGTCATGCTCTAAATGATGCTCGCACAGTGCGTGCATCGGTTGCAAATTGGGAGCGGGAACTCAAATTGATTGCCGAACCCGCTGAAAGAAAGAAGGCCGCAGTTCGTCGAAAAACTCGCCAAAAGTCGTTTTTCGTTGTTCTTGCCGCCCCCTTTTTGAACTGGCTGAGTCTACCCACGTGTCGAACGGGTTTCCATTCCACAGCGTCCGCCACTTCAACAATCTTTCTGGCGGTTCCTGAATTTTGAGGGCGCGTAGGTGAATTTTCTGAAAAACACAGTGTTTATTGACGTTTCGTCAGTAGCAGACAATTGCGAATCAGTTTTGAGTTGATCTTGTCGCTTAGTGCGTGGCACATTTGAATGAAGCAATCCACCGCGCGATCTTCGTTTAATTCGTGAGCCGTGAATTCTGCCAAAGCTTCCTGACGCAGAATCGTCACTTCATCCAGCAACTTCTGAAGAACGGAAGATTCATCGGTGCTGCCTTCGCCATCCACATCCATCTGGTCGCGTTCTAGCTTCAGCAGTGCCTTGATGTAGCGATCGAGCTTATGTTCCTGTCCCCGAATCTTTTGTTGGTTCCACCAGCGTTGCAGCAGCCAGATTGCGGCGATTAGTGAGACGACAAATGATCGGATGCCTTCTGTGCCTTCCACAAAGTCAGGGTTCAGCAATGGCTTTAATTCCGGATAGAAAACGTGTGAAGCTCCGGAGTGCATCTGAAATTCAGGACGATCTGTGGCATACTCGATTCCGCCCGCAAACAGCCCGGTTAGAGAGTGACGCAGCTGAAATCTTCTGTCGGACACGATTCGAGTTACTTCTTCAACAAGTCGTACCGAAGCATTTGGAGTGGCCAGCAACTGGGCCTGCAACGTGACCGTTGAATAGTTGTGCGACGGAATTGGCGGGACCGCCTGAAAATAGCCAGCCGGTATTTCATCTCGCGTCATCGAAGGATTTCGTCGAGCAAACGCGTCCAGTGCTGGAATCGGCAAGGGGCGTGCCACCTGCTTTGTAAACAGCGTTTTCAAAATTGGTGCGTCAACGCCACAGCAAACGATACTGACGTCAATTGATTTGTCCTGCAGGCGTGCTGCGATGTCTGCATAGTCAACGCACGTCAGGTTTTTAGTTTCCATGTCGATGCCAAGATGTCTTAGCATCAATCGCGATACGGCATAGTCACCCGACAGCAGATCGTTACACGCCAGTTTCATGGAACCGGCACTTTCAAAGGCGTTGTCTGGCTGTGTGATGGAGCCGATCGGCAATAGAAACTCCGGGTACAGATTGCTGACAAATGCAGCTGCTGCCGTCTGATCTGTCTGTGAAGTTGCGTCGTCCAGAATGGAAAGCGTGCCTGGTTGATATAGGCCAAAATCAACTTCCTGAGACTGCAAAAGATGTAGGTTCTCCAGAGATCCGCCGGTTTCGATAACTTCAACGGTCAGCTGAAACCGGTCGCGGAGTTCCTGAGCGATTCCCTGAGCGATATCGGCATATCGGCCTTCAGCTGGGCCGCTGGCGATTCGGACGACAGACGGTAATTGCGTTCTTGACCAA
>CALFSX010000199.1 GCA_937916515.1 uncultured Planctomycetaceae bacterium | reverse complement strand
AACATGGAAGAAGTGTACGAATTGGTTGGCCCCGGCGAAGAAGACTACGACGGCGACATACTGAAGATTCTTACGTCCAGCCCACTGGCTCAGGCCATGCTGCACAAGAAGGTCGGCGACAAATTCGAAGCCGAAATTCCTGCCGGAATTTTGAAACTGGAAGTCGTTAAAATCATCGACCCTTAGTTTTCGACTATGAACCAGGGCGAACGCAAACGGCCTTGCCTGCGAAAAAATCCAGAGAGCTCGACCTTGTCATTGGGTCGAGCTTTTTCAATGCGCATCGCGCTGTTGTGACAACGCAACATCGAAAAGCCTCTCTGACAAAGCCTCAGAAAATCAACTTCTGAGCATCCAGCGTGACTTCAACCTTGCCGCCCTGGTCGCCGCGAATAATTTCCAGCGAAACAACGTCACCTGGTTTTCGTAGAGCCAACGCTGCCTGCAGTTCTGGTAGAGTTCGCACCTGCTCACCATCAACGGAAACAATCTGGTCGCCCAGGATGATCTGGAAGCCGCGCTGCTGAGTCGGGCGAAGAGCCGTTTTGAAGGCTGGTCCGCCGGGATCGATCTGCTTGATGAACAGTCCTCGGCTAATAATCTCGGCTCGCAAACCTAGCTTTGCCGTCTGTTCGGGAGACCAAACGGTGATCCCAAGAACAGGACGCGGGTTACCGATCGATTCAACAAGCACGGTTTCCACAGCAGCAACCACACTGGAAACCGAAACGGCGAAACCCAGTCCGGAATACGCTCCTGTGGGAGACACAATCGCTGTGTTCACGCCAATCATCCGTCCGGAACTGTCCAGCAGCGGACCGCCCGAATTACCTGGATTGATGGCCGCGTCCGTCTGAATCAGTCCCGCCAACAAACCAGAACCGCCTTCTGCGGCAACGCTGCGATTAAGCCCGCCGATGACGCCCGTCGACAATGTTTGGTCAAACCCAAATGGACTGCCGATCGCCAGAACAAGCTGACCAACCTGCAGATCGTCGGATGTTCCCAAAGGAATAGGCAGCAGCAAACTTGCGGCTACGTTAACTTTCAATATTGCAATATCGTGCTCTCGAACGCCGCCGACAAACACGGCATCCGCGACGCTTTTGTCTGCAAACTGCACCTCCAAAGCCGTACTGCTGCTGCGAAGTGCCTCCTCCACTACGTGCAGGTTTGTGACGATATGTCCCTGACGATCCCAAACGAAACCCGTTCCTGAAGACAGCTCCTTTTCCTGCCCCCGACCAAACAGAAACGGCTGATAACCCTTGGTGCGAATAAACACGACCGATGGTGACGTCTTCTGAAAAACCTGAATTGTCGATTGCTCATCGGAATTCAGATTTCCCTTGGGAGTAATCTCGCGAGAAACATAACGCTCGCTGCTACTCCAACGTCCCCACAACTGAATTCCCAACAGAACCACAAGCGCAAGCACAGTCGCCACAAGCCACAGATTCGTCGAACTAAAACGTGTTGACGCATTCGATGATTCAGGCTTTTCCGACATAGCCAATATCCACAGGTGCGATGTTCAACTGCGCGGCGGGCAGCAAAGAATTGAAGAGAAGGTTGCAGCATCGTAGCCGAAGTTCACCCCAAAGACGACGAATCTCAACCCAGTTTACAACGAGTTAATTCGACGGAGCCAGCAAAGCCTGAAGGTCAGCAAGTCTCGGCAGCCACTGTCGATCGTTCCAACAACAGCAGGCAACATCATTGACCTTGCCTTTCCCGCGAACACGGACAATCGCCCTGATCCACAGGTACCGAAGAACGCTGACGTTTTAAGGAAGCCGAATCTACGAAGCTCGTCACGGCAGAGCAGGACGGCTACGTTGTCGGCGGCTGGAGAGCTGGGAGGCGCATGAAAAAACCGCGAGTCCTTTCGCGGTTAGGTTCATGTCAGTGGTGAATTGCGACTGAATTTCGATTCAGTGAAGCAAATCAACTAAACGAACTCGCTCACTTTGTTCTGGATATCTTCCAATGCCTGAGCGAATCGTTTTTGCAGTTTTTCGGGTTGCTCTTCAAAAGCTTTCAGCGTTCGCTTGTCCAGACTTTTGCTTAGTCGTTCCAGCATAGAAACGGCACGTCGCCAAACCTGATCCGGTGTTGCTTCAGGACGCTCAAGCACATTGACTTCTGATTCCTGCTCTCCCGGTGGTGGAGTCGCCGCCCCACTTCGAAACGGAGCGTACTCGCCAGACTCGCGAGCGGCACCGGCCATCGTGGCCACTTCGCTGCCTTCGTAGGTCATGCCGGCACGAGCCCCCTGACCGGGAGGTGTGAATCCTGCAGGATCCTGAACAGTGCTCATCGGCATATCGCTGGTGTCCATCACCAGCGGCGCTGCCCATTCGGAATAAGCTTCTTCTGGCTCAGCAAACAGGTCTTCGCCGTTTTGAGCTCGACGCCAGGCTCGCATTTCAGCAACGGTGGCTTCGTTTTCGTCGGCCCAATTCAAAGACTTCGTGGCGTCTTCCCAGTTCAACGCGACATAGAAGAACGACCATTTTAGATTTTGGTACTTATCATGAATGCTGCCAAACGCTTCCCAAACTCGGCGGCGCTGATAGATCTGATCGCCGCTAAGTCCGACCATCTGACCAAAATCCGCATCGGTGCGACCTCGAGCGTATTTTTGAGTCCAGTTTGCTGCACACTCGCCGACAACCCAATTGCATTGGCTGACAGCATTGCGAGCGACAGAAATAAGATTTTCTTCTGTTTCAGAAACCACGTTGAACTCCGAACAAGCAGGGTGAGTAGATACTGCCGCCGTCCGTAGCGGTATTTTCATGACGATAACGATGCCCAAAGTTCCTGAACCAAATGCAGGGAACCGGCGGTGTGGGGTGAGGATTCGCCATACGAAAACGTAGAAAAAGTCTGCGTTCGATCGGTTCGATGAATGGTCATCCCAGCTGCGTATCGCGCTGTTTGGGCTTAACCTATGCTATACACGACAAACCGGGCGTTCTACCAAAGGTAGGTCGAACCTGAAAAAAGCAGGCGTGTCCGAGCATTGAAAGGTGGGGTCAGGTAATTATCCGACATCCAGGTTTTAGAATCCTGAGTTTTCGAGTGAAGGTGGCTGGAAGGATTGCCGATATCTCAGTTATAATCGACGCGTTCACCCTGACCGGCAATCTTTGCGTCATTCGCCTGGATTACTTTGGGGTGCAGCAGATTTATGGGGCGGTAGCCAAGTGGCTAAGGCACCGGATTGCAAATCCGATACGCGCGGGTTCGACTCCCGCTCGCCCCTCTTAAAACCCAGCGTTTTCGCTGGGTTTTTTCATGCGCTGCCGCGAATCAGACCTTCGCCCACCAGCGGCGGGTATGTGTTGCAGTTTCGGACGGTCGCGAGCAGAAGCAAACGCTCGGCTCAGGGTTTCCGCCGGAAAATCTAAACGCAACGGGCTCGTTACATCAAAAACAAGATCCGTTTCTGGCAGTGAACGAATGCGAATTACAGCTTCCGGTCGATTTCTCGCAGAATATTCTTCGTGGATTCACGCATCCGCAGCTCGTCCACAAGCCCTTTCAGTTCATCCAGTGTGCGTTCAATCAGTCCCAGGTTGGCATCGTTGGGATGTCGTTTCAGTAGAAACTTGCCGACTTCAACCGACTTTGTCTGAGTGACCAGAAAACGCAGGTCATCTTCGGACAGTTCGTCGCCATACGTCTTAATAGTCAGCTTGGTCGCGGCATCCTGCGCTTTCGGGACATGCTGAATCAGTTCTTTCAGTTCGTCCAGAGTGAGCTTGCGAGACAGCAAAGTCTTCGCCGCAACGCTGGAAAGCATCGGAACGAATCGAGCGAGGTAGATAAGGTCTTTATTGTCTGGACCGGGACGACTTTTGGCCAGACGTTCCCAAAGATCCTTCGCCAACTTGACCTGAGGGGCAGATTTTCGTGGATCCGCTGCCGCCGAACTATCTTCCGACATCAATTTTCCTTTCCTCGACCGTCCTTCGCCAGTCAGTAAAGATACGCCTGACAGACCAACCTACGGGAGCTGCATGATAACCTGTCGCGGTGGGAATCAACAGGTGTGAGCATACTTTCATTTCATGCAATTTCGAAGGCCTTCTGGGGCGAGCCCGATAAGACTCACGGTCCCCGTCTGGCTGGCACAAGCCCAATTGCTGTCAGTCGCGCCTCATATCGCCTTGCGCCCGCAATTTTCTCTGATTCCGTGCGCGTTGTGTATTTTCGGGTTTTGGCAGCAATCGAATATAAAGAACTGTATCGCTGCTTCACGTTGCTGCGATTCTTCCTAGAATCCGCGATCTGTTGCAGGTTAGACTTCTGGCTGAAGGCGGCAAGGTCACAATCAGCCGGGTTTTCAGAACAACTCATTCGAGTCTCCAGGCGAAGTTTGGAATGTTCTGAGACACGGCAGTGTGCAGTTTTCATGCAAATGGGACTTCCACACAGGTGGTTGCGGACATGGTAAGTGTGATGTCGCAGCAACAACGTCGCGTTTCAAAGTGACCGCTCGCTTTGAGTCAAAGGAATTGCCTTTGATAGGTCATTTTAGTATCGCCGCGAATCTGCTTTTCTGAATTCCAATTGTTTATCAAGAACCGTCACGAGACGGATTTCAGTTTCTCCATGGCCAAGCGTGTTCGAATTGAAGACCGTGTTGAGGATCGCACGCGGGAAATCGGGAATGAGCTGTTCGAGCGACTTGGACATCGATCACCCACCGTATTCCATGGACGCTGGTGGGAAAACCGCCTGCTAAACTGGGCGATGGCTGACGAAGCGATCAAAATCCAGATATTTCGCTTTGTCGATGTTCTGCCCATGTTGCGGGACCATGTCGAAATTGCTCGGCACCTGGACGAATACTTCGAAGACGTCAAAGAGCGTCTGCCGTGGGCCGCAAGAATCGGTCTGGACCTGTCGGTCAACAACAACATTCTAAGTCGAGCACTCGCATTCAACGCTCGGACCAACACTGCCAGAATGGCTCGCCGCTTTATTGGCGGAGAAACAGTTGCCGAAGTGTTGAAGTCTGTTCGCAGAGTGCGGGAAGCTGGCTTTGCCGCGTCGCTGAACCTGGTCAGCAACGCAATTCTTAGTGAAAGCGAAGCTGACGAATATCAGCGATCCAACATCCGGACAATCGAAGGAATGTCTGAAACACTGGATCGCTGGTCTGAAGTGGGGCAATTGGACACCAACCATCTGGGAGCCATTCCACGATTAAACCTGTCGTTGAAACTTTCCAATCTGGATAGTCAGTTCGCCCCCGTCGATGCCGCTGGAAGTCGCGAACGAGTGCTTGCCAGGCTGCGACCAATTCTACGCGCTGCTCAGGAACATGACGCTCACATCCAGTTTGAAATGGAACAGAGTCCTTTCAAAAATCTGATGCTGGATATTTTCCAGCACGTGATGATGGAAGATGAATTTCAAGGAATGTCAGAAACCGGCGTAACCGTTCAGGCGTACCAAAAAGATGCCGACGCAGATCTGGCAATGCTTTTGAAATGGACAAAGACACGAGGGACCCCAATCACCGTTCGGTTAATCAAGGGTGATTTCTGGAACTACGAAACGGCTACGGCTGAATACTTCAGTCGAACCTGCCCCGTGTTCCGCCGCAAGTGGCAGACGGACGACAATTTCGAACAACAATCTGGTTTTCTGATGAAGAACCACGAGTGGTTGCGCCCGGCAATTGCCACTCATGACCTTCGCAGTGTTGCTCATGGCGTCGCGTGGGCAGAAGAATACAAGGTTCCGGAACGAGCGTTCGAAATTCAGATGCAGTACGGTATCGGCGACGAGCAGGCTCAGTTGCTTTCCGGCCGAGGCCTTCGCGTCAGAATGAATACTCCCGTTGGCAGGCTGACTCCAACCATCGCTTCACTTGTGCGTCAGCACCTGGAAAACACATCCAACGACTCGTTGCTGCGACGAAACTTTGCAGAACAAGTTGCTGTTGAGAAACTTCTTATGAAACCATCTGATAACTCAGTCGAAGAGCCTCCGATCGAAGACGAAACGGTTCCTGGATTCACCCACGAACCACGAACCGACTTCAGTATCGAAGAAAACCGCAACGCCATGCAGGAAGCATTGGCCAATGTTCGCGATGAATTCGGCGCAACGTACCCATTGGTCATTGATGGTAAGTCAAGTGAAAGTCGCACCACGCTGACGTGTCGTAACCCATCGAATACTTCAGAGATTCTAGGCTACGTTGCCGCTGCATCAGCAGACCAGTCTGCCGATGCCGTTGATGCCGCACGCCGAACATTCCCGCAATGGGCAGCCGTCGAAACCAGCAATCGCTGCGAATACGTCGAACTGATCGCCGCCGAAATTCGTGACCGCAGAATGGAACTGGCGGCGTGGATCTGCCTGGAAGTCGGCAAACCTTGGGCCGAAGCAGACGCCGACGTTGCAGAAGCGATTGACTACTGCATGTACTACGCTCACGAAATGCGTCGA
This sequence comes from uncultured Planctomycetaceae bacterium, assembly GCA_937916515.1. Lineage (GTDB taxonomy): Bacteria > Planctomycetota > Planctomycetia > Planctomycetales > Planctomycetaceae > Fuerstiella. Next base: position 49,646 of record CALFSX010000199.1, on the reverse strand, counting down.
CTGGACGTACCGCAGCAGACAAATCTGCTGGGTGAAGAAAGCAGCTACAGCTATCGACCGCGCGGCGTAGCCGTTGTGATTGCTCCGTTCAACTCTCCACTTTCCGCAGTGACCGGCATGACAGCCGCCGCCATCGTGGGGGGCAACACCGTTGTGATGAAGCCCGCAGAACAGGCTTCGATTGTGGCTGCAAAGTTGATGGAATTCATCCGCAACGCAGGGGTTCCGGACGGCGTGGTCAACTTCCTGCCTGGTATTGGAGAAGATATCGGCCCCGAACTGGTCGCCAGTCCAAACGTAGATGTGGTTTGCTTTACAGGTTCGCAGGCAGTTGGGCTGGAAATTAATCGCGTCGCTGCTGACACAGATGATCGCCAAACCAGCGTTCGTCGAGTCATCGCTGAAATGGGCGGCAAGAATTCAATCATCATCGACACCGATGCCGATCTGGACGAAGCCGTTGCTGGAGTCATTCGTAGCGCATTTGGATTTTCCGGACAGAAGTGCTCCGCGTGTTCGCGAGTTATCGTTCTGGAAAAGATCTACGCCGACTTTCTGAAACGCCTGGTCGATGCGACGTCCAGCCTGAAAATCGGGCCAGCCGACGATCCGTCAACCACAATTGGCCCGGTCATTGACGAAGAAGCCAGCAAGCGAATTCTAAAATCCGTGCAAACCATCGATACAGAATTCGGTGAAGAACTTGCATTAGGGGTCGACGTCAAAACTCTGGCCAAGCAGGGCACTTATGTCGGACCGCAGATCGTCGCCGGTGTCGATCCGGAATCCGCACTTGCTCAGGACGAAATCTTTGGGCCAGTCCTTGCCGTGCTGAAGGCCAGAAACCTGGACGAAGCATTCAACATCGCCAACAACACTCGATTTGCACTGACAGGCGGCGTGTACAGCAGAAGCCCGGTTACCTTGCGACGAGCACGCAATGAGTTCTCCGTAGGGAACCTGTACCTGAATCGTGACATCACGGATTCCATGGTGCAAAGACATCCATTTGGTGGATATCGCATGAGCGGCACCGGTGCCAAAGCGGGTGGCCCTGATTACCTGCTTCAATTCATGACACCGATTAACGTCACTGAAAACATTTCCCGGAACGGATTTGCACCTAAAGCAAAGGTCGCAAAGAAGAAGGCCGCTAAGAAAAAGAAAACTTCTTAAGCGTCGCGATCCTAACAAGGGCTTCGCCCTTGACCCAGTGGCGTGGCATGCGGGAAGGCGTGGGGCGTTCGAATCGCCGAGCCGCTCCGTTGTCGCTACGGCGAACATCCGCCCACAGTGCGCACATTTTTTAAGTCAGACTCCAGCGAGGCAGTGCCTCATAAGATGCGGACTGACGCCCCGAAACCCTCCGTTGTCGCTCTGAAAACTTGACTCAACGTGAACAGGTCTCGTCCAATAAGAAGTCTAAACTTTCTGCCGCACATGCAGATACATGATCACCGGCCCCCTCAACCATGTGCGGCATATCCTGTATGCCGCAGGTGAATGCAACATTTCGTGAAACCACCCGCGAGTGTTCAGCCTTGTTGCTGAGGACGCATTTTCGTTTTGAGCGGCAGGTGAAATGAAAATCACAATCGAAACCAGTTTCAGACTGCTGCAGCACTTCCGGCAAGCGGTTGTGTTTTCTTTCCGATAACAGCAAGCATTGAAATCTGACTGATCGCATTCTGAGCCTGCCGAGTTGCAGTCTGCAGTGAACTGATCACAAGGTCTGATGACGCAGCCGTTCTTCCGGCCGGAATCACAACAACGCCTCCGATTTTGACTTTCTGATCAATCTCGGAAGACAACGTTAATTGCTCGTTCAAACAGTCACTCAGCTCGTGTGCAATTCGACTCAGCACATCAATATTAATCCCAGGCAACAGGGCAATGAACGAACTTGAACTGTACCGAACAATTTGATCTGACGGTCGCACGTGAGATTTGATGAGTTTTACCAATTCCTGTGTACTCAGTTCTGGAATTGTCCTCAATGGATTATCCAGTTCTACGCCTTCCGGCAGTTCGATCTGCAATAGTCCCACCAGCTTGTCCTGAGACTGTGCTTCATTCAGTTCAGTCGGAAGCACATCATTCAGGTAAGTCGCGTTATAGAGCATTGATTCAACGTCAAGCCATTTTGTTTTCTCACGCGACAAGTCCTCATTGACTGAGGAAATCGCCTTATTGGCAACAGCCTTGCCGCCAGGGCTGCATGATAGAGTAAGCGTCTTCAAATGATTTTCGACGGCGATGTTAACAAGAACCGACTGTGCTTTCGCAAGAATCTGCTCGCACGGAGGAAGATTGCCGATCTCAACCGAAAACCCGGCTGCCAGCTCTGTTGAGCGACGTCCAACATCAGCAAGAACTGAAGACAATTCAACCGGTGTGATACCGAACGCCCCGATCATAAACGATTCGACGTTTGTACGATTCTCATCAAGTCGCGTGGCAACTTTAGTCAGATACTCACTGCAGCACGCGGCCCCTGGCAGTCCGTCACACATTAAGGTGGAATAAGGCTGTGAAACATTTGCAGTACGAGAATGATGTGTGGAAATTGCATTCACAAGTTCGTCATCAAGCCCCCAACGACGGCACAATGCCACGCTGACTTCGACGTGGGTGAACCCAAAGTGTTCCGCTTCCAATTCCACCCGAGCTCTGCTGTTTTGCGGCTCTAAAACATGTTCGACATAGTGATCGCCGAACACATTCAGCATTGCCAAGTGGCCGATATCCTGCAACAACCCACCCAAAAACCACGACGGAGCTTCTGCGGGATTGACTCGTTCACCAAAAATCTCCGCCGCCGAGGCCTGGAATAACGACTCCTTCCACAGTCGCCTGAACCATGGCCCGGAAACATTCGGTTGTTTGGTCTGCTGAGCGAGCGAAAAGCCCAGCACCAATGTTCGCACAAGTCGCGTCCCCAGCAACAGAATTGCAGCTTCGATCGAACTACACCGGCTTCGAAGCCCAAACAATGCGGAATTGGAAAACATCAGAATGCGTCCGGCAATCGCCGGATCAGTTCTGACTACGTCAACAAGGTCTTCAATATGGGGGTCGGCCTGCTGAGCTACCTGAATCACACGGATCGCCGTTTCCGGCAACGTGGGAACTTGATCCAGGGCAATCAATTCATCCAGCGACATGTTAGTGGCAATGGACACGTCGGTTTCTCTTTCGCGAAAATTCGTGGGCAAAATCCTTGCAGTGCAAAATGGATCGAATTCAAACCCAACAACTTGTGCGGAAAAACGCGAATGCTGATATTTGCCCAAATAATCGAAGCTAGAATCCGCGATCAGAACCCAGAGGGCAGGGTATCTGCCCAAACAGGTCTGCTTGCGGCAACTGAAATCCTGTTGCGAACCACATTTAAAAAAGCCAAAGATACGACAACGCACTCGCGCTGATCGCCAACCCGGAAAGCCACCATGATGAAAAAGTTTGAAAACGTAAACGTTGTTGTTGGTGCAAACATCTACTTTGACGGAAAAGTGACAAGTCGTACGGTTGAGTTTTCTGACGGCACCACAAAGACTCTGGGAATTATGCTGCCAGGCGAATACACGTTTAATACCGGCAAGCCGGAACTAATGGAGATCACTTCCGGACAGGTCTCTTACTGCCTGAAAGGTGAAAGTTCATGGAATGAAGTCAGCAGCGGCGGCGAATTCAACGTTCCAGGTGATTCGTCATTTCAAATCAAGGTCACGGAAATTTCCGACTACGTTTGCTCATTTCTTGACAGCTAAATCGGCGGCAAACCGAAGACCGCAACAAGAACCGTCGCAAACGCCACACACACTATAAATTCCGCAGCGTGTCTGCAGTCTTCAACTTCAGGATGCCAACTCTTGTTCCGTTGATCGGTTTCTCTCGCAAAGCAAGCTGGCGACTGGGCCGACGCTCGACCGTCGGCTTGTTTTTTTCTGTAACACAAGTTGCCACGATCCGTACACATATGCAGCACGCGAACTCCGGAGCGGTTGTCGAAAGACAGGCCCCGTAACAATCAGTGAGCTAAGTGCGTCAAATCGAATCAGGGTTTTAGTCTTAGAATTCGGTTGTGACTTGTGTCCAAAACGTAAAGCCAGTCTTTCTGCCAGCACACGCCATGAGGATGAAGAAGCTGAAGATTCTTCTCACCAAAACCCCGACCAAGAACGGTGGTGACCTTTCCGGAGACCGGATCGTACTTGCGGATCGCCTTGTTTTCGTCGTCCGCAATAAACACGTTGTCTTTGTCATCGACACAGATGTGTTTGGGTGAGCCAAACTGCGATTGCAAGGCGTCACCATCTTTAAAACCGCGTGTACCATCGCCAGCGACGGTATGAATCGTGCCATCTGTGCGAACAACGCGCAGTGCGTTGCCGTTGCGCTCAAGAATGTAGACGTTGCCCCGGGAATCAGACGCCACGGCTCGCGGATCTTCCAGTGGAGCCTCGGTCGCCTTTGAACCGTCCACCGGAACGCCTCTTTTTCCGTTACCGGCGATCGTCGTCACAAGCCCCGACTTAAGATCAATCTCGCGAATCCGCCTGTTCTTCAAATCAGCAACATGCAGCAATTCCCCACTGTGATTTAGGGTAATACACATAATAAAGTCGAATGCCGCATCCACTGCGGGACCGCCGTCACCACTGAATCCGCCTTTGCCTGTACCAGCAAAAGTTGAAACGATGGCCGTTTTAGCATCAACTTTCCGGATGCAATGATTCCAACTGTCGGCAATAAATATGTCGCCATTGGAAGTGACCGCGCAGTTATGCATTCCATTATACGTTGCGTCTACCAACGGCCCCCCGTCACCTCGATAGCTTTTGGAACCATCTCCTGACAACTTCACAGGTTGCACGGTTCCCGTCAGCTGAAAAACTCGACCGCCCTCCAGTTCAACAATATACATCTGTCCGGAATTGTTAAAGTCGATTCCAAACGGTCGCAACAAAGGACTATCTTCAGAGTTCCAGGTACCACCTTCGTCTGGAAGAATTCCACCAACGATCACTTCAACACGCTCAAACTTAGCATCGTTGAACGCACAGCAATTGGGGGACAAGGCAGCCAAGCCGATCGTACCCAGTAACAGCATACTTCTTTGAGACATAAGAAGGCCGGCGCAAGAAAACTTGGAAAGTTGACGAATTTCGTTCAGCAAGAGTTTCACTTTACCATCACCTTAAGCAGCGGCAAACCCACCAATCGTTGATTTCACAACCTGGTTTTAATCTGCAATCGAGTTCTAAACGTTACGCTTTAGTAGCTCAGACTTCGCTGGATAAACCGAAAGCATTCAAGATTTGCTGTATTCAGCGAATTGGACAATGCTAAGACGAACACTAAGCGACAGACCGCTAAAAGCTGCGACACCTGACGAAAACGCCTGAAAAACAGCCTCCAACATAACGAGCAAGCATCGCCTTTACTGGAAACACGAAATGAAGCATCGAGTGACTGAAGAACTGAATGGCATCACGATGTTTGTCGCAGCCATCTGGGCAATTTTTATCATCGATTGGATTCTTCCCGCCGATCTCACGCACTTTGGGCTTTCCCCCCGTACTCTTGGAGGATCGTTCGGAGTGTTCACGATGCCGTTTTTACACGACGGCTGGGGACACCTGATCGGAAACACAATTCCGTTAATCGTGCTGCTGTGTCTGCTGGCGGGGTCGCAGGCCAGCAGCGGCCGAATCGTAGTTCAGATTATTTTGCTGGGCGGAATCCTGCTGTGGATCTTCGGGCGTGGAAGTTCCGGAAGTGAAAGGCTCAACCATGTGGGAGCCAGCGGGCTGATCTATGGGCTGATTGCCTTTCTCATAGTTGCCGGCTTTCGCGAAGGGCGAATCGTGGCACTTGCTGTGGCGCTGCTTGTTGCGTTCCTGTATGGAACCACTTTGTTGCAGGGAGTGCTGCCGTTTGCCGTAGGAGAAAACGTTTCGTGGGACGGGCACCTGATGGGAGCAATCGCAGGTGCTATCGTCGCGTTAACAAATTCTGCAAACAGTGCCTTAGCAGTAAAGCAGAAGGCAATCTGATGAAACCCCATTTGAGCGTGTGGTGCTAACAATACCACTTCGGCAAGCGACGCTCCGGTTTCGTTTTCTTTGCAACAGCGACTGCCTAACAAGGGCTTCGCCCTTGACCCAGTGGCGTGGTACGTAAAAAGACTTGGAACGTTCCAACCGCCGAGCCGCTCCGTTGTCGCTACAACCAACATACGCACGGTGCGCGCATCATTTTCAGTAAGGCTCTACGTGGGCTGCATCACCAGCGCGCGACTGCGTCGCAGATTGCTCAAGAATCGAGGCACGTAAAACGTTTGCGGATTCACCGGCTCATCCGGTCTAAACCCGTGCAAACCTTTAGAATGTTCGCTGAAGTCAGATGGCGAAATCGCCCAACCTTCAACTTCCGCCCAGCCACTAACGACTGTGATCTGTGCCCCTGATTTTTCACAGGCAAGCCACCGAGTAAACTCATCGGAAAAGTCGAATGGCAGATAGAAAACCTGTCCATCTTTGCTGGAAATGATGGTTTCGATCCAGCCATCGATCAGCCGCAGCAAGCCAATGCTGGCTGGACAATCGAAATCCTGATTGCGAGGATCAATCCCAAGGTAATAGAGGTCGCCGGCACGAGTCTCGTTTCCGATCTGGACGTGGAACTGTCCACCATCGGTGATCTTAATATCAACTATCAAATTGCTTGACGCCATAGAAGAACTTCTCGCAGCGAAACGCTCGAACGGTATTCAGAATCCTGCCTGTCCGGCGCTGCGCAAGATAGACAGGGGCTGAGATTCAACGGACTCTGTGCGGAGTCGCGACTGATACGCTGCTCAGCAATGACCCAAAATCTGCTTCAACATTAGACGGTTTCTGCCAATGATTCGCCAGCCACAACGATTCCCAAAAACGTTCGCGGGCTACGATATGCTGGTGCCAATTCACTTGAATTGCCATATATTGAATACAACTGGGCCTCGGCACCGCGGAACCTGCCTGCAGCGACTTAACCAGCCATTCGTTTACGTCTGGCTTTTGCGTTTACGTCCTGCACTGCATTAATGACGTCAGCAACATCGTTGTTTGTCATTCTGGGCGACAGTGGCAGACTTAACATACGATTATAATTTGAAAGTGCAACGGGCAGATCTTCGGGCTTCCAGTTGTACTTCTTCGCATAAAACGAATGAATGTGAATCGGAATGAAGTGAACAGACGTGCCGATGTTGCGTGCGTTGATCTCTTCGATAAACTGGTTTCGATTGATCGTAAGCTCTGATTCATTCAGTCGCAGAACGTACAGGTGCCATGCATGAGTTACATGGTCACGATGAACGGGTGTCTGGAAGGCTGCATCGTTTCCAAATGCGGCCTGGTACTGACCGATAATTTCACGACGTCGTGCCTGCATTGATTCAAAACGTCGCAACTGTTGCAGCCCCAAAGCAGCCTGCATATCGGTCATGTTATTTTTGAATCCGGGAGCAACAATGTCGTACGCCCATTTGCCACCGGCCGAATAGCGACTCCAGGCTTCACGACTCATCCCGTGCAGACTCAGCGTTCTGGCTTTGTCAACAAGTTCTTCGTCGCCGGTCAGCATTCCGCCTTCACCGGTCGTAAGATTCTTGGTTGCATAGAAGCTGAAACAGGTCGGGTTGCTGCCGCTGCCAATTGGCTGGCCCTTGTACGACGCACCGATGGCGTGAGCCGCATCTTCAATCAGATGCAGTTTGTGTCGATCTGCGATGTCTCGAATGGCATCCAACTCAACCGGATGTCCGGCATAGTGTACGGCAATAATCGCTTTCGTTGCAGGTGTGATCGCCTGTTCCACTTTCTTCGGATCGATATTCAGCGTATCGGGTTCCACGTCAACCAATACCGGGCGAGCCCCCACGTGTTCAATCACGTTGACAGATGCTGCAAACGTCAACGGAGTGGTAATGACTTCGTCGCCAGTCGTTACTCCCAGAGCAACCAGCGAAAGGTGCAGGGCGGCAGTACACGAATTGACGGTTAAAGCCGCCGGTGCCTGAGTATAAGCCGAAAATTCCTCAGCAAATTGCCGCGTCTTGGGACCGGTGGTCAGCCATCCTGATCGCAAAGTGTCAACAACTTCAGCGATTTCTTCTTCGCCGATCATTGGCGGAGCAAAAGGTAGAAATGTTTCTCGCACCGTGAATGCCTCCATGCATAGACGTGACCGCAATGGGTCTGATGTATTCGTTCGCAAACATCGCCTGGCAGCGACGGCGAACACGTTGTTTAGCGATTTCTGGTACTCACAGCCATAGCAAATTCAGGGAACAAGGGCGGTATAGGAAACAAGCAGCCTGACAACTCAGCATATTCACAACTCAATCATCAAACAAGGGCTTCGCCGTTGCCCCATTGGCGTGGAATGCGGAAAGTCGTGGGACGTTCGAACCGCCGAGACGCTCAGTTGTCGCTCTGAAATCCTGACTCAATGTGAAGTAGATTCAATGTGACAAAAAGTCTAACCATACGACAGTTGGCGGATGTTCGAAACTTCAGAACGAAACAGCCAGTGCTACTCGGAATCAGTCTTCGGTGAAGCGACATCTGCCTGAAGGAAGCCGGCAGAATCGGCAGCTAGCCCTTAACACCGGCAAATCTCGCAGATTGCCTTAGCTTCCTGATCGTCGTTTTCGGCGTCGACTGACGCACATCCGAAACAGCGGACAGGTTGCCCCTTGCCTTGCCACCACAGAATGGAATCATTGGAGACATTCGCCGTTGTATTCAGGGAAGAATCCGCCAGCGTGACTCTGCCACCGCAGAATTTGATTCCAGACGAATTAAAATTCTGTCCTCGTAAGAGATAAATCGCAAGACAGACCCATGAAACAGCAACCAATCATTATCGCCCTATTGTCCATCGTGCTTCTCAGCTCAGGTCTATACGCCGACGAGAACGCTGCGCACGAAGAATCAGTCCGCAGGACAACGGCTGTCGCTTTAAACTATTGCCGCGCCGCGCTGCATCGAATTCGGCGTCAGGCCGACAAAAGCGTTTTCCTGGAAGAGCAAACTCGCATCCTGAACAATCTGGACCTGAATCGGATTGAAGATCCGGAAGTGATCTCGCTGTACAAATCGATTCTGGACGAAATCAGCCAGGTTGAAATCAGCGATCGAGAACGAGTTGTGATCGATGAACAGTTTCGAAGAAACGTCCACCGTCAACTTGGAACGAACTTCTTTGTCATTGGAGCTCAGGTTGCCACCGGCCAATTGGGAAACGCCGTTCAGTCGGGAGCCAGCAGTTGGTGGGACTATCGCAACAATGAAGTACGCAGAGATTCAGACCAGTGGAAAGTTGAAAAGACTGAATTCACAAGTCTTATGTCGCGCAGCAGCGTATTTCTGGATAGCTTCTGGCGCTTATCGCAAAAGAACAGCATTCCAGACAAATGGCTGATCCGCGATCAGGACCTGGACCAACTGGGGCACGTTCTGAACGATAAGGACGCAGAGGCGCGGCTTCGTAAGCTGAAACGGATGGAGCGTTTCATGGAATGCTATCCTCCCTATTGGTATTACGTCGCCCGCACTCAGCAACAGCTCGGTCTGAACGATGAAGCGATGGATACCTATCAACGCCTGACAGATATCGGCAGCGGACACTTTCGACAGGATGACATGCTGGCGACCAGTATGGCCAATATGGCGTTGCTTCAGGAAATGCAGGGGCATCCCGATGCCGCACGAACTGCGGCTCGAGTAATGGACTATTCCATTCGAAACTGGGAATCCAATCTGATTTGCGCGTGGGTGCTCGGGCGTCACGCAGAATACGACAACGCTGAAGAACTGATTCTGTGCAATCTTGACGAAGGTGTTGAGCGGGAACAAAGTCGGGTGGCCCTTGTTTCTTTGTATTACCACTCAGAAAACAAAACAAAGCTGGCAGAACTTCTGGATGACGAAAGCGTCGTTCGCGATGTGCCGATTCCGGGATTACTGTTAAGTGCCCGTCTATTGGGGTCTGATTCTATGCCGCGCGTGGCTCAGGATTATCTTGTGGCAACGTTGACCGCATCCGTTCGCCGAACCAGCCGAGGCGATACGGTGACACTGGCAGCGTCGCCGGGGTGGAAATTACAGGATGCTCGCCCAGAGGTGGCCTCTGGAAATCAACCGTTTCAAGCCGTCGGCTATCGAGCCGGACAGCTGGGACTTCACGCCGATTTTGTACCAACGCCATCAAGCGAAACTCCAGCAGACGAAGCAAATTCAATTCGGCTGGTGCTTAACTACCCAGGCACACCTGCGATTCATATTACGCTTCACAAGCAGCTGATTTCTGAACGAACAACCATCGTGCAACGCGGCCCATTTCCATCGGGAATTGGCGGACTGAACCTGCGACCGGTTCCACGAACAGCCAGTGACTCCAGATTTGAAATCAGTGAAATCGAATTGGAAGGTGTACGCCTGACGTTTCGCGACGACATGATTAACAACGACGCACGCACCGACGAACCCGAAAAAGAAGTTTCGTCAGACGACTCTGTGTTGCGATTCTAAACAAAACGTGAATACCGGAATCAATCCGGCGTTCACTTATTATGTGCCGTAACAACAACCTGAAACATTACCCAGGACAGCCGATCGATGATCGCTGTTCGCTTCAGCAATGTTCGCGAAGATCTGCGATCATCTGATGAGTGGCCGCTTCGATTGCTTCTCGCCAGCGATTCGGGGCAAACTCAGCCACATATCGATCCTGTCGATATGCAAAGTTGATTCCTCGAGAACTGTTAATTACCGCTCCCAATTTTTCTGCGTCAAACGCACCAGCGACGTCCGCCGCTGTTCCGCCCTGACTGCCATAGCCGGGAACCAACAGCGGCGTATGAGGCATTCGCTGCCGTAATGCATTCAATTCCTCCGGCCAGGTTGCGCCAACAACAGCGCCCACGTTGCCATACGCGTCGTCAGGCCAGTTATCTACGTTTAGTGATTGCACAACGTCGGCAACAGATTCAAACAGAGTCGTCCCATCCATTGAACGATCCTGAAACACGGTGGCCCCAGGATTGCTTGTGCGTACCAGAACATAAATCCCGGCGTTACGCTGGATACAGGCATCAACAAAAGGCTGCAGCGTGTCCTTGCCAAGATAGGCGTTAACAGTAAGGCAATCGGCGGCAAATGGTGCTGCGTCCGGATCTTCACCGGCCAGCCAGGCGTCGGCATACGCGGCGGCAGTTGAACCGATGTCACCCCGCTTGGCGTCCGCAATCACGATCAATCCCTGATCGCGAGCCGCCTGAATCACTTCCTGAACAGCCATGACACCGTAAGGCCCAAGTTGCTCAAAGAAAGCAATCTGCGGTTTCACAGCCGGAACAAGCGGAGCAACAACATCCACAATTTCTCGACAGAAATAGTTAAAACCCCGAGCCTGCACTTCCAATTCCGACCCACCAGCAGCATTGGCTCGGTCAGTAATTTCCTCGGGCAACCAGTCCCACCGCGGGTCCAGCCCGACCAAAGCAGAGGTCCCAAGATGTTGCACGCGGCTATTTAGACGTTGTGAATAAGTAGGCATAACGAAACTGTGAAGAATAAAACAAGGCGAATGAAGTATCGATGCAATTCAGTCCGGGAACGAGCGTCGGATGGGCTACCGCCTGATCAAAGCCGAACGTGCGATCTTTGCGTAACGGAAATTGATAATGTACGTGAGCTGACTTTTATCAGTATCGAGTCCGGGTGAAAACCGAATCCCAACGTTCGAGTGGTGAGGATTCTAACGCAAAGTCGGAATAGTTGGCCCGGCGAGTCGTGAAATCACTGCGTATTTCGCAACGTCAATTTGCCTCCCGTAATTCAGAGACCTATCGTCAATGAACCGTAGACTGAACTTGTTGAGGCGTTTTTCGATGCAACCTAAAAACCCGGTCAAGACATTCTTGAACGACTCCGACGGCACAACTGCCGTTGAGTATTGCGTAATGCTCGCCGCAATCCTGCTCGCGATGATGCTTGGACTCGCTGCAGCCGGCTCAGGAGTCGCAAGCTGGTGGGGAAATATCGATTCAGAACTTGACAGTAACGGGTTCTGATCAGCAATTATGGTGCTGACAGATTCTACGCCTGGCCAAAATGCCTTATTTGCCAGATTGCTCACGGCCAACATTACTGATTCCCGCTGACCAGTCTGCTGAGAATCTGGGAATTGACAACTGAGTCAAATCCAGTCACAGTCGCGTTCAAAAAAAGGAACGTTCTTGTGGCTTACTGCTGTATCGCATTGGGCGGAAATAAGGAAAATCCAGAAGCCAGCTTTCACGCGGCATTGGAATTGCTTCAAAACGCGGGACACAAAACAATTTCGCTTAGCAGCGTCTATCGCACGCCAGCAATGGGAGCTGACGCTGGCAAGGACTTCCTAAACGCTGCTGCGGTTCTGGAAACAGACCAATCGCCAGACCAGCTGCTTGCCGAACTGCACCGCGTCGAAGCCGAACTGGGGCGATTGCGAACCCAGCACTGGGGCCCCAGAATCATCGATCTGGACCTGCTTCTTTACGGCGACACCTGCCTCGACAACGACCAGATCGTGGTTCCTCATCCCTGCATGTGGTATCGCAGATTCGTGATGGCCCCTCTGGCGGAAATTGCCAGCGAATGGGTCCACCCACTCCTAAACGCCACCAACGCCGAACTGCTGGCAAGACTTAGTCAACTGCCATTACGAATCCAGCTACCGCCGGACGTTGCTGTCGTGCCAACTGAGCTTACCAGGATCTTCTCGAAAGAATTCGATCCTTCATGTTTTGAATTCGTTGCCGCTAAGCAGGATGGCTCAAACCTTTTCGCCAAAGTGGTTGCACCATTAGTTACAAAGACAAACACTAAAAGGACTCAACCGCAAAGCGAAACGGAATGCGTGATCAAGTGCCCAATCAGCAGTGATCTGAACGAAGAGACCCAAAAAGAGATTTTCACCGAATTCCTGAGGAACATCCTAACTGCGGCATTGCCGTTTGACGCAAAATTGCCCGCAGGATAGCTGGCACCCGCACAATCGCTGCGAGGGACGTCCCAATGGCGTCGAAGCTCCGAGGAAGACCGGCAATCGCCGCCTGGAATTCTGCGGCGGCAACTCTGCACGCTGCCGTAATCAGCCTACTCAACGTTTGCCGCCCCAACTGGTAGCGCCGCGGCAACTGGAAGTTCCGACAAAGCGGCTTCGACCACCGAAAACCCAGTCGCGGAAACATTGCCGCCGGGCACGGCAACTTTCAGCGCATCGGTCAGTTTTTCCGCAGCGCGAGTCTGTGCTGTTTCAACACAGGCGCCGATGGAAATTGCTTTCGTGAGATCTGTGACGCCGCTGCCAAGTCCGCTGAATAATTGAGTAATCTGCTGAACCTGCGGATCGTTCGCAATTCGTTGTCGCTGAGCTTCAGAAATATCAGCCGACGTTGCCGAACCTGTTGCCTGAACAACCAGCTTCCAATCATTGTCATCAGGGTGACGGTGGTAGACATCGATGTGAACGACCGCAGAACCAGCGGTTGGGTTCATCTGCATTTGAGTCAATTCAACAACATCTGCGTTGTCTCGATCTGCGATTGCCGCAGCAGAGGCGTTCAGGATGTCGCCCGGCTTCTGTTTGATGTTTTTCTGTGATGTGGACAAGCCGCCTGGTGGCCCAAATCCTTCACCAAGAAGTTCCTGCAACTGTGATTGCAGTTGCCCCTGCAGCATTTGCCCCGCCAGCTGCTGCAAGTCTGCGGGAGACTGCTGACCATCCTGCAGGTATTGTCCTGATTGAAAAATCAGATGGCACGTCTTTCCAAAAATCCGGTCGGCGTTCAGCAGGATGCGAGCAAGCTTAGCTTTCGCGGGATCTGTTTCTGCCATTCCGTTTTCGGACATTGCTGTCGCTTCGCCCGGCAGATCCTGACGCAATTGAGAGACAGGAATCTTCTGCAACTCGGCCTGCACGTCCGACTGACTCAACCGTTCGCAGTCGTCAACCTGGTTCAGAATTGCAAGACCAGCCAGCCGCCTCACTTTGTCGTTTTGCCTCAATTGCCGACGAACCAGACTCGACGGAAATCTCACCACAACGGCGTCTGGCACTGCCACATCGACGACAGGTTGCTCAGCCGGAATCTGTCGATCAAGTTGCTCCTGCAGGAAGCCAATCTGCTCCGCGCTTACCGACGGATCCTGCTGCAATTTCGCAATATGTGCGGCAAGCAATCCACTAATGCCAACGGACACTTCAGCTGCGACGGGAGCCGGCGCTACAGCCAATCTCTGAATCTCAGCCAGAAGCGTTGGAGAATTCTGCTGCAGCCATGCTCCACGTACTAAAAACCGTACTTCTTTGGCTCGTTCCGCCGACAACAGCACGCCGAACAATCGAGTGCCATCTTTCAACAACAGCAGGTCCACAGCTCGCTCACGCAACGGCACTTCAGCAGCAATCAAGGTTGTCGGAAGACAAAACGCTGTCAAAACACACAGCACAATCGCAAGGTTAAAGACGATTTTCATGGCGTTTGCCTCACTCATTTGCGGCTGTCTCAGCGCGTGAACGTTTTAGACTCTTAACAAACCGTAAACGATGCGGTTTAACATCACAAACGTTTAATTTCGTCAAAAATCCGACAAAAAGCGTTTCCAATAGAAAACAAAACAGTTTTCTTAACCGGCGCGGCAGTTGCAACTACTGGAATCGGTGCCTGGCCTGAAATGATGCCACCTTCATAAACAGACTCAGGCATAAACACATTCAGGCGTGCAGCGTGTCCTTCCCGGACGCCAGAGCACTCTCGTCACTCCAGCCCAGTTGCTCAACTTTTGGAACGCAAGACATGGAAACCCGAATGAATTCAGGAAAACAGCCGCCATCCTGGCTCCGCTGGTTCGGGAACGATGCGGCTCGAGCAATCACATCTGAAGCAGGCAAGTGCCCGATCGGATGTCATTATTTCCACGACT
Source organism: uncultured Planctomycetaceae bacterium (assembly GCA_937916515.1). GTDB lineage: Bacteria > Planctomycetota > Planctomycetia > Planctomycetales > Planctomycetaceae > Fuerstiella. The sequence continues at coordinate 34,623 of CALFSX010000199.1, read as the reverse complement.
TTGAAAATTCCGTTTGGGAAGTATCTGTATTTGTCGGCACCACAGAAATTGTGGGTGGCCCCATGGACGGCACCAGTTTCACAACCAGTCTGCGACTGAACATCAGTGAGGTGATGAATCTGTTTGATGAAGTCGATAACGTGTCCTGGCAATCAGATGCCGTCGCAGACGATGACGATCTGGCTCAACATGTTTCCTTTGAAGGAACCGCTCGCGGGCACAAAGTCTGGCTGCGTGTGCTGAAGGAAAGTCCGGAAGGAACTGGGCCAGGGCAGATTTTACACAGCCACAACGGCAAGCTGGAAACACTTTGGTAACATCATCTTCTTTGACACACCGGACAATAAAACGTGGATCGCTGAGCCTGCACGATCCGTTTGATGGTTCCACGATCGCAGTTCGAACATCGAGTATCTGACTTCTGATAAACTCGATGCTCGTTCTGGTAGCCGCCGTCTTTGTTCAAAGCATTCCGATAGGTTCCGTCACTCAGCGTTGAGCCTTCGTACTTTATGGCTTCGTTCAAAATAAGATCTGTGGCTTCGGCAAGCCTTTCGATCTGACTGAATGTCAATTGAGATGCCGGACGCAGCGGTGAGATTCGGGCTCGGTGTAAAATTTCGCTGGCGTACAAATTGCCGATGCCAGCCACAAGCTTCTGATCCAGCAACGCCACTTTAATCGGGCGAGACGTTCGAGCCAATTGCCGCTTCCATTGCTCAACCGAAATGTCGAGCGCGTCCGGGCCCAGGGAATTGCGGAGTTCATCCATCTGGTCGGAATTCAACAAGCGAACGGTGCCCAGCCCACGACGGTCCCAGAATTCCACTGAATCGACTCGGCCACGAACCGGCAACAGGTGCCAGCACAGTCGACGATGCTCCGTGGTGGGAGGTTCGGAAACCAGCATTAGTCCGGTCATTCGAGGCTCAATGACAATAAACTGCGAATCAGACAGCTCAAGAATCACGCGTTTCGCGAATCGAAGGACGCGTTTGATTCCTCTGTTTTTGACTCGTTTCCGAAATTCTGCCGGTTCCGGGGACACTTGAATCGGGCGCCGAGTACACGGGCAGAACTCCAGCTCGGAGATTATTCGCTGCTCCGTTTCGGCTTTGATTCCGCGTACCATCGTTTCAACTTCAGGCAGTTCTGGCATGCTTGGCTGGGCGTCCGTTTGTGCGGATTTCGAAGGGTAAATGGAGGAAATTAGTCGTAAGGCGGTATTGTAACCTGAAGCATTCGTCTGACCAGCACAGCCGGTACAGTCGGCAGTTTCCAAACGATGCGTATGTCGGGGAATTCGGGGAATGTTCTTGACGACGCCGATCCTCGCGACGATGCTAGAGACTAGGTCTATTGCGCCCCATTTTGGTTTGTGTGCGCGCAGGGGCTTTCGGAGTCTGAACCTCTCCGTTTCTGACTCGGATTTTAGATTGAATCAAGGGCACATCTCATGCTGCGTACGTCATCCTGGCTGCTGTCAATTGTCTCTTTGGTAGCTGCATCGTCGTCTGTGTCGATTGCTGGCGAAAACGCCACGGCTGTCCCCGTAGAAGTTCGCGCGGCTCAGCTGAAGATGCAGGCTCGAGTCGCTGCAGAGCAGGGCGACTTTGGAACGGCCATCAAAGACATCATGGAAGCTTCGGAGCTGACCGGTGACCGTGTCACGGCCGATCGAGCTCGCCAAATACAACCAACGCCTCAAATTGGCGGTGGTAGCCCATTTGCCAACTTCGGCGAAATTCTGCAACTGATTCAGGAGCAGACCAGTCCACCGGCAAAGTGGCTCGCGACGGACGGAGAAGGCGGAACGGTTTCAATCTCGTCTCAAGGTGTTTTCGTAGCAGCCCCAGCCGTTTTGAAGGCACTGAAAAATATCAGTGATGATTCCAACCTGATTAAAGCGGCTGAACTGGCAAAGAGCGCAAACCACAACACCAACGTTCGACAGTCTTCAACCTTACGAATGGTGTCGCTGCCTCGTTTGGAAAAACACGTTCAGCAACTTGCTGAAGCTGGTAAACCAATGACGGATGACATCCGCACTCTGGCGGGACTTAGCAACATTGAATTTTTGATGGTCTACCCGGAAACTGGCGACATTGTCATTGCCGGCCCCGCTGGCAACTGGTCGCGTGGTGCAGAAGGTCGTATGGTGAGCGAAAACAACGGTCGCCCCACATTGAATTTTGACGACCTGGTAACCCTGACTCGAACATTCAGCCGCGGCGGAAGTGGCTTCTTTATGTGTACGATCGACCCCAAGCAGGATCAGATCGTGGCGGTTCAGGAATATGTCAACAAAAATCGTAACACGCTGAATGCGAAAACAGCTGCAAGCTTTGCAACGGAACTGGAACAACGTCTGGGACTGCAAAACGTATTTGTTCAGGGAGTGCCACAGGATTCTCGCATCGCGTCTGTGATTGTTGATGCCGACTATCGCATGAAGGAAATCGGAATCGGCAAACGCAAAGGTCCTGAAGGCATGAAAAGCTACTTCGACCTTTTAAGCCGATCGGAACAACGAGGCTCTGGTTCCATGGACGCACTTCGCTGGTGGATGGCGGTAGGCTACGACGCCGTGAACCTGTCATCAAACGGCAAGGTGTTCGAATTTGCCGGCAACGCTGTTCAGTGTCTTGCAGAAGATCAAACAGTTGGAAACGACGGAACCCACAACGGAACAGGCAAGGCCACCAAAGCGAATGCGAAATTCGCTGAACTGTTTACAAAACATGTTTCTGAACTGGCAGCTCAAGACGTTGTGTTTGCTGACATGGAAAACATTTTTGATCTCGCCATGGTTTCAGCACTCGTCCATTCTCAAGGGCTTGCTGATCAGGTTGGCTGGACTCCGGCTTACTTTGGAAACAAAAGCAACCTCGACACCAAATCTGTGGAAGTGCCAACCGAACTGATGACAGCCGCTCATCACCGAGTTTACAGTGGTGGTAGCGTGGTCATTCAGGTGGCTGGTGGTGTTCGGGGCGACATGGTGAAGTTTGTGAACGACAAGAACAATCTCACAACCGACCCAACATTGGACGCTGAGACCAGCAAGGGAACTCCTATGGGTCAGCAAAACGGTCGATGGTGGTGGGACGCAGCAAAATAGAGAATGCGATCAACCAAAAATCGTATAAATTCGACCAAGCCCCGTGAAATCACGGGGCTTTTTCGTTTGCTAACAACTGTTTGATGGCGGGCGAACAGGAACCTTGAATCAGAAAAAATGCACTGAAACCAAACACCTGACTCGGCCGAACGCATGCATTTGACATCAATTCTCGAAGGTTTGTTGCCATTTTTGGGCACTTCTATTCGTGATTGGCGGCAATCGCAGAACTAAGTATGATTCGCGGCCGAACAGGCTGTTCCGACGACTGGAACCGTTTTAAATGAGCCTGTTAGAAACAGATAATCAGCACAGGGCAGTAACCAAATGGCGAGGCTTAGTCAGGCCGATCTAATCGAACTTAATCGAACATTTGAGGACCGAACTCCGCAGGAACTACTGCAGTGGGCCGTGACAACGTTTGGCACGCGTGTTGGCGCGCTGTCTTCCATGCAGAAGTCAGGGAACACGATTTGTCACATGATTCAGTCTTTGTCGCTGAGCCTGGATGTGCTGTTCGTCGATACCGGTGTGCTTTTTCCGGAAACACTGGAAACCCGTGACCGACTGATGAATGAATACAATCTCAGGTTCCGCACGCTCGCACCAGAAAAAACCATGGCGGAGCAAACAGCTGAACTGGGCGTCCTGTACTTAAGCCCGGAAGGTCAAAAACAGTGCTGCGAACTTCGTAAATCTGCACCACTGGATGCCGTAGCACACGAATATGACGCGTTAATTGGCAGCCTAAGACGGTCAGACGGCGGTGCTCGGGGAGCCTGCCCGATTCTGGCGGTCGATACGCGGCTGAATTGCCTTCGAATTAACCCACTGGTGAATTTCGATGATGAACAGCTTGCTGGCTACATTGCAGAGCACACTGTAATCACAAACCCACTCCACGATCAGGGATACTCCACCATCGGGTGCAATCGCTGCACCACACCCGTTCTGCCGACGGAACCTCGACGAGCCGGAAGGTGGAGACATCTTGGGCCATGGTCCGTCTACTGCGGCATCAATCCGACAGATCTGGATCCAGAACGCTCACCAGCAATCGACTTGCCACAAGACCTTGTCGATCGCGTTCTTGGTCGCTCGACCGACTACATGATCTAACAGCGCTGAGAATTCGGGCCATTGAGATAGGGCCTGTGAAAGATCGCGTCTCAGTGGCCCAAAATGCAGGGCGGGGAAATGCCCCATGCGACGTGTTCGCTCGCAAGGGGTGCGCGTGCAGGCAACTCACACTTTGCGGCCTCAGAACCTACCCCCCCTACACCACCAAAGCCTACTGCGACACAGTCTGCCTAACCGGTAAACTTAACCAAACAAGCGAGCCATCGCGCGGTCCGCAGTGTAGGTGATGGAATTGTGCAACCTTGTGATTCAAAAGTAGTAGCCGCAAATTTCAGGGAAAATAGAACGATTGTTGCGTTTGAATGCCTTTTTAGGGATTCACCGATTGCGTCCTTGCAACGGCCCCTGATGACTCGTGAAACTGTGTGGAACGAACGTTGATGTTTTGCAACCAGGGTGCATCGACATTGAAAGTTCGGGTTTACCAGTCTTTCGAGGTTCCTCGGACATGTCATTTGGCCTATTGGCTTTCGTCACCGCGTTCTTTGCCAGTGCGATTACAGCTCCGCTGGTCGGTCGTGTGGCAACGCGCTTCGGTGTTGTCGATGCGCCGGACGGCCATCGAAAACTGCACGAAATGCCAGTCCCCCTTACGGGCGGACCAACACTGCTGATCACCATCATTGTGGCTGTGACGACCACGTTACTGGCTTACCCAGGCCTGCTGGCTCCGACAACCAACGACATCAAGTTTCTGCTATCCCTGTTTTTTGCGGGGCTGCTGATTGTCGGTGTGGGAATTGTTGATGACCGATTTGGAGTTCGTGGCAGGCAAAAACTGGCAGCTCAGATTCTGGCGGGCATCATCATGCTGCCGTCTGGCATCACTGTTCGCGAAGTCAGCATTCTTGGCTTCCACATGTCCTTCGGCGACCTCGCTCCCATTGTGACATTGCTGTGCATCGTCGGGGCGATCAATGCATTGAATCTGATCGATGGCGTAGATGGCCTTGCAAGCACCACCGGAATTGTGCTGAGCCTTTCCATTGCGGGAGTCACGTACATCTATGGCGGTCGCCCGGATGGCCTGATGATTTCATTGATACTGGCTGGAGGCTTATCTGGATTTCTGATTTACAACTTCCCCCCAGCTCGCATGTTTCTGGGTGATTCCGGAAGCATGCTGATCGGCCTGGTGTTGGGGGCCGTCGCGCTGAAATGCTCCATCAAGCAATACACTGCGGCAACCCTGTTGCTGCCGACCGCTATCTGGGCGATACCACTGTTCGATGTCGCCATGGCCATTGTGCGCCGAAAGCTGACGGGACGCAGTATCTATGAAACGGATCGTGGACATCTGCATCACTGCCTGCAGCGTCGCGGGCTGAGTGGTGCCAAGCTGTTGTTGATCACTGCTTCGCTGTGTGCACTGACCGGTATGGGGGCAATCGTCGCTTCTGCATTGAAGAACGATCTGATTGCGGTGATTGGAGCCGCCACAGCACTATCACTGCTCATTTTGACTCGGTCATTCGGCCATACAGAAATGAGACTGCTGTCAAACCGATTGAAACGGCTCACAGCATCAATGATGCATCGTTCTGCCCCAATGCAGACCGTACTCCATGATGAAGAGACTCAGCTGAGAGGCGACCATAACTGGCAACAGCTTTGGGAAACACTTACCGACTTCGCTGAACGCTTCAAGATGGACAGGGTTGAGCTGATTGTGAACCTACCGTTGATTGGCGAAGAATATCACGCCAGCTGGAAAAGAAAGACTCAAACTCAAATGCACGAAGAATGGAAGTCTGAAATTCCATTGATCGTTCAGGACATGAGAGTTGGTCATATCAAAGTTGTCGGTGCCGTTGGTGACGGATCTATCTGCAAATGGATGAGCGACCTGATTGGTGGCCTGGGAGCGTTTGAAGCAGAACTGGTCACACTCATTGAAGATCTGCGCCGCGAAAAGCTAAGCCCGCCCGCACCAACCAAGACAGTGCCAGTGCCAGTGCCAGAACGTTTTCAGCCGGAAAAACTGCACGGTGGGCATTCCGCTCACTAACCAGCCTCAAGTCGCCCATCCCGCCCGCGCCCTTCCGATATTGATTCTGACTTCGAACCAGAAGTGACTCAGGAGCGACGGTCGGGGTTGTCTTCTGCTGAGCCTGAAGTCAGCTCAAACTCAGTTTGACTCGCACTCAATTTTTTGATCCAAAACAGGCGAACAATTGACGTCTTGTACACGTCAACAACGTGTACACAAAGCGGGAGAAGACATGGCCTTGTTCAAGGTGACAGGAAAGTTAATTGGGATCCTGGCAACTCTTGTCATGCTGTCCACGATCGCGGCAGTTCCCTGGATGCTGGGTGGTGTGATTCCACTGGCGAGATTCACGCTGCTGGCGGGTGCCATTGCCGCAGCGTTGCTGTCCATCGTCGCTCACCTGCTGCAAGGTAGATTACCACGATCGCTTCCATTGGTCGCGATGCCGTTGATCGGATTAGCATTACTCGGAACGTGGCAGCTTCGAACCGTAGACAGCCATCCGATAAGCAGGATGCACCATACCGTTGGAGATTTGGCGGACGCTGTCATACCGGATTCGCCAGCAGTCGCCTCGCTACTGGAAGCTGACACTCGCACAACAATCGCGACACTGCTTGCCCTCGCACTTCTGGCATTCACGTCGTTTGCACACATCCGTACGTCCAGATCCCTGATGTGGGGCAGCCTGATTTTCATCGTAAACGGCATCACAGCCACCACGATTGGTCTGTCGCAGTTGTTTCAGAATCAGGGCCTGGAACTCAACCAGCTCTGGGCACTCGGACTGAACCAGGGTAGCGGCGCTGCGGCCTTTGCAACGTTCATCAACCCGAACAATGCCGCCGGATGGCTGTGTCTTTGTTTTGCATGTGCCGTAGGCTGGCTGAGTTTCCATATGGCTCGTGCGGGCGTTGATGGCAAGCAACAGGTTGGCAGGCTGAATATACCTTTCTGGGAAGATGCCTTTCGCCGGTCCATGCAATTCATATCCGACCTGACCACCTGGCACATTTTGGCAATCGTGGCCGTGGCATTTCTGGCAGCGGGTATCGCTGCAACTCAGTCGCGAGGCGGAATTCTTGCACTGGTTGTTGGAGTCACCATTGCAGCCAGCATCAAGTCATCAGTGAAACGCTTACCTGCGGTTTTGTTGCTGGTGACAGTTTGCGGAGGAGGAGTCTACGGACTGCTGCACTGGCTGGAACTAGACGAAGCGATTGTGGGAGAAATGGAAACCCTGCGCGACCTTGACGATGCAGCAGGAACTCGACCACAGCACTGGCTGGATTCGGCGCATGCATTGCTGGACTTTCCAATCACAGGCACCGGCCTGGGCAGTTACCGGTTTGCCACGCTGCCCTACCGATCGTTCACCGGAACAACCTGGTTTCGAAACGCTGACAACCATTTTATGGATATACTGATCGAAGGTGGCCTGGTGGGGCTGACGCTATTCGTGAGCATCGGGGCAATTGGCTTGATCGTCGGGTTTGCTGGCTGGAAAGAACAAAAGACTCGCAGTGTCTCAAAGTCGTCAGAGGCACCGCGTATCTCACGCCGCCTGCTGGGCGCCGCGGGTTCAGTTGCCGTTTTGTGCACGTTGACTCAGGCAGTTTCCGGCTTTTTTGACTTCGGCGTCGGCATGCCGTCTGCCAGCAGCCTTCTGATTGTCATTATCGCAGCCTGCAGCGGGCTGATCGACAGTGCAGTCAGCTCACCATCGCCGTTTCGTTCGGCTTCTATGCGGTGCCATCCACTATTTTCGATCGCAATTCAGATCGGCCTGATCGTGGCGGCCGGAAACTTTCTGCAGGACCAGTGGGCAACGGTTGAAATTGACCAGAGTGTGGTAGATGGCCACAGAGTCTTGATGAAACCATTTGAGCCTTCAAAGCTGGACGAAGTTGCATCGATTATGCAGACACTTGGCCAAAGACTGGCTGAACGTCCGGATGATGCAGAAGGCATGCGGACCATGACACGACTGGCTGACGCCAGTTTTCGGTGGCAGGTAATGTTGGCAGCGAAGGGTGAGGCAATACGAGAAGACAAGGGTTTCGGTTTACTGTGGGAGCGATCAATGCTGCAGCAGATCATGGGGTCGTTAGCAGAAATGGATGCAGCAGATCCACAAACAGCCGCAAGTCTCAGGACGCAATTGACAGAACTCGCGAACGAAAATCACCTTGCTGAATTGTTTGAGTCAACTCAGAAGCAATATCCACTCATGCCGCAAATCGCAGAAACACGCTGCGCGATCGCGATCCTGCAGAACCACATGGAACTGTTTGAACAACAGGCAAGGCACGCTCTGTTTGTGCAACCTGCCAATGCTGGAATTGCCATGACTCTGGGAACACTTGCTCTTCAGGCTGATCAACACAACCTGGCACAGGAATTCTGGGATCACAGCTTGAAGTATTCCGAACAGTTTCGACCAGCAATGCTGGACAACGCGTTGAATCACTGGTCCATGGAAGACGCCATGGCATTGTTCGGCCCCAGAAATTACACCGAATGTGTAGAGGCAGCGCGCAATGCCATCGACCATATCCAACGGAAAGAATTCTGGAATCAAGCTGAGAAGTTCTGGAACGAATTGCCCAAACCACAGGACGAATCCACCAACTCTCTGCGAGCCTCACATTTAGTCGCCACAAACCGAATGGATGAGGCAGTGAAGTGGCTGCAACAGTGCATGAAAGCAGACGGAGACAACCTCCTACTCACACGCGACCTGGCACGCTTGCTGGAAAAACAACAACTTTACAAATCGTCACTTGAACAATGGTACCGAATTCAGTTTCTGGTCCCGGGAGACCGAGAGGCAGACGAAGCCATCAACCGCATTCGAGACATCAAGTAGCCGCTCACAAGGCACACAGCGACGCCGCTATTCCGGACTGGTAAACGAACGGCCCAGTTGATGCAGGTAGTGAGCAAAACAAATCGCGTTTGACAGACGTCGCCCGGCTCGGCCCTTTAAAAGCGGCGGTTCAGGTTTCAGGTCAAGCCTTTCCAGAATGCGGTCGAGCGTCCGGACGCCATTCTGCAGGTTGACACACTTCATCGATAACGCTGGCGAATGACCTGCACCAACAGAATGCAGAAGTCTTAGCGTACTTTCCTTGTAGACGACAAGCGTGTCCGTCGGCTTAAGGAAGGCCTTCCATCTGTCTCGAAATTCATCGGCTGAAACGGCATTGGCGAAGTCACTTTCATGCAGTTCCAGGTGAACCAGAAAATCAGATGGCAGCGTCGTGTCGGTCTGAATTGCACACTCAAATCGCTCTGCCGTCCCCAACCTTTCGGCAACCCAGTAAACCGGCAGGCGATCCTTCTGGCGAACGCCATCCGCCCGCTGATCTGCCTCGCCGTATGCCACGACCACATTCGGCAGGTCGTCCATCACAGCGGAAGGAATGTTTGACGGTGGACGAGCCGCACGTTTGCGCAGACGCTGCTGCTTGACCAGATACGGAAACTTAACCTGAGCATCCACCATAGTGTCGAATGCCCGCAGCAGCAGATCAAATCCTTCTGTTTCCGGCTCCAGCCACTTGAGCGCCTCGACGGTGGCTTCCAAAGTCGACAAAGCAGTCTCGGTTGGTTCCTGTCGAATGCGATAGTTGCTCGGCTCAACGGGATCCAGCCGATACCGAGGCAAACGACTTAGCACCGGAATCTGCTGCATGAATGTTTTGGCGTGATGCCACGTTCCATCCAAAATGACAAGTTGTTCGGGGCGATCTTCCGGTTGTACTTCAGACAGTAACTTCGCGTCAGCACCCGGAAACAGCACACCCGTATTTTTGTGGAACGGAAGTTCGCGACTTGCCAGCTTCAGCGTTTGATCAACAATCAACGTCGAATTCTGCAATGCCTGCTTCACAATTCGAGCAGTATTAAAGGGGTGAAAACGTTCTTTGACGTGCTGCAAAATCAGAACGTGAGTGCGGTTGGCAATCGATGGAATCGCGTGGCAAAAACAGGACTCCAGCGGGCGAAAGCAAACGTAGCAACGCTGTCGGTGATTTTCAGGCTCAGTTTCGTTCCGTAGCGGCACTGGATTCACTTAAACAAATGCAAAAACGCAGACATTAGAGCATTTACATTGGAATCTCAAAGCACAACCGCAGAACAACTCGGCAACCCGCAGTTTGCCGGGCGAAAGTAAACCGGTTTTTGCCTGGCAAACGCTCATATCGCGGCTCCAGCGATACCGTTCACTTTGTGACGTGGCACCGGGACCCCAAACGGGATCCTGCCAATTGATCGAGCACCAACGCCTGTCAATTAGACGGAACAAACTTACCCGATCTAAGAATTCTGACCGGCCATATGTTCACGCCAGAATATTATTGGCTCGCCGCCTACGTGGAAAGGTGAAGGAAACAGCGATGTCTCTTTCGAATCGTTCTCCCAAAACGAATATGAAATGCACTATTCCACGTGGCCTTCAAATAACTCATCCGACTCAAAAGATCTTGGCATTGGATGGTACGAACCTTGCTGCGACAAAGATCGGCATCGTAAGACTGCCCCGTACGTGAAGATGTCACTTCACGAATCTACACCCCAATCACGGTGTGACCGTTAATTGCATTTTCCCTTGAATGACGACTGCAGCTGTCAAAATAGCAAACAGTACCTGACGCGTATCGCCACACGGGGGTTCAGCGTGGGACCGGACTTTCGCCTGTCCGCTCGTGTCCTGCGTTGAGCTCCCGTGCTTTTGCGCGAACGTCGCTGCTGGAAGCAGATTCCGTTGCACAGCGTCGCTGGAAGACTGTATGCCGCACGTACTTTCCGGCGTTGGAAAATTCTTCCGGCAGAATTGTGTGCCACCTTCCGCCAGTGCGGAAAACAACTTGGCGTCTTGATATGATCGTGCGTTCGTGTTGCCCTGATTTCCAAACTGACGAGCACCAATCATGTTCAATCACGCCATGCGGATTCCACCGTACTTCCTGCGCTCTTCATGCGTCTCCAAAGTCTCCATCGTTTTACTGGTGGTGGCCAGTTGTTGCGGCGCGACTGCTGTTTGTAGCGAACCAATTCCATTTCAAATGCCAGCAAAGGGCGTCTGTGGGCATCGTGGTGCCAGCGATACTCATCCGGAAAACACACTGGCCGCCTTTCGTAAGGCCATTCTTCTGGGGGCACAGATGATTGAGTTCGACGTTGCCATAACAAAGGACGGCAGCCTTGTTCTGATGCATGACGCAACTGTTGATCGAACAACAAACGGAAAAGGCAGGATCAGCGAACTAACGTTTGACGAAATTCAAAAACTGGACGCTGGCAGCTGGAAGAGTAAAAACTTCAAAGATGAACGCGTGCCAACACTTCGCCAGGCCCTGGACATAATGCCGGAAAACATCTGGCTGAACGTCCACTTAAAAGGCGACGCTCAGCTTGCCGCAAAAGCGACAGAGGAGATCATCGCGGCAGACCGCGTTCATCAATGCTTTCTGGCCTGCGGCAAAGAAGCCGCCATCGCTGCAAAGGCAATCAGTAACGACATCAAAATCTGCAACATGGAACGCCAAAGTAACACTCAGCAATACGTCGACGAAACAATCGCTGGTAAGGCAGACTTCATTCAACTACACGGTGGCGCATCAGTTGACCCAGCCCTGACGAAACAGTTGAAAGATGCAGAAATCCGAACAAACTTTTGTTGCACAAACGAAGTAGAGCCGGCAAAAGCGTTGTTTCAGGCGGGCGTGGAATTTGTTCTGGCCGACAAACTGGAAGACATATTGGCGGTATCAGACGATCTGGGCATCGAACGACTGACGCCCGTCTATCGGGAACGAACACAGCCCTCAAAGGTGCCAGCCACTGCAGTATTTACCGATGGTGAAGCTCAGATTGTACCCGAATTCTCAGATGCGAATCTGTGGATCAACCACGATCTATGGGTGGAAACAGAATTCGACACCGACGGTGACGGCAAGCCAGACAGAATGCACGTCAGTGTGACTCGCCCAAGGCAAACGGACACAGAACACCTCAAGGTTCCGATCATCTACGAATCAAGTCCCTACTTTTCCGGAACCGCGTCGGGCCGCAACTTCTTCTGGAATCCGCAACAGGAACTGGGAGCAACGCCGCCGGAACATGAAGCTCCAACGTCGGTTCCCTTCGTCAGACGTCGTGTCGTTATTTCTCGAACGCACTTGAATGACTGGGTACCGCGAGGATTCGCGGTTGTGCATTCGGCATCACCCGGAACAGGTCTGTCGCAGGGATGCCCCACAATCGGCGGCGATAACGAATCATTGGCACCGAAAGCCGTCATCGACTGGCTTTGCGGTCGCGCTGCAGGATACACAACGCCAGACGGTGACCACAGAGTGACGGCATATTGGTCTTCAGGAAATGTTGGCATGACGGGAACATCGTACAACGGCACAATTCCACTGGCAGCCGCAACAACCGGAGTTGATGGACTGAAAGCCATCATTCCAGTGGCCCCCAACACATCTTACTACCACTATTATCGCTCCAATGGACTGGTCCGCCATCCTGGAGGCTACATCGGTGAAGACGTTGACGTACTGTACAACTTCATCAACAGCGGTGATCCATCCAAACGCGAATACTGTGACTGCAACGTTCGCGACAAAGAAATGGCAGCTGGCCGACATCGCGAATCAGGCGACTACAACGAATTCTGGGCAGGACGCGATTACCTGAACGACATGGGACCGATGAAAGCCGCCTTGCTGATGGCTCATGCGTTCAACGACTGGAACGTTATGCCAGAACACAGCGTCCGCATTTACAAAGCAGCTCAGGCGAAAGGACTTCCCGTTCAGTCGTTCTTCCACCAGGGTGGTCACGGTGGTCCTCCGCCATTGAAGATGATGAATCGCTGGTTCACTCGCTATGTCTGCGGAATCGAAAACGGCGTGGAAAACGATCCCAAAGCATGGATTGTTCGAGAAAACGAAGACCGCCAAAAGCCAACGGCATACGCAGATTATCCCAATCCCAAGTCCCAATCCGTAGTACTTAAACCGGCAAAACAAGAAACCGGCCCCGGAAGTTTGCTGCCAGTTGCATATGCAGGGGAGGGCACGGCGAAGATCATCGACGACTATACGGTCGACGGTACAACGCTGGCGAAGGCTGAAGAATCAAAGCATAGACTTATGTTTGTTACGCCAACGCTGACGAAACCCGTTCATTTGTCCGGCCTGACTCGTTTCAAAACAAAACTCGCCTGCAGCAAACCCGCTGCGAATTTTTCCGTCTGGCTGGTTTCCCTGCCATGGTCAACAGATCCCGAAACGCAGATCTACGACAACATCATTACCCGAGGCTGGGCGGATCCACAAAACCGCCATTCACTCACAGAATCCAGCCCTCTGGAACCAGGTACCTTCTATAGCCTGGAATTCGATTTGCAGCCCGATGACCACATTGTGCCCGCAGGACAGCAAATCGGCTTAATGATTTTCTGCAGCGACAAAGACTTCACACTCTGGCCTGAACCCGGCACTGAACTAACAATCGATCTGGACGCAACCAGCATTGATCTGCCAGTTGTGGGAGGCATCAGTTCCTACGAAAATGCTTTTCGCCCTGCTGATAACGCTGCAACGGAAAATTAGCACGTTGAAAATCGCCGTTCAACATCCTGCCATACCGTTATCCATTAAACGGAAGTCTCACGACACATGATATTCTGGTCTGGCTGGCTGCTGTTCGGCGGAATTTTTCTATGGACGGTTCCCGCCGTACTGTGGTTCGTTTCGCGACGGCTGAATCCGACGAAGCAGGGCACTTCGCGAACACTGCCCTCCGTGTCGATTATTGTTCCGGCCTGCAATGAAGCAGATGCGATTGAACAATCGTTGCGTTCTTTGCTGAAACTTCAGTACTCGGATTTTGAAATCATAGCGGTCAATGACCGTAGTACTGACGCCACGGGCGAAATCATGGATTGTGTTGCGGCAACAGATGCTCGCTGCCGCATTATCCACATCAGCGAATTGCCGTCCGGGTGGCTGGGAAAAAATCACGCGATGCACACAGCTGCACAACATGCCACCGGCAAGTTGCTGCTGTTCACTGACGGAGACGTTATTCACGAACCCGATTCGCTGAATGCGGCTGTTTGTTATCTTGTGGATCGTCAGCTTCAACACGTTTGCCTGCTGCCTCGCATGATCCCTGGCAGCTACATCGAAAACAGCATGGTTGCGTTCTTCGGCTTTGCGTTTGCAATCGGCCAGCAGGTACATCTCACACGCACGAAATGGCCATTCGCCTATGCGGGCGTGGGAGCGTTCAGTTTGATTGATGCTGAATTCTACAGAAGCGTTGGCGGCCACAAACCACTGGCGATGGACGTCATCGACGACGTAAAGCTTGGAAAACTGGTTAAGCAAAACGGCGGCAGACAGGACGTCCTGGCGGCTCCCAACCTGCTATCAATTCGGTGGTACAATTCGCTGTGGGAAGTCATCAAGGGATTGGAAAAGAACGGCTTCGCGGCCCTGGGCTATTCCCTCACAGCGCTGATAGCCACTTCAGTGCTGTTCTTCAGCACAATGGTCTTTCCATACGTCGCCGTAGCCGTTTTCGAATGGCCCACCTGTTCGGGCTTTGCGGCAGCCATCGCTCTTTGGCACACCATGTACACGATCGTGGCGGTATCGTTTGGAGGCAGCTTATTGCTGGCCCCCATGTTTCCGATTGCCTCGTGGTTGATGTCGTTCGCCTTCTGGCGTTCCAGCTGGGTGACTTTGCGTCAGGGAGGAGTCAAATGGCGAAACGGATTCTACTCCCTGAAAGAACTGAAAGCCGGACTCTACAAATAGCCGCCCGAAACCCTAACAAGGGCTTCGCCCTTGACCGAGTAGCGTGGGACGCAGACAGACGTGGAACGCTCGAATCGCCGAGACGCTCCGGCCAACGTACGGGCATCATTTTAAGCAAGACTCCAAGACCAGAAACCTGAAACACCCCGCTCGGGAAAATTCCGGTTGACAAAAGACCAAACTGAAGCAATAGTTCCCGATCGGGACAAAAAAGTGCGGCGTAGCATTGAACGCCGCATAATACTCCCGAACGGGAGTATTTCATGACTAAAGTCAACGACGCCGTTCAGCTGGGACAACTCATTCGGCAGCGCCGAAAAGCGGCCGGGCTGACCTTAAAAGACGCCGCAGCGATGTCTGGAGTCGGCGTCCGCTTTTTGTCCGAACTTGAGCGAGGAAAACCGACTTCTCAGATCGGGCTCACAATCCACGTCATGCAACTGTTTGGCCTGGAACTTTTTGTGGAAACTCGAGGCTAACAGTGTGACTGAAACGTTGTTTGTTCATTACGAACACCAAACGATCGGCCTGCTGACTCGCACAGAATCCGGCCAGATCAAATTCGAATATCAACCTGCATGGCAGACGAACAAAGACAACTTTGCCGTTTCCATTTCGTTGCCACTCAGCGGCGATTTTAGCGTTGAAGCCAGCCATCACTTCTTCGTCAACCTGCTTCCCGAAGCGAATGTTCGACAACAAATCTGCAAATCGCTGCAGATTTCACAGGGAAACGATTTTGAACTGCTGAAGGCCATTGGAGGCGACTGTGCGGGGGCTTTAGCAATCACTCAGGAACTCGTACCTGACCCACTTGATCAACGGTATGAGCCCATTTCAGAAGCGCAGCTTGCCGATTGGTCCATTGGCGCTCCCGATGCTTTTTCGGCGGTCACTGGTCACAACGAAATTCGATTGTCACTGGCGGGAGCACAGGACAAGCTTCCAGTCCACATCAAGAACAGCCAGCTTTTGATTCCGCAGGGAAATACTCCCAGCACGTATCTGCTGAAATTTGCGTCTCCCTTTTATTCACACCTGCCGGAGAACGAAACATTTACCACCATGCTGGCTGCGGCCGTCGGCCTGCCGGTCGTGGACATTCAACTTAAGAAAACGGCAAAAGCCAACATTGCTGTCATCGCTCGATACGACCGAACTGAACAAGCAGAGCACTATCGTCGACTACACCAGGAAGACTTTTGTCAGGCACTCGGAATCAGCTCTGTCAACAAATACGAAAAAGAGGGTGGCCCTGGCCTTCGTCAATGTGCGGAAATTATCCGACAGCATGCGTCATTCCCTGTGCTGGAATTGCAGAAACTGCTTCAGTGGGCGTTGTTCAACTTATTGGCAGGCAATGCAGATGCTCACGGCAAGAACCTGTCATTGCTGTACGAAAATCAACGCAGCTTAAAGCTGGCACCATTCTATGACTTGGTCTGCACGCGAAACTACAGGAACATCTCTCGCCACATGGCAATGAGCCTTGGAGGCATAACGGATCCGGATTTGGTAGGTGCAAAACAACTGGAAGCACTGGCCGATGATCTTGGAATTCGCCACAACGTCGTCATCAAAGCTGCAAAGACACTTTGCGAACAGCTTCAAAATGCGATCCCCACAACGGTGGAACAGTTTGCAGCCAGCTATGGAAATTCACCAATTCTGGAACGAATTCCCATTATCATTCGCAAACAGATTCGACGATTGCGGACGCAACTGAACGGATAGCTCGCTCGCACAAACAATACCCTGCGTTCCGCTGCGAAGTCCGAATTTCCGCAACTATGATCAAGGCCGCCCGTCGGCTAAGGTACTTAGTCAGACCTGCGCAAAGACATTCCTGCGAATCATGTTTGAGCACACCAAATTCATCTTGCTCGAAGAAACGTAAACCAAGCTGGGGATCAGCACATGAAGAACGTTCCAAAAATTGTTGGACTGGGAGAAACGTTGTGGGATGTCTTCCCGGATGGCCCAAGGCTGGGTGGAGCTCCCTTGAACTTCAGTTGCAGCGCAGCAGAACTGGCTGGCGATTCTGCCACGGTGTTTATGGTGAGCGCTGTCGGCAACGACGCTCTGGGACGGTCAGCGATCGATGCGTTGAAGAGTCATGGAGTTGAAATCGCCAACATTCAACGCAACGATCGTGCAACAGGGCAGGTGTATGTTGAACTTGATGCGGCGGGTGTCGCCAGCTATCGCTTTGCAGATGACGGAGCGTGGGATCATCTGGAATGGACCGGCCAACTTGATCAGCTGGCTGCAGAGTGCGATGCCGTCTGTTTTGGATCTCTGGGCCAGCGAGGCTCCGTTTCTCGCGACACGATTCATAAGTTTGTTGCAGCAACACCCGCAACAACAATGCGTATTCTGGATGTAAACTTGCGAGCTCCCTTCTTTAGCGACGAAGTGATTCTTGAATCTCTGACATTGGCAAACACCCTGAAGCTCAACGACGACGAACTTCCGCACCTGGCAAAACTCTTTGGTATTCGCGGCACTGCAACAGAAATCATGAGCCAACTGGCTGAAAAATATCAGCTCAGGTGCGTGGCACTCACTCGAGGTCCAAATGGAGCCGTGCTGATGTGCGGGGATGCGATCAGCGATCTTGCTGGTGTGGAAGTGGCCGTTGCCGACACCGTGGGTGCCGGAGACGCATTCACTGCTGCAATGACGCTGGGCCTGCTGGCCGGGCATGCAGTGGACAAAATCAATCAACACGCAATTAACGTCGCCGCGTATGTTTGTTCGCAATCCGGAGCCACAGTGAGCTTTCCGGATCACCTGCAAACTGGCACCTAACATTTAAACCTCAGATCTACTTTATTCACGAATGAACGCCCGGAAACCAGCCATGACACTCTTCAGCCTCTTCAATATCAGGATTCTGGTGGTCAGCCTTACCCTGGTCAGCAATGCGCGCGTGCTGGCCGATGACATCGTGCTGGAGGATTTTGAATCCGGAACATACGAAGGCTGGTCGATCACCGGCGACGCGTTCGGTGATGCTCCCGCAACGGGCGCTTTGCCAGGGCAGATGTCTGTCTCCGGATTTCGAGGCACCGGCCTTGTGAACACGTTTCGCAATGGCGACGCTTCCGTCGGAACGGCCACAAGTAGCGAATTTACAATCGAACGTTCCAACATCGCATTCCTGATTGGCGGCGGCCCTCACAAGGAAAATTTGGGGATTGAGCTGCTAATCGACGGCGAGCCGGAACGTGCTGCCACCGGACCGGAATCAGAAGAGCTGGAATGGTCTTCATGGGATGTCAGCGACTTTACCGGCAGGCAGGCTCGGCTGCGAATTTTTGACCGAGCGACCGGTGGCTGGGGCCACATTAACGTCGATCACATCATCCAGACAAACGTGCCACCCAAACGTTTCGACCTGGAATTCAAGCTGGCAGAATATCGCAAGTCTGCCGACTATCTTAACGAACCGCTTCGACCACAGGCTCACTTCACACCTGAAATCAACTGGATGAACGATCCCAATGGTCTGGTGTTTCATGACGGCGAATACCATTTGTTTTATCAGTACAATCCGGCGGGAAATTCATGGGGCCACATGAGCTGGGGGCATGCGGTCAGCACCGACCTGACGCACTGGGAACATTTGCCGCTGGCCATTCCTGAAGAAGACGGAATCATGGCATTTAGTGGCTGTTGCATAGTTGACCACCGAAACACGTCAGGTTTCGGATCCGGCCAGCGTCCACCGATGGTTGCCGTCTATACGGGACACGGACGCGGCAAGCAGGTGCAAAACCTGGCTTACAGCAACGATAACGGCCGAACATGGACGAAGTACTCGGGCAACCCCGTGCTGGATATCAACAACCCGGACTTTCGCGACCCTAAAGTATTCTGGCACGCAGCCTCGAATCGCTGGGTGATGGTGGTGAGTTTAGCGAACGAAAAGGTGATTGTATTTTACGCGTCCGACGACTTGAAGAACTGGAAAGAACTGAGCCGGTTCGGCCCGGCCGGTACAAAGAACAAGCCAAACTGGGAATGCCCGGATCTGTTTGAGCTTCCGGTGGAAAACGAAACGGGCAAGAAGCTTTGGGTTCTGGAAGCCGACATGGGCAGCGGTTCGATCGCGGGAGGCAGCGGCAGCGAATACTTTGTTGGCCACTTCGACGGAACCACTTTCACGGCAACTCAGGATGCCAAATGGGTGGATTACGGTCGCGACTTTTATGCTCCGGTCAGCTGGTCCGACATCCCGGAAACCGATGGACGTCGCATCTGGCTGGGTTGGTTCAATAACTGGGAAACATGCCTTGTCCCCACGTCTCCCTGGCGCAGTTGCATGTCCGTGCCACGCACATTGACGCTCCGCAAACAACCTTCAGGCGACAATGCCACCTACACACTGATCCAACGTCCCGTGCAGGAATTCCGCAAACTTTCGAACGGTGTAATACCGCTCAACACAACTGCCGCAGCCTGGCCACCAGTTGCCGTCAGCAAGCCTGCCGAATTGACCGACATGAATTTCATTCTGGAAACAACTCTACAACCAGGAAGTGCTCGATCCTGCGGAATTCGAATTCGAACCGGTGAAGATGAATACACAGAAGTTGGCTACGACCGTGAACCGGGCGTTGTGTACGTTGATCGTCGCAAATCCGGAAATGTCGATTTTCATCCCGCGTTTGCTGGCCGTCACGATGCTCCTGTTCAACTGATCGATGGAGCGGCAAAATTGTCGATCATTGTTGATCGATCAACCATCGAAGTTTTCATCAACGATGGCGAAGCGGTTATCAGTGATCGCATTTTCCCCACCAGTCAGACTGCCGTTATTGAGGCGTTCGCTGGCGACATATCAGCGAAGTTAAGAAACACCACGTTGCAACAATTAAAATCGATCTGGAAAAACTAGACGGCAAGTCTCAATACATCAATATCCGGTCACGCACCACCTGGGTTTCTCTGAAACACAAGCTTCCAAACGCCCTAAAGATATTCGTGTTCTGCCGATGAACTGTTGCCGTTCTAAACGTGGCAGCCAGATCGAACTTCGGCTACCAGGCACTGCAGGGGCCATGCAATTTCACAGCATTCGCGCACACTGATATCCTTTCAATTCTGCGTTATGAATCTCACATGACTGCTTCCGAACGCAGGTAGACATGTGATCAAAAAACAGTGACAGGCAGGGCGGCGCGGCAGTAGCTGAAATCATCTACTTCAGGCAACGACGTCATTGCCGCCTCGTCAACGAATGTCAGCCGACGCGTCTGCAAATCGCCGCGACACACCGTAACGCAGGCCCCAGTCACCCGGAAGTTCTGACCACCGCCAAAATCATTTCAGAAACTTGCGAACACCGTATTTTGAATGATCAACCCCCAAAAATCCGGCCGCTTCATGCCCGCACCAACTGTCCGCCTGCAAGGTGTTTCCACAGCGAAAATCACCGGCCATGTGCCTCAAACAAAGCGATTTCGGCGGCGAGACATCCCGAAAACACTCAAAAACAAGGCGTTTTTCGCCAACTGTCGCCCTAAACTAACATGTTGCACGTGCGACAAAATTCAAATTCTCAAATCATGAACAAGCGTGTTTCGGCTGAGAAATGAGGGCGTAATCGCCAATATTTGCAGCTGAAGGTGCGCTGTCCGTGGCTTCCGTATTCAGCAAACGCTACAAATTGAGGGGTTAAACGAGCTTTCGCTTGTTGACATATTAAGTTTATGCCACTACTTTTCCGCCGCAATTCCCGTTATAGACCATCCTGAAAGGAAGCCATCATGGCAAAAAAAGCCGAAGAAGCAGCAGCTCCCAAGCCAATGACAAAGACTGAGATGCTGACATCTCTTGCAGAATCAAACGGACTCACTCGCAAGCAGGTCGGCGATCTGTTGGATTCACTTGGCGAACTGATCGGCAAGAATCTGAGCAAGAAGGGCCCAGGCGTTGTTAACATTCCAGGCCTGATGAAGATCAAGGTTGTTCGCAAGCCAGCCACCAAAGAACGCAAAGGCATCAGCCCGTTCACCAAAGAAGAAACAATCTTCAAGGCCAAGCCAGCTCGCAACGTTGTCAAGATTCTGCCTCTGAAGGGCCTGAAAGACATGGTCTAAGAAGACCTGTCTGTTCATCTGGAGAAATGGATCCACACTGAACTGACCGCACTGAATACGACACCAACAAGATCCAGTTTCCATCCGGAATATTAAAAGAGCCCGGCTTTCATTTTCGAAAGCCGGGCTCTTTCGTTTTAAGAAGCCGAACTAAACAGCCATCACCTTTGCGTAAGCGTTTGCAAGGGCCTCGCCGTCGCCACACGAACATCACGTCATGTAGGCAGCATAAGCCTCGGCATTGAATCCAATCAGCAACGACTTGCCGACCTTCATCGTGGGAGCACGCAGATTACCCGTTGGCCCCAGCATCAACTTAACCAATGCCGTGTCATCGGGACGATCTTTTTTCAGATCAATCTCGTCAACCTTTTTCCCTTTGGCCACAACAAGCTTCGACATGCCCTTTAAAAGAGCGATCGCTTCGTCAGCCCCCAATCGCTCTTTCTTCGCATCAATCTGTTCGCGAGTGGATATTTCATGAGTCGCAAGAAACTCTTGCGCGCGAGTGCAGGACGTTCAGCCCTTGCGATGGTAGCTCCAGGTAATTTCTTCCGTCATCAGTGTGACCTTTACGATCGAAGTTCATGGGATAAGAAACGACAATAGCGTCCGCATGCCGTACCGAAGCCGAATTCTAACACCAGAAAAAAGTGCGTCGAGCGTTGTGCAAATGATCCCGAATCAGCGAACAATACGTTCACGCCAACGGAAACGCATTGACTGTTTCAGCCGTCACACGATCAGCCTATAATCTCCGCGATCGGCGTGCCAAAGTCCTGCTCAAGACGCTTCTGACCTGGAATTTCCATGCGGTGCGAGTCCAGGCCGAGTTGCTTCAAGATGGTTGCGTGCACATCTGTAACGTAGTGAGGGTTCTGAACGGCATGAAACCCGATTTCGTCCGTGGCCCCATGAGCAATCCCGCCCTTCAATCCGCCACCCGCCATCCACACACTGAAGCCGTGAGGATGATGGTCACGTCCATCGGCTCCCTGCGAACCCGGTGTGCGACCGAATTCCGTCGCAAACACAACCAACGTCTCATCCAACATTCCACGTTGCTTCAAGTCTGAAATCAACCCCGCAACAGGTTGATCAACCTGCATCGCCAGTTCTGCGTGTTTCGCTTTCAAACCGGAGTGTTGATCCCATTCTCCTGCGGCGCCGCTGCCATGTTGAATTTGAATAAAGCGGACTCCCTGTTCAGCAAACCGCCGAGCCGCCAGAAGTTGCTCAGCGAATGGTCGAGTTTCCTTTTGATCAAATCCGTACAGTTTTTTCGTCGCTTCGGTCTCCGATGAAAAATCGATCACTCCGGGAACGGCTGTCTGCATACGAAATGCCAGTTCGTAAGACTTGATGCGAGCGTCAAGTGAGGCATCGTTGGGATATTCGCGTGCCGCCAGTTTGTTAAGCCGATTCACCAGATCAAAACTAAGTCGCTGCTCGCCTGCCGCCATCGACTGTTCTGGTCGAGCGTAGTCCAGCGGATTTTTCGGATCCACCTTCAGCGCCACGGAATCATAGGCTGGCCCCAGATAGTGACCATCACGACGATCAAAGAACCGAGGCCCCATGCTGATAAACTGCGGCAGGTTCTCATTAAGCGTGCCCAGCCCCCAGTTCACCCACGCACCAATTGTCGGAACGCGAGGATCCAACATGTGGCGACCGGAATGAAACTGCACCTGAGCTCCATGATTGTCGTCCGTTGTCCACATCGAACGAATGATGGAAATATCGTCCACCACAGAACCGATGTGCGGAAACCAATCGCTGATTTCAATGCCGCTTTGGCCGTACTTGCGATAACCAACCTGCAGCGGATAAATTCGATTACGCTGCTGACCGTTGGCGTCGTTCACAACGACAACTCTGACTTTCTTCAAGCGTTCTGGATTCTGCACGTCTGCAAACGGAGTCTCTGCAATAGACTTACCCGCATACTGATTTAAAGACGGCTTCGGATCGAAGCTTTCCATATGGCTAAGGCCGCCACGCATAAACAGCCAGATAACACTTTTGGCTTTGGGAGCAAAACTGGGGATACGGATACCCTGGAGAGCGTCACCCGCATCAGAACTATGTTCAGCAGCAAACCCATCTGCCTGCAGAAGCGAATGTAGTGCCAGTGAACCAAACCCCAACCCACTGCCAAGCAGCGTCCGTCTGTCGATTGAATAACCAGACTTATTCATAGTGAAACTCCAACAAGGGCTTCGCCCTTGACCCGGTGGCGTGGAATACGGGAAGACGTAGAAAGCTCGAAACGCCAAGTCGCTCCGTTGTCGCTCTGAAATATTGACTCACTGGGAACATGTTCGACTCAATTGGAAATCTAACTCTGCAATCAATGCGTAAAACATTCGGCCTATCGAACGGAAACAAAATCGTTGTGATTCAGCAAGCTATGAATCAGCCTTACGCGAACTCGGCCAGTCACATCGACTTCCGCTTGCGATGAATCAGACTTCAGCAAGTCGTTTAACTGCTGACAGAACAGAAGACTCTCGGCATGCTCTTCAGAAGTTGGCAGGCGCGCCATCAATGTTTCAAAGGCAACGTTAACAAAGACGCCTTCAGTGGCTTCCGGCATTTCTTTTGAAATCCTTCTGGCAATCGCTTCTGCAGCCGTCATGGCAAGTTCGCTGTTAGCCAAAGCCAACGCCTGTTGCGGAACAATGCTCTCACTACGACGATAACACTGCAGCAGGTCAGCATTGTCAAACATCGTAAGAAACTTGTCCTGATCATCGCGAGAATGCTTATAGTAGACACTTCGTCGACGGCTGTTCTTTCCAACATCAACCGACGGGCCACCCATTTTGAGATCCAATTCATCGGCAAGCTGTAACAGACTGTCACGCACAACTTCGGATTCCATGCGGCGAGTATTCATTCGCCAATACAGCGTATTGTTCGGATCTTCCTGTAACGCGGTCGGATCACAGCCAACCGTCGAACAACTGCGTTGATATGCATGGGATGTCACAATCAGACGATGCAGATGCTTTAAGCTCCATCCCGATTCCATGAAGTCAGCCGCCAGATAGTCCAGCACATCTGCGTGCAGTGGACGTTTTGCTCGCAGGCCAAAATCAAAGACCGATTCGACCAACGGCTCACCAAAATGTCTCATCCAGACATGGTTCACGGCAACTCGAGCGGTCAACGGATTTTCGCGAGACGTCATCCATTGTGCCAACGCCAGACGTCGACCGGTGCTGGTTTCCGGATAGGCAACTGGATAATTCGACTCCTTGTCCGCCGGACCTTCCAACGCCTTCTTTGAACTGCGAAGACTCTGGTACGACCCCGAACCACTTTCTGCTGCGGCCAGTTGCTTGTGAGCCGCAGCGAGACGTTCATTGGCAGCTTTCACCCTGGCAACATCCCCGTTTGCCTGAATCAGTTCAGCATCGGCGTTCGCGACAAGTGCCAACGCTTCCAGCTTTGCAGCAGCCTGTGCCGTTTCGGCAATACGTTCAGCGGACGCCTTTTCAAACTTTGCCTGATCAGCCGCAAATTTCGCCTGCAGAGAAAGTTTTTCCGCTTCTGCAGAACGCAGTTTTGCAGAAGCAATCTTCACCAACTGCTGAGGATCTGAAGTCGGCGACGTTGAACTCTTTGCGGGCAACAAGTCGAAGTCCGCTGACAGAGACCGAATTTCGATCCAGTCAAAGGCCACTGTCGCGTCGAATGCCTGCAGTGAAAAATGCCCGTCCGGTCGACGATCAGGAAACTGATAGGCCAACACAAATTCATCATTCAACCAGACGTTGACCAAACGATCTCGCACAGCAAACTTCAAAGTGTAAGTCTGTCCGACTTTAATCGGTCGAGCCGCACGACCTTCGGCTGGATAAACGCTGTTTCCTTTTCGCGAATATGCAACCTGAACCTTCGGGTCAGGTGCATGGGCACTGCTGTAAACATAGTTCGCATATTGCAGATCGTCTGATTGATCGAAACGAAACGTGGTCGACTTATAGGTTGCTCCACCAGTCGTCGTATATTGACATGTCACTTCGAAATCGCGGGGCATCGGTCTTTGCAACCGCAGGTATTCTGATTCACGAGTTGGTGTTGTTTGAATCAAGGCACCGTCGGCAAACTTCCAGCCACCACCGACAATCTCCCAATTGTCCGGGTTCGCAGCATCAAATTCGTCGCGAAAAACAAACGGCGCCTCGCTCGATTCGGGATCTTTGGGAGACTCAGAATTCGCCGTTTCTGCCGTGGCGATTTTCAGATCGGAATCTGCTTTCGCCAGCTCTTCAGCAGCATTTCTGATCTGTAACTCCGCTGCATCCAAATAAGCATTCCTGACGTACTCTCGCAGCGTGGGTGCATAGGCAGATGCTGGTAGATCAACCGACTGAACTTCCGGCTGAAAGTCAGAAAACAGCAGTGGAACTCGAGCCGAAATTTTGGTCGATTTATCCGGATTCAGCGGGTCTCCTCGCAGATGTAAGAACGTCTCCTCTTCCAGATGATCATCAAATACGCGAGGCAATCCGTCCTGTTCGAAATCTGTAACTTCCGGAACCGGATCCAGCCGTACCTGATGAGGTTCAAAGATCGCTCGAAAGCTGTAATAGTCGACATGAGAAATCGGATCGTATTTGTGATCGTGGCATTTTGCGCAGTTCAGCGTCAGCCCCAGAAAGGCTTTGCCCGTGTGTTCGATCGTACTATCCAACCACGTCGTCCGATTAAACAGATAGTAATTGCGAGCCAGAAAACCTGTCGCAGCAACAACTTCCGGGTCCAATGGAGCGATCTCGTCACCAGCCAGCATTTCGTGCAGCATTTGGTCATAGCCTTTGTCGGCGTTGACGGAATTCACAATCCAATCCCGCCAGTGCCAAATATGCTTCTGACTGTAACGCAACTGAGCTCCAAGACCGTACCAGTCAGAATACCTCCAGACATCCATCCAGTGCCGTCCCCAACGCTCGCCATGTTGCGGGCTCGCCAGAAGCTCATCAACAATTTCCGGCCACGGACGTTCATCGTGCAGTTGCTGCAACGTGGGCGGAAGGCCGACAAGATTCAGATAAAGTCGACGAATTAACAGATTGCGTTCAGCGGGTGGCACGGACTTGATGCCGTGTTGATTCAGTCTTCTATTCAAAAGCACGTCAATGGGGTTGCCAGCCGCAACATTCGGCGCGGTATCGTTGTGGGATGCAACGTCCGGCTTTTCGATTCGCTGAAACGCCCAGTGTTCTCGCGGTCCCTGTGGAATGTCCTCAGCCGGCGCCACCGCGCCATGGTTGATCCAGTTCTTTAACAGTTCCACTTGTTCCGGCTTCAAGGCTGCGCCGTCTTCGGCGGGCGGCATTCGACTGTCGTGATCTGCCGTAACGCGTTCAACAATTAAACTGGCATCGGCGTCTCCGGGCACCAACGCGGCACCGCTGTCGCCGCCTTTTTGCATCAGCGCCAACGTTTCCAGTCGAAGGCCGCCTTCCTGCTTTAGGACTCCGTGACAGGAATAACACTTTTCGACAAGAACTGGCTTAATCTGAGTGCGATAGTCTATGTCGTCGGTTGGAACAGCCGGAACAACAGAACTATGAGCCAGCAGAGCAGCCAGCAACACAATGCGAAACCATTGGTGCGTCATATGGCATCTCGTGGAAAGTACGGCGGGAAATTGCGGAAGGAAGGCTTTTAGGTTACCAACTCAAACGCGGAACAACAACAACATTGCAGCAGGCCGACGCTATTAGCGTGCATTCCTGCAACTTGGTTTCCTACGTAATGAGGGTTATCATGACGACTTAGAATTTCGGGAACAGATCTGCTGATCCTGCGTCCTTCTGCACCCGTCATAAAGCTTCAAAGACATGAAATACTTATCTGCGTTTCTGATGTGCTGCCTGCTGTGCGTCCTTCCCGTAGCCGCCGCAGCTGACGCAGAACGTCCCAATATTGTTGTGATACTTGTGGACGACATGGGATTTTCTGATATCGGCTGCTACGGCAGTGAAATCCCGACTCCCAACCTGGACGCGTTAGCAGAAGGTGGCCTACGGTTCACTCAGTTTTACAACACGGGGCGCTGCTGCCCAACACGAGCAACATTACTGACCGGCCTGTATGCACACCAGGCAGGGGTCGGGCACATGACCGACAATTATGGTGTGCCTGGATACGTCGGAGCTCTTAATAACCAATGCGTGACCCTGGGAAATGTCGCCAGCAGCGCTGGTTACCATTCTCTGGCAACCGGCAAGTGGCATGTGGGAAGTAAAGACAAAAAGATGTGGCCGCTGTCTCGCGGCTTCGACCGCTTCTATGGAATCCCCGAAGGCGGCGGCTTCTACTTTCAGGTGAAGCAGGGACGAACAATCGTTCGTAATAACGAAGTGATCGCGTCTGCCGAAAAGCCACTTCCGGAAGGTTGGTATTCCACAGACGCATGGATCGACAACGGACTGCCATTTGTCGACGAAGCCATTGCGGCCGGAAAACCATTTCTGTGGTACCTCGCTCACAACGCACCACACTTTCCGTTGCAGGCAACTGCAGAAGACATTGCCATGTTTCGTGGCAAGTATATGTCCGGATGGGACAAGTTGTCTGACGAACGCTATCAGCGGCAGCTCGCGTCTGGAATTATCAGCAGCAGTTATCCCAAGACGGCTCGACCGGAAAAGGTAGCCGCCTGGGACAGCCTGACTGCTGCCGAACAGAATCGCTTTGATCACATGATGGCCGTCTATGCAGCCTGCGTTTACCGCATGGACAAGTCCATTGGTACTCTGGTGGCGGAACTCAAACGAAGAAACCAATTCGACAACACGTTGATTCTGTTTATGAGCGACAACGGAGGCTGCGCTGAAAGTGGACCACAGGGGAAAGACGTCGGCGATCCAACCACGGCAGATTCCACATGGTTCTGCGGAGAATCATGGGCGTGGATGCAGGACACACCATTCCGCAAATACAAACACTATAACCACGAAGGCGGTATCGCAACTCCGTTGATCGCTCATTGGCCAGCTGGCATTGCAGCACGCGGAAAGTTCTATACGGAACCCGCGCACCTGATCGACATCATGGCAACCGTTGCCGATCTTTCGAAAGCGACGTACCCCACAGAACTTGCCGGACACGAAATCACAGCGATGGAAGGCACCAGCCTGTCACCAGCATTTCAGAATCAAACGCTTGGTCGCGAAACACTCTTTTGGGAGCACGAAGGCAACGCGGCTGTTCGAGAAGGCGAATGGAAACTGGTTCGTGAAGGCGGTAAGAACCCATGGGAACTCTATAACCTGAAAGCGGACAGGACAGAGCAAAACAACCTGGCCAGCGAACAACCAGAACGCGTGAAGTCGCTGACTGCCAAATGGAACGAATGGGCTGAACGCTGCAACGTTTCACCTGACGGACTTCCGAAGAAACAGGGCGGAAAAAAAACAGGCGTTAAACGAAAGAACGCAGCGGCGAGAAACGCTGAGTAACAAAGCCCGTTGGAAAGAGCCTGGATGGTGAACACCCACCGAAAGACCTGACGACGATCGCTTCAATCGATGAGAGTTCCTCCACTCCTGCGTTCTTCAGGCCAATACATCTTTGCCAATAGATTCCGACTCAACAAACGACAGGCCCTTCACATGCGCCAACACATCGCCTTCATCGCAATTTTCACAGGCTTCGCATTCAACAATGTTGCAGCCCAACAGCCAACACGGCAAACTCGAATAACGTTCGACGAAGTCGTGAAACGGGAAGACACCAATGCAGATGGCAAAGTGACGAAGGATGAATTCAAAGGTCCGGCAAGGCTGTTTGAAAGACTCGATCGCGATGCTGATGGCATTCTGACACGACAGGATTTCGCTGGACCTCCAGCCCAGCCGGGCCGAAACACAGGCAAGATCCAGATCCCGGACGACGTCGAACTGCACCGAAACGTTGTCTTCGGCAAAGGGGGCGACAGAGACCTCACGATGCACATCGTCGTCCCCAAAACAAAACCCGTCACAGCTTCGCCAGTCTACGTCTGGATTCACGGTGGCGGTTGGCAGAGCGGAAACAAAGACGGCGGGGTAGGGCAGGTGATCCCGATGGTTCAACGCGGATTCGTTGGAGCCACCATTGAATACCGGTTGACAGGCGAAGCTCCGTTTCCCGCTCAGATTGAAGACTGCAAATGTGCCATTCGTTTTCTTAGAGCACATGCAGATACGTACAACATTGACCCCAAACGCATTGCGGTTGGAGGAAGCTCGGCAGGCGGACATCTGGCTGCGTTGGTCGGTACATCAGGAGACGTCAAAGAGCTGGAAGGCACCGGTGGATGGCAGGATCAGTCAAGTACAGTGCAGGCTGTCGTGGACTTGTACGGGCCAACCGATTTCGGAAGATTCGTTTCCACAAAAGGCTATGAACGACACAACGAAGATGGTTCGCCTGAATCGAAACTACTGGGAGGAGGCGTCGTTCTGAATAATCCCGAGGGAATTATTCGAGTCAATCCAATCACCTACATCGACAAAGCTGATCCGCCATTCCTGATTATCCACGGAGATGTCGATCGTACCGTGCCACTAAACCAAAGCCAGGTGTTGCATTCTGCACTCGAAGCCAACGGCGTGTCTGCTGAATTGATTGTGATTGAATCAGCAGGGCATGGTGGCCCTGAATTTGCTAAACCGGAAATACGATCAAAGCAACTGAACTTTGTTTCTGAACTGCTGAGTAACGATAACTGACACGTGGTGTTCGTCCGTCAGGGCTTTACCAGGCGGTGCAGTACGCAATGCCAAGTGAACCCGCTACTTGCCGTTGAACAAGAAACTCAGCAAACGAATACGACGGACAAACAATTCGTGGACCAGAACTGCAACGACCAAAACCACGCAGCAAACAGTTAGAAATTTGGCAGAGGCTGACCAGGGGACCGTCACCAAACAGCCCGCAACAATGACCACCAAAAGATGGTGAATCAAATAGACTGTGTACGACGCATCGGAGCAATATCGCCAAAAGACGGATGGACCGTTAACCAGACGCCAAAAAACACTGAAGCACAAATGACATCCCAGCCAGTGCGATATTCCCAGATAGCCCCATGAAACGACGGTATGCAACCGATCTTCGGGAGCCGTCGCCAGCCACCTGTGCAGCAGGAATGCGGCAATAACAGCAACAACAGTCGGAAGCCCCGGCCTGCAAAAATCAGACATTCCGTCCGGGTTGGTAAACAGCCATTGCCCAAATAAGAAGAAGGGCACATAGGTCACCAGGCGAATTGGATCCAACAAGCCCAGAACAAAAGGTCCATCCATCAGAACACGACTGCCGTGAAGCACAGTATGCGCCATCACCTCAGACAGCGGCCCCAGTAATAAAAAGACGGGCAATAGCCGTCCGGACAAATTAGCTGGTACAGACGACTTTTGCTCACTCGGCGGCGGCGTGCTGCGCATGAATCTCCAGGAATACAACGCCAGCACACTGAACATCAACAGCGTCACCAGAAACCACAGATGTTGCAGCCAACGCCCCGATGTGAATATCTCAACCAGGTTCGGTGAAAAGGGGATCGAATGTGCAGTGAGTTGAGGCCAGCTGAATTCCAGCCACAATTGAGCGGAATTAAATGCCAAAGCCGACGCAAGAAACGGAACCACCAGTCGCAGAATTCGATGGGTGACAAAATGCTTACGTCCGTGGCGTTCGAGCATCATTTGAGCAAAGAAGCCGGCGATGACGAAAAACGCAGGCATGCGAAATGAACCGAGCAGCTCGACCAGAGTGTCGAACTTCGGACTCACTGTGGAGGAGTCATGAACTTCCCATTGCCCAGCCACGGTGTACACGTTGGCTGCGTGCAATACCACACCCAAAACCATCAGAACGCTACGCATAGCGTCAATAAAATGATATCGCATAGAGTTCACGATGACTCAACAATGTTCAGATAACTGGCCCGTCTCTGAAAGGTCGCACATAACAAATTGGCTCTAGTCAATACCGAACGGCGTGCCCAACTTTCAGGAGCACCCATAGATTGACTTCAAGATCGAACTCACTGTTGGCTTCAATTCTGGAAACCGACCGAATCGGAACTGCACGCATTCTGAACCAATAAACAACAGAAGCCTCACTTTGTTTCGGATCGGTGGTTCCAAACAGCGAAGAATCAGTCCCAACACGCCATGCACACCGATTGTGCTGACTGTACATTACGTTGACAATCTGCTGCCTGATGCTGCAGCGATAGCAGCGTTGATCGGACGCAACATAATCCTGTCGCTGTGTGAGAATCGCATGAGAATCGGCGGGCAATTTTGCAAAACGGAAGCAATACGACGTTTGCCTCACCCGCACATCAATTCGCCCCATCTGACGCCTTGTCGTCGTCAATTCTGCCAATCTGCCGGAGTGCAGGAATCGCGACTCACACGTCAATCGCATTTGTTCCGACTTCCGCAGATTCCCCGACTGCCATGAACATGCATCCAATGCGTGCCTCTGAAAGTTCATAGGAAACGGGCCCAATTTGCCAAATCACGTCAGCGAAATTCAACCTCCCGCACCATTCACGGGGTTTCGGAGAATACAATCTGGCCGAACACTTGAGAAATCGAGGTTCAGCTTTAGACTTCTTAAAGGAGCAAACTTGTTCACGTTGAGTCAGGTTTTCTGAGCGACAACGGAGCGTTTCTGAGCGTCAGCTCAAATGGTCTGAGGCACTGCCTCGTTAGAGTCTTACTCAAAATGATGCGCACGGTGTGCGCATGTTGGTCGTAGCGACAACGGAGCGGCTCGGCGATTCCAGCGTTCCATGTCTTCCAGTCAACCACGCCACTGGGGCAAGGGCGAAGCCCTTGTTAGGATGGCTGGCTGATTTAAACCTGCCCAAAACAAGTCAAAAACACATGTCAGCCGCAAGCCAGCCTTCCCCCTCTCAGGACGATTCTGCACGTTCAGAAACGTCCGATGCCGCAGGCCCCCCTCCCATTGTCGGTGTCATTATGGGCAGCCGTTCCGATTGGGAAACGATGCAGGGAGCGGCGGCCTTGCTGGAAAAATTCGGCGTGCCTTTTGAATGTCGAGTCGTCTCGGCTCACCGCACACCAAACTGGATGGTTGAATATGCGTCCAACGCCAGCGAACGCGGCTTAAAGGTGATTATTGCCGCCGCAGGAGGTGCCGCTCATCTTCCGGGAATGGTCGCTTCATTAACTCATCTGCCCGTGCTGGGTGTGCCCGTCAAAAGCAGAGTTCTGAATGGAGTCGACTCGCTGCTGTCAATCGTTCAAATGCCTGGCGGGGTCCCCGTCGGCACGTTGGCGATTGGGGAAGCGGGAGCCAAAAATGCGGCTCTGCTGGCGATTCGAATTCTGGCAACCAGCAATGACGAACTGACCAGCAAGCTTATCGCGTTCGGAAAAGAGCAAACCGACAGCGTGTTGCAGGATTCATGGCTATGACGAAAATAATCGGCCCGGGCAGCACCATCGGTATTCTGGGTTCAGGCCAACTTGGGCGAATGCTGGCCATCAGTGCTCGGCAAATGGGCTATCGCGTCGCAGTTTTTGGCGGTGACAGACTTAGTCCCTGCGGCCAGGTGTGTGACCTTATCTGGCCAGAAGACTACAACAACGAAGCACTACTGCACGAATTCGCTTCCGTTTCGGATGTTGTGACCTACGAATTCGAAAATATCCCGGCACACGCAGCCGCAGCAATCGCTGCTCGTACTGAACTGCGACCGGCCGTCGGATTGCTGGGCACGGCTCAAAATCGATTTCTGGAAAAAACGGCCCTCGCCAAACTGGGACTACCGACGGCCAGATTTCTAATGATGCAGAATGCCGACGAGCTCGTGGCCGCTCATCAGGATTTTGGCGGAGATGTCATCTTAAAAGCCAACACAGAAGGCTACGACGGCAAAGGGCAGTGGGGAATCGGCCCAGATGCTGATGTTGCGGCAATCTGGGAATCCAGCGAACTGACATCCGGCCTGGTCGAACAAAAAGTCGCTTTCGATTACGAACTATCGATGATTGCCGGGCGATTCGCTGACGGACATTGTGCGTTCTTTGATCCATTCCTGAATCATCACGCCAATCACATATTAGACGTGTCAATTTCCGGATCGCCGCTGATTAGCGTTCAGGTGGCTTCACAGGCAGAAGCCATGGGGCGTGCCGTTTTGGAGCACTTTGACGTGGTTGGCGTACTGTGCATTGAGCTTTTTCTGACTTCGTCGGGCGAACTTGTCGTCAACGAGATTGCGCCTCGCCCGCACAACAGTGGCCATCTGACAATCGAAGCCTACAACTGCAGTCAATTTGAATTGCAACTGAGAACCATTTGCGGTCTTCCGCATGTAGCGATTAACCGGATGGCACCAGTTGCAGCGATGGCAAACCTGCTGGGACAGCACCTGCCGCCTGAGTGGACTCAGAACGCCGTCGACGCCGTTAGAAACGCTCACCTTCACCTGTACGGCAAGCAGGAACCGAAAACCAACCGCAAAATGGGACATGTGACCGTTTTAGGCTCAGCCCCATGCGAGGCAGAAGCCAACGTACGAGCTTGTCGAGATGGTCTGCTGGCATGACGCCACCGATTGAGCCAGCGTTATCTGTGCAACTTGAGCGTTTCACAAAAACGTTCAATGCAACTTGGTGTTGCCGTTTCCCAAGTACTCAGCAAACTCACGAAAAATTACTGCGCAGAATTTTGCCACAGCTGTGTTGTAACAGCATTGGTTCAGCGAACAGACTTAAAACAATTCCCCCCTCTGTCGAAGAACGTTTGGTTCCTGGGGATCAGACCACGTTGGCCGTTTGGGGTTATCAGCGGTCACAAGCTCAATTCGCTGCAGCCCACCGATAGCTCAACTCTCAATGCTGAATCCAGTTGATACTTCGTTGCACAGAAACAATGTTCCATCCACATTTTGCTTGACTTTCCGTTCCCAAAATCATCAGTATGTGTGTCGTTAACGGACCGTAAATTACACCTTGATCTCTCACAGCGTGACCGCGTGTCCACACCAGACAGCTGCAATTGAAGCTCGCTTGATATTGAAGTCTGGTAAATTAGAAGCAGGGATGTAGTCCCTCACAAAATGTTAACGAAGCTCAACAAACTTGAGCCGAAAAGCGAATTTGGCGATGCCGTTCGTTGAGAATGATGCCATTCCGCAACGTGTCTACCCATCTCGCCCAGCTTCCATTTTGTGCAACAATCAGATTTCTAATTAGTGAAATCGTCAGCATCTTGTGGATTCCGCGTCTTACGTGATTCATAATCTTTAACCGGAACAACTGTTTGGCATGAGTTGGGAAGGATCGCCATCAATTTAACGGGCCATTCGGAGCAAAAGTCGTGCAGAACAAAGTACAGGACGCCCCTTGGAACTCATTTGACAACATGAGTGAC
>CALFSX010000198.1 GCA_937916515.1 uncultured Planctomycetaceae bacterium | reverse complement strand
GGCCGCTTTTCGCGGCGTCGGCCAGTAGGAACCGGCCTTATGGAAGTTGACGTTCTAAGCCTCCGGCTGAAATGATTAAATGATTAAATGCCGAGCCTTCGTTATCCCGGGGAATAATGTTTTAATCCAACTGATGCACACGACGAGTGCATCTTTATTCGGCGCGACAACAGAGCGATTTCGAGCGACAGCTCGACTTTGAGTCAAGGGCCATGCCCTTGTAAGCACAACCATCGCGTACTCACGCAGCGAACGATTTTGAAAGGCGAACTTAGCTCATGGAAACAACAAACGGATCACTTAATCGCAAGCTGCGTATGGCACTTGTTGGAGGCGGACAAGGATCGTTTATTGGACGCGTGCACGCAACCGCAGCCGTGCTTGATAACCGAGCTGCTCTTGTGGCGGGAGCACTGTCTTCCAACGCAGAACGATCCAAGGCCTCGGCACCCGCTTATGATATTGCAGAAAGCCGAGCTTACGGTTCCTACCAGGAAATGCTGGAAAAAGAAGCCGCATTGCCAGAAAGCGAACGCATCGACTTCGTCAGCATCGCAACTCCCAATCACACGCACTTTGAAATTGCCAAAGCCACCGTCGAAGCCGGCTTTAACGTCATCTGCGACAAGCCGATGACCTTCGACATGGCTCAGGCCGAAGAACTGGTCAAAGCGGTTGAAGCCAGTGGAGTTGTCTTTGCCGTTTCTCACAACTACACCGGCTATCCACTGGTGCGACAGGCGCGGGAGATGATTTTGAACGGCGAGCTTGGCGAAATTCAGGCCATTCGCACCAACTATATTCAGGGCTGGTTGCGAACTCGCCTGGAAGCGGAAGACCAGAAGCAGGCGGCCTGGCGAACCGACCCAACCAAATCGGGTGCCGCTGGAGCGTTCGGAGACATTGGAACTCACGCCTTCAATCTGGGCCGCTATATGACGGGTCTGCTGCCGTCAGAAATCAGCTGCAACCTGAAGATTTATGCAGAAGGTCGAGCACTGGACGATTACGGTCACGCCGTTGTGCGTTTCGAAAACGGAGCTCTGGGTACGGTCACCGCCAGCCAGATTTCACACGGGCGCGAAAACGATCTGTTCATTGAGGTGGATGGCACTAAAGGCGCGCTGCAGTGGCGTCAGGAAGAGCCCAATGTGATGATCGTTCGCAAAAACGGTTCACCACATCAGATGTACACTCGTGACCCGAATGCTCCGTTTATGAACAGCATGGGAGCGTCCGCGTGTCGCCTGCCATCAGGCCATCCGGAAGCGTTTTTCGAGGCCTTCGCCAACGTTTATCGCTTCTCGTACGATTCGATGGTCGCACGAGCTGCCGGAGAATCGTTCGAAAAGAAAGATACAATTTACCCGAACGTCTACGACGGTGCCGAAGGCATGTTCTTCATTCAGCAATGCGTCGCCAGCAGTGCTCAAAACGGAGCATGGGTGAATGCTCGCTACGAAGGCGCACGATCTTAGTTTGGGCGGCGTCAGGCTCGATGAAAGGTTAGTGTTTCTGCGAGCCACATCAGCCGCCGGGCGTTAGCCCCGGTTAGTACGGATTGCGGAAAAAACCGGGGCTAACGCCCGGCGGCTGATTTAACCTTGCCGCTGTCCAGTGAGTTGCGCAGCGGAATATTCAACAGCCGCTTGGACGCTCGACCAAGCGGCTGGCTGTACTGCAAACTGAAAACTGAGAACTGCAAGCTTTCCCCAATTCAGTTAATAGCCACCTATAACTCAAATCGCGGGGCGCCATTCTTCGGCTGGGGCGATACGTAGCTTTCACGACATGCGGCGGCTGTTTGTAAGTTGGTCATGTATTGAGGAATCCGGAACATGCAGAAGCTGGTCAGAGGTATTCATAAGTTTCAGCAGGAATGCTTCAGCAAAGACGAAAAGCTGTTCGAAACACTTGTTGACGGCCAGAATCCACTGGCTCTGTTTATCACGTGTTCCGATTCCAGAATCGACCCCAGCTTTCTGACTCAAACCAAGCCGGGCGAACTGTTTATTCAGCGGACAGCCGGCAATATCGTGCCACCCTATGGAGCTGTTCACGGTGGCGAAGCGGCGACCATTGAATATGCGGTGTCTGCTTTGCGAGTGAAAGACATCATCATTTGCGGCCATTCGCATTGTGGAGCTATGTCTGGGCTGTTGCATCGCGAAAAAGTCGCAAAGATGCCCGCCGTCAGTGCGTATCTGCAACATGCCGAAGCAACTCGACGCATCGTCGAAGAAAACTACGCTCACTTAACAGAAGAAGACGAACGGCTGACATTAACGGTAGAAGAAAACGTTCTTGTTCAATTGGAAAACCTGAGAACTCATCCAGCTGTCGCCGCCGCGTTAGCGCGTGATCAGTTGAAGCTGCACGGCTGGGTTTACGAATTCGAAACCGGGCTGGTGTTTGCGTTTGACCCGGTCAAAGATCAATTTGTACCGCTGGAAGATATTCAGCCATCGGTGGTGGACACAATTGAGTTACTTCCGCCAATCTGATCCACGTCAGCTTTGATGAAACGTCATCAGTTCTGTCAGCCAAATGAGCCGCAGGGCGTTAGCCCCTTTGTGCAGATCCCGCGAAAAACCGGGACGAACGCCGTGCGGCTGATTGAGACTTAGCGCTGTACAGCTGATACGTGCCGTTCAATCCGTCAGCGTCGGGTCAGGCTTTTGAATTCCTGAACCGTCGGCTATCGGGTGAATTGAGCGAGAATCTACGTAACCTCATAAACACACGCAGTGCGTCCTTCACCAATCGAGACAAAGTAAGGTCTACCATGAAAGTTTTGGTGCTCGCAGGAGGCAACTCGGCAGAACGCAACGTCAGCCTGCAAAGCGGTTCAACGGTCGCTCTGGCCCTAACCTTCACCGGCAAGTACATCGCCGATCTTCGTGACCCGGCGGAATTCAACCTGCTGACTTCCGATTGTTCGCAATGGGACATCGCGTTTCCCATGGTTCACGGAACCGGCGGCGAAGACGGCGTATTGCAGCGTCAATTGGGCAGAATCGGTCTGATGTATGTTGGCAGCAACGCAGAAGCGTCAGAACTGACCTTCGACAAAATTCGAACCAATCAGCTGCTAAGTCAGCACGGCATTACGGTGCCCCCAGAAATCGTTTTGCAAAAGAACGACATGGCAGCAGACAACCATAACGCGATCATTAAGCTTGGGTTGCCCGTTGTTGTTAAGCCGCCGCGACAGGGATCCAGCATTGGCGTTTCGATCGTGCAGACCGCAGAACAAATTGCAGCCGCTTTGTCATTGGCGTTTGAATACGACGAAGAATGTCTGGTGGAACAGTACATTGATGGAGCGGAAGTTACGGTGACGGTCATCGACGGCAAGGCCTATCCGGCGATTGAAATTCGCCCGGCCACCGAATGGTACGACTACGATTCGAAGTATGCCGACAACCGAACTCAGTACATCATCGACACCGACAACACTTTCCAAACCGCCAGCGACATTGCCGTTAAGGCGTGCGAAATCTGCGGCGTGACGGGAATTGCAAGAGTCGATTTTCGAATTGACACCTTGGGTGGCACGTATCTATTGGAAGTGAACACAATTCCCGGCATGACGTCGCATAGTCTGGTGCCCAAGTCGGCAGCCGCTGCCGGGCTGTCGATGAGCGATCTCTGCGACCTTGCCATTCAAAACCGACTGCAGCGTCTGCCGTAATTTGTAAGAGACCTACTTAAAATGATGATCACTGTGCGTTCACGGTGCGTTCACGATTATCGAAGCGACAACGGAGCGGCTCGGCGTTTAGATCGTTCTACGTCTTGCCTTCCACCACGCCACCGGGTCAAGGGCGAAGCCCTTGTTGTACAGAAAGTCGTCTGCTGATGAGTGTTGAAATCGAACGCAAGTTTCTGGTGACCGGATCGGAATGGCGATCCGCGCAGTCAACGTATTATTGCCAGGGATATCTTAATACAGACCGGCAACGCACGGTCAGAATTCGCATTGCCGGCGATCGAGGAGTCTTGACGATCAAGGGGATCACGTCAGGATTGTCTCGCCCGGAATTCGAATACGACGTTCCCGTGGCTGACGCGACCGAAATGCTGAAACTGTGTGACGGCCCGTTAATAGAAAAGAACCGGTATGTCGTAGAACACGCCGGCCACGTGTGGGAAGTGGACGAATTTCTGGGCGACAACACGGGCCTGGTTGTGGCGGAAGTAGAACTGTCATCAGAAAACGAAACCGTTGAAATGCCTGCGTGGGTGGGTGAAGAAGTCACTCACGACCTGCGTTATTTTAATTCAAAACTATCCGCCAATCCCTACAAAAACTGGCCGGAAAACGCATAGCACAGCGGCAGCCTTTTGATGACAGAGCATTTGGCGTTGGGTAGGAATCGCGATTGGCCACTTTCTGTTTTCACAGCCGCGGAGTAGAGACATGCGAAAGGCCACCTGTCGCCGCGCTGCTGCCGTCTACAGCATGCCCAATATGGGCGAAGTTGATGACTGACAAGTCGGGATCCTATTTCGGGACAGCAAAGTAGGGCCGGTTCTTACCGGCCGACTCCACAAACAGAGGCCGGACGGAACCGGCCCTACGGAAGTTATTTCAGGACAATTTGTGGGGTGCGACCACAAGTGGTTTCCAGCCTTTGGGTTTGGCGTGGTCACAGATCGGCTTGCGCGGTTCCGCTGATTTGGGAAAACAGTGACTTTTGCCTGACGATATTCTTAACGGGAAGGTTGACTTCGGCCTGATTTTGAGAAATCAGGTGGATAAATCTCAACAGAACCAGCAATCCGCAGGCTTCATCAGAATAATTCTGCAGGAAGCTGAAGTGAAGCTCTTGAAAAAACCGAACCACATTGGCATACTCCGCGTCTCTTCGGAAGAAGAGATCAGGGCGATTAGCTCAGTTGGCTAGAGCACCTCGTTTACACCGAGGGGGTCGGGGGTTCGAGTCCCTCATCGCCCATTTTTGAAAAGATCCAGCAGCAGTGCAAACTGCTGCTGGATCTTTTTTTTTGCGCGCCATGTTTTTCCCGCCCCCAACGTGATAGAAGCGTTCGCAGGCGGAAAGCTGTCATTCGCTGTGTGTTCGTTGGATGTCAGATCGACTGAAAAACGGTCGGACGGTTCATGTACACGGAATTGACACACCTGGAAGACGTGTCGATTTTCGATTAAGAAATCGACACGTTTCATCCATATGTCGACTCAATCGATATTTGGGCGAGACAGCAGGTTCAGAATACCGTGATTGACGCAAAGCATTTCTCTGCCAACGATTACGGGCTTCAGCAGGTCCGCGTCGGCCAGTTGTTTTAAGTCGTTGGATGCTGTCTGGCGTTTCGCGATCCCGCTGTCCGCCAGGAATTGAATCTTGCAGTAGGGTCGATAGAAGAGCAGTTCCACCAGTTCTTTGCTGGCGGCCCGAGGGCGGTTGGCTTTGGCCTTCGCCAGAAAGTCTGACATTAACTTCGATAGCTCGCACGTGCTGCAACTGGTGTCGCGAACGGCCTCCTGCATAAACAGATTTCAGGCTTCCCGGTTACCGAACTCTGTCACATCACATAGCAGTCGGTTGTCGTCGGATTTGTTCTGAATGATGTAACGGCTGAAGTCTAAGTGTGGTTCGGACAGCAGGCAGCTGTTCAGTAAATGCAGTATGCAGAAGATCCGCCCCATACTTCCGTCGCCTGCGCTGAAGGAATGGATGGATTCAAACAGTTAGTGTGCCACTGCCATGCTAATCAGCGAATCTATTGTAGGGCCGGTTCCTACCGGCCACTGTATTGTTCGCCTGCCATGCGGCCGGTAGGAACCGGCCCTACATCAACCGGAGGCAGCGTGCGTTTGAGGAGTTTCGGCAATCGGCGGGTGGTTGGTTTGGCCGGTGTCTGTTGGTTTACTTGCGGACGGTGTTTGAACTATCATTTTCCAGGGCAGGCGTGAATCTGACCTTGGGGGAGGTTCACGAACGGCATTCTGGCGTTTTCATCGATCGCATTGCGTTTGCCTGCCATGCAGACTCAGCAGCGAATGAGATGAGCCCTTTTGGTGTGGAGCGTTTCGGCGGGAACCGGGTGCGGTGTTCAGCCGATGCAAACATAGTCATGATAATTTCACAGAGAGAATTCAAGATGCGATGTGCTCGTCGATTGTCTGCGTGTTTAGCTTATGGATGTACCTTCCTGATCGCATTTGCTTCAGCCAGGGCCATTGCTGATGAAGCG
>CALFSX010000197.1 GCA_937916515.1 uncultured Planctomycetaceae bacterium | reverse complement strand
CGTGCAGCCCGGTGTGTCGCGTTAACGCACAACCTTAGATAGGCGAAGTTTCTTTGTAACACGCCACGGTTTTTCTCGCTGAGGGTGATTGGTCAAATCAATCACTCAAAAACACAGGAGAAAGCCATGAAACGCTTTACCAAATCAATCTTATTCGTTGGTTTCGCCTGCCTGATCGCTGGCAACTGTTCCGCTTTTGCTCAGAAAACTTCTGGCCGCAGTGGAGGATCATCAAGCTTCAAATCAGGTGGCAGCGGATTTTCCATGGGCAAGCAATCGTCTGGAAACTTCGGAAGATCAACTTCGGGATCAAGAAGCTCCATCGGTGGAAAAACATCGTCATCAGGAAGCTTCAACGGAACCAGTTCCAAGGGCAGTGGAATCTCGTTTCGTCCCAGCAGTTCCAAAACTCCGTCTGTGGGGCAATCCATCAAACCCGGTTCCACAAGTGGGCGAGTGACGGGGAGTGGTTCGCGTTTGCCAGGCTTTGGCGGAACATCCGGTTCAAAGCCAGTGATCGGCAAACAGATTCCATCGTTCGGCACTTTGCCAAAGTTTACGCCTTCCAAAGGAAATCTGCCAAGCATTGGCAAAGGAACTTCCATTCCAACAATCAAGCCAGCCCCCGGCATCCAGACGTCACCAACCAAGTTACCGAACCTGCCAGGAAAAGGCTCAGTCACAACAGTGCCGTTCTTCCCGCAAGGCGGATCCGGCCGTGGCACGGCCAGCTCAGGCAGCACAGGTGCTGGCCAGCAGACAATTTCCGGCGGCAGCCAGGCCAACTGGAAACATGCTCTGCAGCACGTGCTGACGCACAACAAACATCACTGGTGCCACACTCGACCTGCAACCTGCCACTGGTGGACTCAATACTGTCAACCCATCGCTCATTGCCATTACAACGAAGTGGTTGTTTGTGACTGGAATCGGGTTCACTGTTCCACGGTCGTTCAGGTTGGCGTGCCGATTCAGGAAGTTCAGTGGTACCTTGGCATGCAGGGAATTCTGCTGCCTGGCAAAGGCATCGGCATCGACGCCGTAGAACCAAATTCGCCAGCCGAACAGATTGGCCTGCGGCCCGGAATGGTGATGACTGTTTGCAACGGCATCGCTCTGGTCGATGAAACATCCATGCAGGAAGCCATCCGGATTTCAGGCGGAGTGCTGCAGATGACACTGTTGTCAGCAGACGGCAGCGAGGTTTTGGAAGGAGTCGTCCAGATGGCTCAAGTGACTTCCGTCAGCTTTTGATCGCCCACGCAAAACAGGACGCTGCAATACACATTAGTCATCGCCAACGTTTTGCTAAACCACTTGTTAACTTTCAGGGGTCTCAGTTCGAACAGAATTGAGACCCCTTGTTTTGTTGGCCACTTTCTGAATCAGCAACGGCAGAATTTCGCAGTCACGTCAGCAGAATTACTCGCCCATTGGCAAAAACGCCAGCGACGTTTGAACACCGTAATCGCACGTGCAACCTGAACTGGCTTCCGGAATCAGTAATAGTCCGCCAGCCGGAATGATGTTGATCAGACAGCCGGGGCGAGTTGCCGTGGTGACGGGTGATACTGTTTTGCTGTCGAGATCAAAAGCGGTCGGGTTGCTTTGCCGAAAGAAAAACGTGGATGCCGACGCTGAAATATTTCCGCACCCCGAACGTTTGCCAAGTTTCCAGCCCCATTCCTGCGGCTTTCCTGTCGCCACATCATAGGCCATCGGTTCACAGTACAGAGTGTTGCCGACAATGACGGGATGAAGGTCCTGTTCGCCGTGGTCGCCGCCGATTTTGGTTTGCTGCATCTGTTCCTGCTGCCAAATCCGTTTTCCCGTCGCCCCGTCAACAGCTTCAATGTCGTAGACAACTCGAGCCGTTGTTTTGTCTGTACCGCTGTTGCGAGATCCCACTGTGATAACGTTGCTTGAGGAATACGCCACGTACAAATTGTGTTGAACCTTCGTGGTCGCCGAATCAACTCGCCACTTTTCGTTGCCGGTTTGCAGGTCAATGGCAACCAAAGACGCGCCGCCCGCCAACAGAGTCACCGGCTTGTTTCTTCCGTTTTCTGTATCCAGAGTTTTTACGTTTTGTGACTCAATAAAAAACACGGTGCCGTCACCGATAGTAATGGTTGAATTCACAATCGCTCCGGTCTTCGCTTCGTAAACCCATTGCCTGCCTGTCGTCACATGATCAAATGCAAACAGGTAGTCGCTGCACACGACGTATTGCTCATCAAAGTAAGCCGCTTCCATAATGCTGTCGCGAGTGTGTTCTCGACGAGAAGCTCCTGTGCGGCAACCACTTCCGACCAGCAGGTTTTTGACATTGGCAACATAGCCCCAATCGCTGTTTGTTCGATCGCTCTTTTGAGGAACCTGAAAAACGTGTTCGGCATACCCGGTTTGCGCGTTCAACACATGACATTCGTCACCAGCAACGGCAAACAGATGATCGTCAGAAGCAGACATATAGCTGCAGTCACGAAATGCGGCAATGCGGCGTGATTCCGGAAGTTTGACGTTCCACAGCAGTGTTCCGTTATAGGCATCGGCGGCGAAAATCTGATCGTTGCCCGGAATAAACAAACGACCGTTCTTCCACAGCGGAGCCACCGTTCGATGATGCCGGTTCAGCATTTCTCGCGGCCCCGGCTTGCCAAACCACTGCATCGCCATCGGCCCCTTGACGCGTTCATCCGTACTGCACGAAGTGTTGGAAACATCCGCGTACATGTGAGACCACTCGCCCGTCCGATCCAGTTTGGGCCGTCGAATTACGCTGTTATCTGAATCGCCAGCCGTTCCGCCAGCTTTGCCAAGCCAGGCGATCCCGGTGCCTGGACGCAAGACACGCAACACTTCGGCTCGGTCCACTGACGCCACATCAACACCGGCTCCACCACCCGCCGCAGCGTCAACAACCAGATTAAAAACATAATCCGTATAGGGCAAAGCGTCTGCTGATGGCAGATGATGCACGACAACTTGTGCTCCATAAAATCCGGCGGCGCCAATGGCAGCACGAGACTCATTCACACGTTGAATGTCCGCTTCCACGGCAACGACGCTTAATTCGCTTTGTCGAGCCAATTCATAGGCCAGACTTCCATCGCCGCTGTTCAGCACCAGGCAATAGCCTTTCTGAACGTTCGATTCAGTCAGAATTCGTTGAGCCTTCGTAACCTGTTTTGCCGCCTGTTTCTCATTGGCAAAACGAAATGGTGAAGTCTCTATGGCGACAATCGCAGCGTGGTCAACCTGTTGCAAGCCGAAGCAATACGTTAGCCCTTGATCAGTGTTGACAAACAGGCGACCGCCCGCAATAGACAGCCCGTATGCTCGGCCTTCGACGCTTGCAGTCCATAGTTTTGATCCATCGTTGGCGTTGATAGCCGCGATTTCGCCGTCTCCACCAGCGATGCGAACATTTCGTGCGGAAATAAAGGAATACGGGTACTCGTCCGCAAACTGATTCGCATCCTGCCCGACACCTTTTCCACGTCTAACCAGTTCTGTGGCGAAAGCCCCTGCAGGATCTCGCGCGGCAGGAACGTACAG
This sequence comes from uncultured Planctomycetaceae bacterium, assembly GCA_937916515.1. Classification (GTDB taxonomy): domain Bacteria; phylum Planctomycetota; class Planctomycetia; order Planctomycetales; family Planctomycetaceae; genus Fuerstiella. The sequence goes on along the minus strand of CALFSX010000197.1, from coordinate 3,430 downwards.
CTTGCCAGAACGTCGTTCCAGATAGCCCTGAGCCGACACATTAAGCTTTCCACTACCAAGCGGCTGGCCCGTATTTACATCCACCGCCACCTGATATACACCCTGATTCGGAAAGATGCCCGCACTGAAGTACGCCACGTCGTCTTCAACCAGCACTCCGGAACGAACCGGCATAGCAGCAATCATGCGTTCGTTGCCAGGAATTCGTCGATCCGCACCGTTGGCATCGTGTCGATATTTCCAGATCAACTTTCCTGTGGCGGAATTCAGGCAATAGACAAATCCATCATCTGAACCGAACAGCAATTTGTCTTCGGCAATCGTTGGAGCAAGCCGCACAGGTCCTTCTGTGAAAAACGCCCAAAGCTGTTTGCCCGTTGTTGCGTCAAGACAATACACCTTATCATCGGCCGACGATCCAAAGTACAAACGATCGCCCACACACACAGAATGGAACGCTCGATCGAATGTGACTCGAGGCTGCAGATTATGCTTTCGATTCCAAAAGTCATGCACAGCAGGAGCAGGCCAGGCAGGCGCCGGCGCATGTTGACTGTGATGCACCCATTGCAGGTGCATGGGAAACTGAAGTTCGGCACTGGAACGCCCGGTGCGTTGAGTGTCACGGCGATAGGTTGGCCAGTCGGTGACTTCCGGCACAACTGCCGTAATTCCAGGAAATTCAGACTTCCTCGCCTCAAAACGGCTTTCGACCTCCACCGCTGCCAAACTGCTATCGAACAGACTCACCCGTTCAATCTGCCCTGTCATTGCATGGCACTCATCATCATCAATATAACATCCAAGACTCAACTTTGCAGACGGTGGATAAGCAATATTGCCGGACTGTTCTTTCGACGTGGCCGTCCGTTTTCCGTCAACGTACAGATTCATCACCGCACCGTCATAGGTGCCAACCACATGATACCAAAACCCGAATTCAAACGACTGATTGCTGGTGAGGTACGTTAGCTTTCGGCGCCCTTCTGAAGCGATGCCGAAACAAAAGCTGGATTTCCGATATCCAAGTATCCAACCGCGCTCGAAGTCGCCGTTGTCCTGAATCAACGAGCAAATCCCGCCCCATTCCAACGGCTTATCGACCAGTACCCAGGCTTCAACGGAAATATCCTGTTTGGGCAAGGCTATCGTGGCAATGTTGTCGGTGATGGAAACCTGGTGTCGAGCCTTCGAATTTCCATCAAACATCAATCCATGGGGCGTTGTCGAACTGTGCTTAACATTGCCGATCACCATTCCATCGGCTGATCCAATTGCTGCTTTCACGTTGCCAGCAGCCACGTTTTGCGGTCGCAGATTCCATTCATGCATGGGAGTTGATTGAGCCAAACAGGTGCCCGCCGAAGCAAGACAAAACATCAACACGGCGATTACGCAAAGATGCGACGATCGCACTTTCCAGGCCGCCCCGGCACAGGTTCGTGGCAAAGTGATATGATTTTGACGTATGAACGAATCGCCTGTGATGTCGTTTAAAGTGCGTGCGTGCATTTTGTCCGCCGTGATAGCTGGCCGAAGCTGATTGATTTTCAGTAGAGATTGTAGAACAAATCGGCAGCCACTGGAAAACAGCAAACGTTCGAGAAAACCAGGCCAAGTATTTATAGCGAATCAGCACGTTGGTTCGGTGATTCTGCTATTACAGCCAATTCGCAGGGCGCAAATCGTTCTTCCCGAACGGCTACAAAGGTCAGGATTGAATCTCAAACCTGAAATTGTGCGAATTCCCTACGTGGCAGTCCAGTATGCGTTTGATTCGGCGGCCAGGGAGTTCAGGATATCGAAAAATCACAACCGCTCGTTCACCACGGTTCCACTGACGGATATTCAGGCCATTGTTTCGCTCTTCAACAGAAGTAAGCTCAAATCGCGATGTGATGATCACCGGCGTCGGAATGGTGACTCCATTGGGGCCTGGGCGCGAACAGACCTGGCAGGGATTGCTGGCTGGATCAACAGCTGGCCGACTGCTGCAACCACGCGACATCGATCACTTTTCACAACTGACCGATCTGCTAAAACGAGCCCCTGGGGGAGCTCCGGTTGATCACGACGAAATTGCTGAATGTGTCGCCACAAGCGCAGCTCTGTTTGCAAACACTGCTGCCCCTGCGGAATACGCGGCAACGTTTGGACAGGACTGTCTTAACAACCTGATTGCCGCCTCCCTTGCCGACGCTTTGGCAGATGCCAATCTGCGAAGTACTGGTATTTCCGGCCCCCGCACAGGTTGCGTCATCGGCAGCAGCAAAGCCAGTTTGCGTTCCATGGAACAGGAACACCTTGCGTCTCACTTCAGCCAGATACCAAAGGCTGTTTCTCGCACCGCAAACATGTGGCACAACGGCTTCATGCCCGACGCGCCACTTCTAACCGTGCGATATCTGACCGGCGCCACAGGGCCATCCAGTTGCCCAGTTGCAGCGTGTGCCACAGGCTTGCTGTGTGCCATCGAAGCGGCTCAATTAATCGCATCCGGCCAGTGCGACGTGTGTATTGCCGGAAGTGCGGATGCATCGCTTCGAGCGTCAGTATTGGCGGCGTTTCACAGGCTGGGAGTCACATCCCGCAATAACGACCCTGCGATCGCCTGCCGTCCGTTCGATCAATTCAGAGACGGTTTTATTGTGGGCGAGGGAGCCGCCGTGATTATTCTGGAATCGCGGGAACACGCAGAAAAACGTAGAGCAAATTGTTACGCAAAACTCACCCGCGGAATGTGGCTAACCGACTGCACCGGGATGACTCAAGTTGACAGTCAGGGCCTGGTCGTCGCCGAACTATTGCAACGCATAAGTGGTGCCGCACTTGACGACCCGGCAGACAGCGATTCAATTCCAGACATTTTCAGTTTTCACGGAACGGCCACCGAAACCAACGATCAGGCAGAATCCCGAGGAGTCAAAGACGCCTTTCCAACTCGCCAACCCGCTGCATTTGCGGTGAAGGGAGCGATCGGGCATTTGCTGGGAGCTGCTGGCAGCGTCGAACTTGGCCTGACTTTGATGTCTTTAAAACACGGCAAAGTGCCAGGCACGGCAAACTTCACCACAGCCGATGAAAGCTGTCCGGCATTGCTGTCGCCTGAACCACAGTTTGTGCCCTCCGCAAAAACAGCGACCAAGCTTTCACTGGGCTTTGGCGGCCACGTCGTCGCAGCCACAATTCAGCGCGACGATTCCTGACAAGGGCTGCGACCTTGACCCAGCGGCGTGGTTGGCTGCAAGACATGGAACGTTCGAATCGCCGAGCCGCTCCGTTGTCGCTAGGACCAACATGATCGCACCGTGCGGGCATCATTTTCAGTAAGACTCTAACGAGGCGGTGCCTCAGACAATTTGAGCTACCGCTCAGAAACGCGACTACGTCGCTTAGAAAACTTGACTCAACGTGAACAAGTTTGCTGTTT
>CALFSX010000196.1 GCA_937916515.1 uncultured Planctomycetaceae bacterium | reverse complement strand
ATTAACGATGAACCAAAGCTGACGGTTGCTCCTGGGTTGATCGGCGAGATGTACTGGAACTTCGGACTACCCGGCATTGTTTTCATCAGCATTGGAATTGGGTGGCTGGCATGTCGCTGGGATCAGTTTGGAAGTTTGCAGACGGATTCTTTGCCGCGGTTTCTAATCTTCGCATCCGGACTGGGGATCATCTTTGCCAGCGGACGATCAATCAACATGTCGTGCTTCTATAGCCTGATCGCCTTGTATGCTACAATCCAAGGTGCCAATTATTGGATAAAGACGCCTCGCTGTCTTATCTGATCAAGATGAGCGAAACCACCTGCCGAGAACAAAGGAATGAACCTTCGTTCAGAAAGTTCTAACAACAGCTACCGCAAAGCCGCTCAGGCTTTGACGGCGATTTGCGTATTGGCTTGCAACCCAGTTTCCACAACCGCCGATGACCGCACGCGAATCGATGATGCTCAATTCGTTCGCAGAGCATCAGTCGTGCTGACCGGCAGAACTCTATCCCAAGCCCTGACCGCCAGCACCGCAATAGTCGATGGTAGTCTGAATCGAGAGCATCTGGTCGACCAACTTTTGAGCTCGCCCAACTACAGCGAATCCTGGGGACGCTGGCTGGCAATCCTGACAGGTTGTGAAGAAGAGCCGCTTTCGACAGCGGCATTCGCCATGAAGGTGCCTCGAGAACGCATTTTCTGGCTGTGGCAGACATGGACCCAGGAACAACTAAAACATGACAAACCATTCACGGAAATAATTCACGAAATAATTGCTACTGACAGTCGGTCTGAAGACGAGAGTTATCGCCAATATCAGTTGCGGCACGATGCCCTGGTGTCCTCACTGAAAGCGGATTTTGATGACGGCGATTTTTTAGAACTGAGCAGCAACGATCTGTTCTGGAAGACCAACCGCGCTGCCGAGCAAAACGCTGAGCTGATTGCTCGAAACCTGCTTGGTTTTCGACTGGAATGTGCCAAATGTCATGATCACCCGTTTACCCACTGGACCATGGACGACCATAAGTCTTTCGGTGCAGTTTTTCAACGTGCCGTCTATGCCGAACTTCCCATCAAGCCGACCGAAAAGTATTCGTTGCTCGCGTGGGTTGTAGCAACTGGGGCAATCTTGTCTTTAATCTTGCTCTGCGGCTCATTTTGGCTGCTGGCAAACGCAAGAAGCAAGTTGGCGTTGGCGGCCAATGTCTTGTCAGCCACCTCGATCGCACTCGGCCTTTACGTCGTGACCAGTTTTCGTCACGTGCTGCTTGGCACCACTACCGGAAAGCCCATCGAGTTGGCGACGAAGGTAGCAGAAGCAACCGGAGGGTCACAGCTTCTGATGGCGGTGCTCGCGGCTAGTCTGTTGGGCACGGCATGCTACGCCCTGAGTTGGTTTCGACATTCGAATGCTCAGAGACCGACCATATGTCTGTGCCGGAATTTCGCGATGTTTGTGATCATTGCATTCATGTCGCTTTTAACGATCGATGTGGCTTTCGCAAACGCTGACACAGCAAAGGGAAACGGCAGAACGCTGTTGTTCGTCGCCAAACGTGAGCTGATGCATGCATTGGAACTTGGTGGGCAAGGGCAGCAGATTCGAGAAGTCTATGATGATTCCAATGGCAACTTTACACGGCTGGGAATTCCCAAAGCGATCGATGGCCCGCTATTGAGTGATGCCGCGGACAGCCATCCGCGGCGTGAACTTGCTGACTGGCTTATCAGTGAACCAAGTCATCAACTATCGCGAAACATCATCAATCGAATTGCCATGCGAGTCTTCGGCATTGCGTTTGTTGATCCCGTCGACGACTACCGGCCAGATTCGTTACGGGCAGACGCAGCGTATTTCGAAGAATTAGTTGCCGGATTCCGCAGCCACGATCACTCGTTGAAGTGGCTGCTGAAAAAGATGGTGCTGTCGGACAGATTCCAGACACGACCGGAAGAGAATTCTAAGGGAATCACGTTTCAGCCGCGAGCACTTCGAGGTGAAGAGATCGTCGCGTCGTTGAATCAGCTGACATCTTCAAAAATCCATCTGGCAAAAAAGTGGAGTCCTCAAACTGACAATCCCTTTACGTGTGGCACTGCGGCACCGAATCGGAGCGAACTGGGGGATCGTATTTTGAATGCAGCGCAACGTGCTGACAGTGATCTGGATGTTCCATTCGAGGTCGTTTCTATCATAACGTTGGATCAGTCGTTCCAACAACATTTGAAGCTAATGTGGGCCGAACTAGTCAACAAGACCGGATCTGTGCCAACAGCGATCGAACTGGCAGCCGAGAATCTTTGGGGAAAACGAATGAATGCAGAACAGATGCGTTTGTTAAAACATTCGACGCAACAGCAACCTTCAGATGCTCTGTGGGCTATTGTCAATAGTCCGCGGTTCCTGATTCTGGACTGATGTGTACAAATTGCCGGGCCTTTGGCCCGAAATCTGGATTTGGCACTTCTGACTTGTGCGTAACGACCAGCGTGTCAACCCATCGAATGCCACACGGAAGGCTTCAACATGCCTAATGCCTGTTTGACAACTCGACGCACCTTCATGACGCAGTTCGCCGCAATCGCGTCGCCGTTTTCGTGCGTGCAGATTGCAAATGGGGGCGTTGCGTGGAATGGTCAGGACGATTCCAGAAACGACAATCAAAGGAAGATCGTCTGTTTCTTTATGGATGGTGGGCTAAGCCAGATCGATTCTTTCGACCCAAAACCTGATGCACCAGCCAGAATCCGCGGTGAATTTGGGGCAATCAACACCTCGGCAAAAGGAGTTTACTTTTCAGAGATCTGGCCCCGTCTTGCCAGCGTCGCCGATCGTATGACGGTGATTCGATCGATTCGTCATCGTCACAACGAGCATGGATTCGCGCTGCGATGCATGCGGACCCTTCAAAACAATGCTGGCCGACAGACTCCTTCACTTGGATCTGTCGTGCAATGGCAAAGCCAATCGGCAATGCCTGTTTATGTTGGCCTGAATGACGCCCTGGACTACAGTGGTGCACTCGGGGCGAATTTTCGCCCCTTTTCGCTGCAGGGTCCAGTCGGAAAGCGAATCACCGCCGGTCGCAGCAATGGAAACGGTTCAGAAATCAATGCTCGGCTGAACCTTCTTTCCCAACTAGAAACAGCCTCGACCGTTGCACAGCGCGATATTCGGTCGCAGACGCTCATACAACAGCAGGAAAGAATTGGCGAGATCCTTCGGTCGCCCGTCTTCCAAAGAATGTTGAACATCAGTTCTGTCTCAGCGGAGACAAAGACCAGGTATGGTGCGACATCAATCGGCGAACAGGTGCTGCTGGCACGAAATGCTGTAAACGAAGGTATGAAGTTTACCATTGTGAACATACCGGGCTGGGATATGCATACAAATTTGTTTGCCCAATGCAGGCAAAAAGTCGCAGCGGTGGACTCGGCGATTGCTGCGTTCGTTGAAGATCTGGATGCATGTGGGCAACTGGAATCGACGATTGTACTGGTTATGACGGAATTCGGGCGATCGCCCGTTATTGAAGGCACTGGGCGTGGACACTGCCCGCAGGCAATGAGCGTTCTTGCGATGGGTGGCCCAGTTCCTCGAGGCCATGTTCTGGGAGATACTGGCCCGAACGGCAACGAAAGCATCGATATTCGTCACGAACCCGATGACCTACTTGCCTCACTCTACAAGTGGCTGCAACTTGAATGGGAGATCATGCTGCCGGGTGAGAACGCTCGATTAAACACTGCAGGCACCGTGATTTCTGAGTTGGAACCTGGCTAAATCCGTGGACATTACCGTTTCACATTCCGGCAAGCAGCATGCTTACCAACACGCGAATTCGGTCCAGCAACTGGGCTGCCTGAAGCGTTTTGTGACCAGCACGTACTACCGCAAAAATCGTTGGCCGGACCGCCTTGCTCGATTCGTACCGCGCTTGGATCGGGGGCTGGGCAAGCGATGCCTGGAGAGCCTGAATTCGGATCTTGTTTCTCGAGATCTGACGTTCGAATTGCCCGAGCTGTGGTACCGGAACATCGTTGGAGACCGAGTCAAAGCCGAACAGGCGATGTTTCGGCGAGACAGCCGGTTCGACCAGTGGGTTGCCAGAAAGTTTGCTGGTGAAAGCGACGTCTTCTGGGGATTTCAGGGAAGTTGCCTGGACAGCTTAATCGCCGCCCAAAGAGCAGGGCGGTTGGCCGTTTGCGAATTCGCCACGGCTCATGTGACGGCCGCCATTCGGATACTTTCTGAAGAGTGCGACAAGCATCCCGAATGGGCGGGGACGATCAGCAATTTCCACTTTCCCGATTGGTACCAGCGTCGCCTGGAACAGGAACCCGCGGAAGCCGACATCTGTGTCGCTGCCAGTTCGTTCACCGAAAAGTCTCTGCTTGAAGTTGGGGTTCCTCAGAACAAAATTCGGATGCTGCCGCTCGCGTCGGATCTGGATCAATTTCGTTTCAAAGCGAGAAATTCAAATGGCCCATTGAACGTTCTTTTCGTCGGTGGAATTGGGCAACGTAAAGGCATCAAGTACCTGTTTCAGGCCATCGAAAAGGTTGCCTCAAAAAACGTCAAGCTGAAGCTGCTGGGGCCACTGCCTGCTGATGACGCTCCGCTTAAGCAATGGTCCAGTCACTTCGAATATCTGGGCCGAACCGACCAGAATGGCGTGGTCCGACACATGCAGGAAGCTGACGTGCTGGTGCTGCCGTCGGTTTTCGAAGGTTTCGGACTGGTCATTGTCGAAGCCATGGCCACCGGGATGCCGGTCATAACAAGTACTCATAGTTGCGGTCCCGAAGTTATTCGCGAAGGCGTGGATGGCTTTGTGCTGCAGCCTGATGACGTGGATGGCCTGGCAGATCGAATCAGCTGGTGCGCCGAACATCGCAATGAATTAGTTCAGATGGGCAGAGCAGCTCACGAGCGAGCTCAGGAATTTTCCTGGGGGGCTCACGCAACACGACTTGGGGTCGTGTTGCGCAGTCTTGAGTCGTCAGTTACCAGTCGTCAGTAGCTGCAATAAAAACTGCCTACTGCCTACTGCCTACTGCCTACTGCCTACTGCCTACTGAAAACTGAAAACTGAAAACT
>CALFSX010000195.1 GCA_937916515.1 uncultured Planctomycetaceae bacterium | reverse complement strand
CGACATAGGCCACGTCGCCCACAACCTGAACAGATCGTGCGTTATCGGGTGTATCGAAGACTCCGAGTTGGGTGATGTTCGCCGGGTCGCTGATATCCAACACAACCAGACCAGCGCTGAGATCTGCGACATAGGCCACGTCGCCCACAACCTCAACACCTTCTGCAAAATCGGGTGTATCAAAGACTCCGAGTTGGGTGATATTCGCCGGGTCGCTGATATCCAACACAACCAGACCAGCGCTGAGATCTGCGACATAGGCCACGTCGCCCACAACCTCAACACCGGATGCCTGCCCCATTATGTCAAAGACTCCGAGTTGGGTGATGCTGATGGGGGCAAATTCTACGGACAGACCACTGGCACGCAGATTAGACACGTCCACAAAGAACTGTTCATCACGTTCCACTGTGGTGTCGCCGCTGACTTCGACGTCAATCGTCGTCATGGTTTCTCCGGCCGGAATCACGCCGGAACCACTGATCGCCGTAAAATCACTGCCGGCCACAGCTGTGTTGGCTACTGTCGTGAAATCAAACGTCACATTTTCGGCAGCCGGGTTGTCCAGCGACACGTTGAACGTGAACACGGTTGGGCCGCTGTCACCTTCGGCCATGCTGACATCCCCAACGCTGACCGTCGCCGTGTCGTCGTTGGTGATCGTTGCAGTCGCCGTATTTGTCGTACCCGGGACGTAACCGGTGCCGGCATCAACGGTCAGCACGACCGTTTCATCCAGTTCCACTGTGGTGTCCGCAGTCGGATCGATAGTGACGGTGGCCGTGGCATCGCCGTCGGCAAAAGTCACCACACCCGAATTGCCCGTCATCGTCGCACCGGTCACCGTGTAGTCTGTATTGAAGGACGCGTCTCCGCTAAGCGTGAAGTTGACCGTCAAGGGGCCCGCCGTCTTGTCACGCGTGAACGTGTACTCAAGGTTACCGGCCCCGTCCTCGGCAACGCTACCCGGCGAGGCAGCCACGGAAACCTCGCCTCTGAATTCCCAGTTCACAATCTGCGACTTCTGCAAATCCGTCAGGCCGTCGAGCAACCCGTTGGCTTCTACGTTTGCGTTGCTGTCAAACACCGTGTTCCCGACATCCGTGGCATTGGCTCGAATACCAAACAGTCCCACAAAGGCCATGACAATCTGCGTTTCTCCCGGTTGCAGAGTCAGGTCGTAATTGAAACGCGGGTTGTCGTCTCCATCGACAAACTGTGAATTGGTATTTGCCGGACTCGTGACGGAACCGGGCCCCTGAATGACGGTCAGGATACGTATATCACTGCTGGTTGTGCCGCTGAATTCCTGAAATGAACCAACCCAGTGGTCAGTGCCAGGCGAGAAGGTGGTGTCTCCGTCACTTGTGCTGAAGATGCGGGTGTTTGAATCAGATCCAAGATTGTTGAACATCCCCAGTTGCTGAGTGATCGGTGCCGACGTCGGATTGGTGGCAACAAACAGACCTCGAATGATCGGAGTTGTGGGGTTCAGAGCGAAAACCGTCCATTGCTGAGACAGCTCCAGACCGTTAAACGAATTTCCATCAAGCCCCGTGTCGTTGGGATCACCGGTCAACGTTGTGCCTGGTGTGGTCGTTACACGGGTCCCGGTGGGAGTCGGCGTGATATCGACAATGCCGTCGGCGTCGTGATATGTGTTCTGGGTTGGAGCTCCTGCGGCTGTTGGAATTCCCCAGGACATAAAGCCGTCAAAGGCGTCGCTTAGTGCGGCCATCTCAGTTCCACCGTTGAGCGTGTCCACTGCCTGCGCGGCGGTCATGCTGGCTTCACTGAATCCGAAGGCGCTCGAAGTTGTTGCAAAGTTCGCGTTGTTCTGCTCAATATTATAGCCAGCGACGTTGAAGTCGAAATTGCCCGTTCCAAAGCCGATATCCACAGCGGACAGGTTGATGCGAGCTTCAAGCTGTTCGATTTTCAGCCGGCTGCGAGCAGATTTTCGTTTCATGAGATGGCCCTTGACGTCCGAGTTTTTGAAATTACGTTCTGAAGTTGGACTGCATGGTACCCAGACGCATCGGACGATGCGGCACGTTTTACGTGGTTACCTAGGCAAAATGGAGAGCTTCCAGAAACGCTTTCAAGGCGGCCTCATAGTATTTCCAGCGTGCTACTGAGCGTTTATAGATGGGCTGACGCACCTGGGCGACGCTGGCTGTGCGGACCAGGCGTTCTGTTTTGTGGAAATCGAGACAGTTCGGATCCCATTCCAGACCGACGAAATCCAGTAAACGCCGAGTTGCTTCTTCCTGATTGGCGATCATCTGTTCATACGACACTTCCAGCACGGGGATCGGCAGCACTTGACGGTAGTGATTCATTAGTCGCTGATAGTCGATGACACGTTGGGCCAGGTGTTCGAGATCGTTGGCCCAGCGAATGCGAGCAAAGTTGGTGATCCAGCAGGAAAAGGCCACATCACGAATATCCCGCTGGCAGTGAATGATTTTTGCCTGAGGATGCAGCGTGGCGATCCAGCCGAGAAACTGATAATTGTCCGGCATCTTGTCAACAACGCGGTCATGTGAGGAATCGAGCCCTCGAAGTCGGTCGAGGTGCCAGCCGGTCAGTCGTCCCACGGCTTCGGCAGTGATCCTTTTCAGACACTCCAACGGTGGTTCGGAAAGTTGGAGTGCCGTTGGCAACAGTTGCAGAGAATTTTGAATAAAGGAACGCTCTCCAGCGCCGAATGCGCGTGGATGTGTCGCCAGAATCTGCTCCGTCAGTGTGGTTCCTGAACGTGGCATGCCCACGATAAACACGGGGCGTTCGCTGCCGACACCGAATCCCAGGCTGCTCACGCGTTCGAAGTATTCCGGCGTGAAAGTTTCGATCAGGCGATCAACGTGTTCACGGAAGACTTCTGCGGAGTACCCCTGATCTCGCTGTTCGTAGTGCTTCTTCTGAAACTCGTTGGCGTCTTTGATGTGAACGGCGGCTCGCTGGTAGTCGCCTTTACCGTCAAACGCTTGAGCCAGTCCAAAATTCAACGCGGCCCGGCGTCCGTCCGTCATCCAGGGAACGTTCAACAGTTTTTCGAGCTGCCCGAGTTCTTCGTCACTTGTGCGACCACGCAAAGTTGTCGCCAGTCCGGACAGCGCAGGGACGCACCGCGGATTCAGCGTGATGGCCCGACGGTGACAGTTAACGGCCTCGTCCAGATCGCCGGCTTCCGCCATCGCGTGTCCCAGACAGGCATGCAGGCTGGCGGATTCCGGATACTGTCGAATGGTTTCTCGATAGGTCGCCACCGCAAGATCCATGTCGCCGTGATCCTGGAATGCCCGCGCCAATCCGGCCTGAGCATCCATTCTGCCTGGTTCTTTTTCCAGAACTTTTTGATAGGCCTGAATCGCCGCTTCAGGGTCACCAGCTTCCCGAAGGACCTGGGCAATCCCACATTGTGCTTCGTTTAGATCGGGTTCAAGCTGAAGAGCTCGCTCAAACCACGAACGCGCCTGACGAAGGTCTCCCAATTCAATCCACACGCGACCAACGGTCACGGCAAGTTCTGCATTGTCGGGATCTGTTTCCACGACATCGCTCAGAACTTCCATCGCTTCTTCGATGTGGCCAAATTCCAGAAGCATTTTTCCCAGCTGATACCTTGCCGGAACGTCGTTCGGTCGTAGTTCGACAGCTTTCCGGCAATGCTGCAGCCCGGTTTCCAGATCACCACAGGCCGTCAGCAGCAGGCCGAAATTGCCAAGGGCTGTTGATAAGTTTGGATTCAGTTTCAGGGCCTGCTGGTAACAATCCAAAGCGGCTCGAATGTGCCCCTGCTCGCGCAACGCATCACCCAGTGCTGAATGGGAGCGAGCGGAATCAGGACGTCGCTGCAGAGCTTCGCGGATCGCGACTTCCGCTTCGGCCCAGCTTTTTTTCTGAGTAGCGTGGCACCAAGATTATGCCAGGCATCGGGATAGTCAGGACGCAGGTGCAGTGCCTGTCGACAATCGGCTTCCGCTTCGTCGACGAGTCCAAGCATCCGCAAAGCATCGGCCCGATTGCTGTAATAATTCGCGGCATCGGGATGGAGAGTCAGCGCGCTGGTGATGAGCTCCACCGACTGTTCATGATGCCCCTGTTGATGCCGAACGACTCCCAGCAAGTGCATCGCATCCGCGTGTTTGGGGTTGTCATCAAGGATCTGTTGATACAACTGCGCTGCTTCCTCCAGTTGTCCGTCTTGATGAATCTGGATCGCAGCATTCAGCTCCTCTGGAATCGCGTCTGCCATTATCTGTTTCTTTTCAGCCGATGACTGCCGCGGTCAAAAGCCGTTGGGCAGTCTGGTGCAAACCACCGTAAATGTATTCCAAGCGGAACCCAACAGGAATCCGGTGCCTAAGAGAATCCTGCCAGAAGCCGAACAGACAGAAGGGGCATCGCGAATGTCATCTTTAGGCTCACCGAAAACGAAAAGTTCCTGACCTGAACTGTAACGAAAATGATTGTTGCGTTACTGCAGCGGCATTGGAAAACCAGAAAGTTTGCGAGCACACAAAAGGTGGCCTTGCGGAGCTTAACTACCCAGTATCAGCACGATCCCGTTGTCGCCCCGAAAATGCCGCAACGCCCACAGGCTAACAAGATCGGACTGCTTCCAACGATGTATAGAACACGATCTTAGTTACGTCAGGATTGCTGTTTGACGCGATAATCGCTTCCCGTGGCGTCGCCTGCAGTCAGATTGTCTAACGCGGAATTGACCGATCAAACCGTCAGCAGCGTGCGGCTTTCCAGTTGCTCCGTCGATAAAGCCCGCGTGTGATGGGGCACCGCTGATTGCGACGACGTTTGATCCTTGATCGGTGCGACCGCTACATTGGGGATTGAATACGATTGATCGTCGAAGACAGCCAGTGGATCGGAGGCATATGGAGGTTTCTTAAAACGTGGTGAAGACAATGTAAGCAGAGACTGGAGCGTCGAAAGAGTTTTTACTGTGCAGCGATATGGCCGATTATTCTGAGCACACGATTCAAATCTGCGGTCGCTACCGCAAGGCAGAAAAGCACATACGTGCATGGACCGTATGATTATCGTTCATCAAAGTTGGCATTTTGCTGGCCGATACACGCGTCGAGCTGTGTTCGGTCCCAAAACCAAGCCGGGGTGCCGGTCCGAATCGGGCCACACTACTGTTCTTTTCGGGGGTCCGTCAAACACGCATCTCCCCCCTGATTGCGCAGAGTGAGCGGATGGGTAACCACAGCCGCTCCCACCAGAAAAAAACGCCCCGAAATCCGTCGCCGATAGCATTTTTGTTGATGGCAGCTCGATGTTACCGCCAATTTCGCTGACTTGTGGTCGCGGAGAAAGCGAACTAGCCTTTGTGGGCAGGTTTCCACAAGCCAGAACCGTCCACAACAAAAGGTAAATTGATCTTATCATGTCGTTGCCGGACACCTTGCTGACGTCGCATTGGCCTATTTCAACGAGTTGACTTTCTCGTAGACCGCGAAGGCGGTGTCCCATGTGACGTCTTCCTGGGGAGCCTGAAACACGGTTTGCCAGGTGACACCGTCGAATGGCACGTAGATCTATGTAAGTCCTTTGAGTATATCGCGTTTAACCTCG
>CALFSX010000194.1 GCA_937916515.1 uncultured Planctomycetaceae bacterium | reverse complement strand
ATAGCGGCCACTTGTTGGGCGGTCGAGGCATCCCAGCACATTCAGCAGCGTGCTTTTGCCAGATCCGGACGGCCCCATAATGGCGATGTATTCGCCTTTGAGCACATCAAACGAAACTCCTCGCAGTGCGTGGACCGTTTCACCTTTCAAGAAATACGTTCGGAAGATGTCTTCCACTCGAAACGCATAGTCTGTCGCGACGTGCTGGTCATTCGATTGGCTGGAGTTTGAGGACATTGTTCCCATGCTGAAAAGTTGTCGGATACCGCTGTTGTCAGACCTTGTTTGGAGAAACCAGGCAATCAATCAACGGCACCCGACACTGGTTACCGCAATAATGGTGAAGTCGTGGACAATTGATTTCTTCATGAAAACGATTTCCTCACTATTCATGGCGTAAAGCTTCAATCGGATCCAGGTATGCGGCTTTGCGTGCCGGGTAGACGCCAAACAAGACGCCAACTCCCAATGAAATTCCAAGAGAAAGCACGACCGACCACATCGCAATTCGTGGCTCCAATGAATTGACGATGGGCGGTAGAGCGTCAGGGGAGATCGTTGTGATGGCTCGCTTAATGAAACGGAAAACAGGCCCGACAGAAAGTCCAAATAAAACTCCAGCAAGTCCTCCGCTGGCTGTCAGCACAATGGTCTCCACCAAAAACTGAACAATGATGTCGCTGCGAGTTGCTCCAAGTGCTCGACGCACACCGATCTCGCGAGTTCGTTCAGTAACAGTGGCCAGCATGATATTCATAATGCCGATGCCACCGACCAACAGTGAGATCCCCGCGATCACCACGAGTAAAACGTTAAACATGGTTCTTGTTCGCTCTGCCTGACGCAGTAGTTCTCGTGGCACAACGACGGCGTAATCCTGCTTTTCGTGATATTTTCGTAGCAACGTTTCGATGATTTGAGCCGTCTCGTCGACCTCTTCGATCTTGTTGACTTCAACTGTGATCTGGCTGAGTTCCACATCTTCACCAACAAAGTTGAAGCCCAGTCCACCGCCGACCCGCTTCATGACGAGGTCGCCAACTCGTTGCCGGAGTGTTTCCAGGGGAATGTAGGCGTCCAGATTGTAGTCTCGCGAATCGAGACTGCCTCCGATGGCCGCCGACGCCGTTCGATCTTTCGTCTGACCAATCACCGTGTAAAATTCGCTGCCCACCCAAATGGCGCGGCCGATTGGGTTTTCGAATGGAAACAGGCGTTTTGCTGTTTCGTTGGCCAGGACAATGACTTTCTTGCCTCGATCACGAGGAGACAGCCAGCGTCCTCGAGCGATCTGAAGTCGGTTTAGCTCGATATATTCTTCGGCGCAGCCGACGAGCTTCGCATCGGCCGTTCGATCGTCAAACCGCAATTCATACTTCAGCTCGCGCATAGGAATTGCTCGGCGGATGTTAGGGATGTTTTCGACGATTCGCCGATAGTCGGCTCGCAGCAGGCCGTAGATTTTGACTCGGCTGTTCGCGTCTTCGTCACTGCCTGAGTTCGGCTGGACCGTGCGAACGATCACATTTTTTGCGCCCAGTTCGAGAATCTGTTGCTGGGCGCGATAGCTAACGCCTTCCCCCATGGCGACGAGCCATATAACGGTTGCCGTGCCAATAAAAATTCCCAAAGCGGCTAGCCCGGCCCGAAGCTTTTGAACAAGCAGGCTCTTGATGCCGAGGTCCACGGTTTGAAGAAACTGCCAGATCAAAGTGACTTCGCCCCTTTGCCACTCTTGCTGCCGCCCGCTTTTTCGATTTGCGGGGCACGATCTTCCAGCGATTCGGCTTCGTCAACGACCGGGGCTTCGTATGCGTAGGGGTTCAACAGCACTTCATCGCCTTTCTGGATTCCGTCGGTGACGATGGTGAAGATGTCGTTGGTGTCTCCGATCTGAATTTGCTGCCGATGAACGCCGGACGGTGTCTGAATCCAACAGAAGGCCTCGTCGTTTTGTTCGACGATTGCAGCGACGGGAATCAGTAACACGTCTTCATGTGCGGCGACGAGAATTTCGACTTCGGCACTCGTACCGGGGCGCAGGTTTGGAATGCCAGGTAGAGAAACGATCGTGTCGTATCGCACTTGATTGCCCGTCCACCAGCCAGCCGGTTTGGTAATGGATGCCACGTCGGTCACAACTCCCTCAAGCGTTCGAGTCGGCAAAGTGACTTTCGCCCGTTGATCGTTCTTGACCCGTTTGACGCTCGCTTCATGAACGCCAACTTTGACCTGCATCTGGTCGAGGTCAGGCATCAGCAACAGAACCTGGTCTTTGTAGACATTGGTGCCTTCTGCGATTGGAGCGGTTTCCCATTGGGCGGCGTTCGGGTGAATGACCAGTCCGCTGCGCGGTGCTTTAATCGTGCAATACTGCAGTTCATCGACGGCACGATCGCGGCGGGATGCATCAGCCATCGCTCGTTCGACGTTCGCTTTATGCGTCGCTTCAGCAGAGACCAGGTTTCCCTTCAGCGTCTGCAGTTGCTCTTTGTACGTGAAGTTCTTTAGAACCTTGAGTTGTGTCTTTTTGAGTTCCAAATTCAATTCGGCCTGTCTGACCGCGAATCGCTTTTCCTCAACTTCCAATTCGCTCAAGTAGCCGCTGCCTGCCATCACTGCAATATGCCGTACCCGATCTTTGGCATTTTGTAAGGCGGATTTTGCAACAGTGACATCTTTTTCCAGGGTCAGAACTTCCGATTGATAACGTCCCTGGTCGTATTCTTCGACCGCGATTCGTGACCGCGCGACTCTTGCGGCCGAGCCATCGGCCGCAGACTGAGACCAATTGGAATACTTGGTTCGTTCGTCAACCTGCTCCTGAATAAACAGTGCGTCAAGTCGCACAAGTTCATCGCCTTCGTCAACGATCGTGCCGCTTTCGACAACCCACAGCACGGCGTTTGTGCCGCGCACCTGCGATTTGATTTCGAGATTCTCTGCGCTTTCAAGAACTCCCTGTTCGTCGACCGTGACCAGAAGATCCCCGCGAGTCACCCGGTGAGTCATCCCAGTTGGCGCTTCTTCTTTGCGGAAGGTTCCAGCAATCGCAACAGCTGCCCAGCACAGTCCACAAAGCATCATCAATCCGGTGGCAAGTTTTGCCACGGACACGATTTTTGAAGAGGCTTGTGTGTCGGTATTCATGAAATGAATGCTTGCGTTCGGTTTTCTGACGACGCGTCTTCGTCAGTCATTTCTGATAGTTTGAGCAACTTCGATTTGAGCATCCGGGACGTTGGCGAGTGGATCGAGAATGACCTGCTCGCCAGCCGTTATTCCGCTACGAACCAAAAGGAACATGTTGTTTCCGTCTTCGATTTCCAGTGATCGTCGCTCTCGTCCGGTCTGCTGTTGCACCCAGCAGGCGAATCCGCTTTCCGTTTCGATGCATGCGGCAGCGGGAACAACAACCTCATCATCATATTGGGCGATCACAATTTCGACCTCAGCACTCATGCCTGGTCTCATGCCGTTTTCCGGTGGAAACGACACCAGAGCGTCGTACTTGACAACATTGCCAGTCCACCACGAAGCCGGTTTGGCAACGGATGCGACGTACGTCACTTCGGCTGGCAGAAGTTTACGGTTCAAAGTGACATTGGCTTTCATGCCGATGGTGACTCTCTTGACAACAGATTCATGAACACCAACCTTGATCTGCATCTGAGTAAGGTCGGGCATCAACAACAGAATCTGGTCTTTGCGAACTGTGGCACCTTCTTCGATTTCCGGCGCGTTCTTCCATTCTTCGCCGGTTGGATAAATTACCAGTCCGGATCGCTTCGCAAGAATCGTGCAATAGCCGAGTTCCTCTTTAGCTCGATCCAGCCGGTTCTTATCAGCGAGTGCTTGTTCGACGTTTGCTTTGTGCGTCGCTTCTGCAGACTTGAGTTCACCGCGAAGCCGAACTAATTCTTCTTTCTTCGTGAAGTTTTGCAGTACATCGATCTCTGTTTTTGTCAGCTTGACCGTGAGTTCGGCCTGCGAAAGTGTGAACTCTTTTTCTTCGAGTTCCAGGTCACTGGCGTATTCGCTGCGAGAGAGCATTTTTGAATGCTTCAGACGATTTCTTGCGTTCAGCAAACGAGATTCGGCCACTGCCAGATTCTTCTGCAACGCAGCCAGTTGAGAAACGAAACGCCCTTCTTCATATTCGGAGATTGCCAGCCTGGAACGCTCCACATCGGCGGCTGATCGAGCAACCTGTGATTCGGCCAGATGATAGAATTTCGTGCGTTCGCTGATTTCTTCTTCGATGGCGAGCGTTTCCAGCTTGACCAGAAGGTCTCCCGCTTCGACTTCTGTGCCACTTTCGATCACGAACGTGATCGTGCTATCGCCCCGCACGCGACACTTGATCTCGGTGTTGTTGGAGCTTTCCAATGTGCCCAATTCTGTAAGCGACACGACCAATTCGCCTCGCGTGACAGTGTGAAGTGCACCAGAGTCCGCAATGAGCTCACTTTCGCCAGGCAGAAAGTACGACATCGTGGCGAATCCGACCGATGTCAGCGCAACCAGGATAAAAACAGCGGCTTTCATTAGTCCGCCTCCGAAGTCGCTGGGATTTTGTCGTCGTTATTGCCTTCAGCCTGTTGCTGAGCAAGCGTCGTACGCGCGTCTTCTTCGGCTTCCGCGATCAGTGAGACCGGATTCAGAACCACCTTTTCCCCTTCGTTGAGGCCGGCGATGATTTCGATAAAGACATCGTTGCTGTCGCCCAGTTCAATGAGTCGTTTGGTGGGGCCGGTTTTGGATTGCACCCAGCAAAATGTTCCGTCTTCGGTTTCGACAACGGCTGCTACGGGAATGGTCAGAACGTCTTCGTGAATAGCCAGAATCACGTCGACGTCAGCACTCATGCCGGGCTTGAGTCCCTCTTCAGATGGCAATTCGATGACGGTATCGTATTTGACGACGTTGCCCGTCCACCAGCCCGCTGGACGGGTCACAGAAGCGACTTCCGAAACGGTTGCTTCAAGGGTGCGATCAGGAAGTTCGACGATAGCCTTCTGTCCAGGTCGCACTCGTCCGATGACGGATTCGTGAATCCCGAGTTTGACCTGCATCTGCGTAAGATCGGGCATCAACAGCAGCACCTGGTCTTTTCGAACGGTTGCGCCTTCGGTGATGTCTGGCGTTGTCTTCCACGAAGCGGCTGACGGATAGATAATAAGCCCGCTGTTTTCCGCTCGAATCACGCAATGCTTCAGTTCCTGGGCAGCCCGATCTCGCCGCTTGATTTCCATCGCTAGCCCCGCCTGATCAGCAGCAAGTTTGGATTCACTGGCGGTTTTGTTGCCGCCGAGAGTTTCCATTTGCATCTTGCGAGTGAAATCTTTCAGGACTTTGATTTCCGTTTCTTTCACCTTCAATTCCAACTCAGCCTGAGTCACCGTGAATGCATCACCTTCGACCTGCAATTCCGTAACGTAGCCTTGTCGGAATAGTGATTCCGACCGCTCGTACATTTTGCGAGCCGTCCGTAGGTTCCGTTGGTTTGCTGCAAGCTCTTTTTCCAAGCCCTGCAGTTGTGAGCGAAATCGTCCTTTTTCGTAGGCTTCGATAGCAATCGAGGCCTTTTCGACATTGGCCTGCGTTTCTGCCAACGTGGCTTCGGCGATAAACGTGTTTGTCTTGGTCAGACTGTGTTGCTCTTCGATGACTTTTGTATCCAGGCGTACAAGTTCCTGACCTTCTTCAACAACGGTCCCGGTTGGCACGACGTACGTCACCAAATTGAAGCCACGGACGTTGCATTTGATTTCTGTGTTGTTGGAACTTTCCAGAGTCCCCTGTTCCGTCACCGACACGGTTAGCTTGCCGCGTGAGATCGTGTGAGTCAGCAACGACTGGTTTT
>CALFSX010000193.1 GCA_937916515.1 uncultured Planctomycetaceae bacterium | reverse complement strand
AACCCGCAAATGGTAACGCAAACCCGCCGTAATCACTTCTTCGCGGCTACAATTGTTAAAGATGTCGCCACCCCAACGCGAAACAAAACCTGAACCACTGCCGTTTTCCGCGACTAAATAAATCAACGATAAAACGCGACGGCTCACTTGAGTTCGCCTGAGAAGCGCCCGGCAGATTACTCTTCAGCCTTCTTCCTGGCCGCTTTCTTCTTAGTAGCGGTCTTCTTCTTCTTTGCCGCCGATTTCTTGGCGACCTTCTTCTTCGCCGCCTTCTTGACAGACGGTTTCTTTATTCCGTCTTTTTCCGCCTTGGCGTCGATCCATTCAACAGCCTGTTCAACGGTGATCGAATTAATGTCGACATCCTTCGGCACCGTCGCATTGATTTTTCCGTACTTGATATACATGCCGTAGCGTCCTTCAAAGATACCCAGATCGGTATCGTCTGCAGGATGCTTGCCGACTACGCGGATCGGTTCCGGAGCAGCACGTTTTTTGGTGTTCTTCAGCATTTCAACAGCGGCATCCATCGTGATGTCCAGCACGTTGTAGGTCTTCCCTTCAAACTCATACGTATGAGCTTTCCGGTCGTAGCTGCCATACACTTTGTTGTGCAGAACATACGGACCGAAGCGTCCAATGCCCGTGTTCACAACCTTATCCGTCAGTGGATGCTTGCCGATTCGACGTGGCAACGACAACAGACTGATGGCCGTTTCCAGGTCCAGATTTAAAGGGTCAAAGCTGTTCGGAATACTGCAGCGCTTAGGCTTGGGCTGTTCTTCGGTAACTTCTCCCAACTGTAAATACGGCCCAAATGGCCCCGACAATTGGTAAATCGGAACACCCTCTTCCGGATGCATGCCCAGCGCAGTCGGCCCCCGTTGTTTTTCCTCAATCAAGCGGTCAGCCAATTCGTTGCTGATATCCGCAGGTGCCATCGTCGCCGGAATGGAAGCCGTTAGCTTTTCTTCGCCGTTGGTTTTTTCGAAGTATGGGCCATATCGACCAACTCGCACATCAGCTTCGATCCCATCCAAACGCAGCGTACACGCTTCGCGAGGATCGATGTCGGCTTCTCGCAGCTTCACCAATTCATTGATGCCGTCTGCACCGGAATAAAATTCTCGCAGATACGGCAACCGATCAGCGGTACCAGTCGCGATATCGTCCAGCGTTTGTTCCATTCCGGCAGTAAAGCCGAGGTCGACAAACTGAGGGAAATAGTTTTCCAGAAGTTTGGTAACAGCCAGCCCTTTGAAGGTTGGCACTAATTGACTTCCGTTCTTGTTAACGTATTCGCGATCCTGAATCGTACCAATGATGCTCGCGTACGTTGAAGGACGGCCTATACCTTCGGCTTCCAGCTTTGCCACCAAAGAAGCTTCTGTGTACCTCGCGGGAGGCTTTGTTTCGTGAGGAAACGCGTCAACGTTGTTGCAGCCGACGTTTTCGCTTTCGCTCATCACAGGCAATGGCGAATCCTGTTCGTCCATCGCCGCATCAGGATCATCGCTGCCTTCGACATAGGCTCGGAAGAATCCGGGGAATTCCACCGTTCGGCCACTGGCGCGAAATTCCGCGTTTTCGACGGCGATAGTCACGGAATCGAATCGTAACTGAGCGTCTGCCATTTGAGTCGCCATGGTTCGCTTCCAGATCAACTGGTACAGCTTGAACTCCGGACCGCTGACGCCGATTTCTTCCGCTGTCAGCATTTTCTTTCCAGCAGGACGAATGGCTTCGTGAGCCTCCTGAGCACCTTTTGACTTGTTGGTGTATTGCCGAGGAGCAGGGCTTAGATAATCGCCGCCATACAGCTTTTCAATCCGACCACGCGCGGCGCTGACTGCTTCGCCACTAAGGTTTACACTGTCGGTTCGCATGTATGTAATATGACCGGCTTCGTACAGGCGTTGAGCCGTTTGCATGGTTTGCCGAGCCGTCATGCTTAGCTTGCGGCTGGCCTCCTGCTGCAAAGTACTTGTCGTAAACGGAGGTGCTGGCTTGCGAGTTTGCCGTTTTTGCTCAACTTTAGAGACAGACCAATTACTGGAATTCACTTTCGCCAGCAGCTCGTTTGCAGCGTCCTCTTTCAGCAGCAAAACGTCAGAGCCCTCTTTCAGCTGACCCGTGTTTTCGTCGAAATCCTTACCAGTCGCGATACGCCTTCCGCCGACGGTTTGCAGAATCGCGTCAAACGAACCTCCAACTTTCGCCTCCAGATTCGCCTTCAAGTCCCAAAACGAACCGCTGCGGAACTTCATTCGTTCGGTTTCACGCTCCACCAAAACACGCACAGCGACGCTCTGAACACGTCCGGCAGACAGCTTCGGGGCGATTTTCTTCCACAGCAAAGGACTTAACGTATAGCCGTAAAGTCGGTCAACCACGCGGCGAGTTTCCTGAGCAGCGACCAGGTTCTCATCTAAATCGCGAGTATTCGACAACGCCTCCAGAATGGCGTCGCTTGTAATTTCTGAAAACACCATGCGTTTGACGGGAACGGTCGGACTAAGCAGCTGAATCAAATGCCAGCCAATACTTTCCCCTTCGCGGTCTTCGTCGGTCGCGACAATAAGTTCTTCAGCGTCTTTCAGCAGGTCCTTCAGTTCTTTGACCGTCTTCTTCTTTTCCGGGGGCACCACGTAAAGTGGGTCGAAATCGTTGTCAACGTTCACTCCCAGCTTGGCCCAGGCCTCTTTTTTGAGCGCAGCAGGAATCTCGGCCGCCTTGGCGGGCAGGTCACGAACATGCCCGACGCTCGCCCTCACGACATATTTGTCGCCAAGAAATCCCTGAATTTTCTTTGCTTTGGCCGGCGACTCGACAATAACGAGTGCCTTCTTTTTGGCTGCCATACTCAAACAGACTGCTATGGATGTATAAATTGAATTAGAATTTGGACCGTTTTACACGGCCTTTACCGAACAAAGATCGTCAGAACAGTAAGGAAACGCGGGGCATTGGTGTTCGAAGAACAAGCGGCAATCTGCCGAATTCCACCTCATGGGAACCAATTACTTGTGACGTAACCTCTGATTTCGGTTGACCTTGTTTCATTTTGAACGACGGCTAAAATCCGCCACCTTAGCCAATTTCACCCACAGCGATTTTCTGCATTCGCAGACCATCATTTCTGTGTTGAAATTGCTGAGACCTTTGAGTGGGATACGACTCCTCACGCAATCTGTCAAGGCAGGCCGCGAAATTGCTGCCGCCACACCTCGCCAAAACTAAGAGTTAATTGATGGCCTCTCCATTTAAGTTTTTCCGCAAATACTCAAGCGGCATGATGATCATTTTGGTCATCCTTTCCATGCTGCTGTTCACGCTGACAGACTTGTTTAGCGACCCAGGAAAGAATCTGTGGCTGCTGGGACTGCTGTTGGGAGGAACCGTATTCGGTGTTGCCGGAGTCGGTCAGGGACGCTGGCTGCAATGGGGACTTGGCGGTGCCGCCTTCGGTGCCTTGCTTGGATTTATCCTGCCAGGTTTCACAGAAAACAGCGGGCTGTCCACTTCTCTCGGCGTTATTTCGATGGAAGAAATGGACGACCTCGAAATGCGACGCGGGATTGCCAATCAGGTAATTGGTGGAGCGTTTGATGCGTCCTATGGACAGGGAATGGCACGATTCGCTCCTTATTTCGGCTTTGGACACAGATCAAATCGCGAAGACGTGATCTTTGGCAGACTGCTAAGAGCCGAAGCCGATCGACTGGGAATCACCGTCGATGCCAGCATGGTTTCTGCATACCTAAAGCAGGCCACTTCAGACGGCCTGAAAAAATCGGCATACGTCGACATCCGAAATCGTCTGTCATTTAAAGGCAAGCCGGTCAACGACGCCGAGCTTAGCGAAATCATGGCCGATGAAATCAAGGCACAGATGGCCTATCAGATGCTGCGCCCCAGAACTACATCGCTGCCGCCGGGCCCCGAAGTTTACTGGCAGTATTTCAAACGCCTGAACGTGCGACAGCAGCTTGAAGTTGTTGCCCTGGATGTCAACGACTTCATTGATCAGGTCGGCGAACCTTCAGAAACCGACGTCAATGAGCTATT
Source organism: uncultured Planctomycetaceae bacterium (assembly GCA_937916515.1). Classification (GTDB taxonomy): domain Bacteria; phylum Planctomycetota; class Planctomycetia; order Planctomycetales; family Planctomycetaceae; genus Fuerstiella. The sequence goes on along the minus strand of CALFSX010000193.1, from coordinate 7,268 downwards.
CGCCAAATACAAAACGAAAATGCCAAACGAAGTAGAACCTGGGTCACCCGGATTCCGCCTCAATTTTCGAGCCCAGCTAGCCTACCTGGAACTGGATTCAGATTCCGTTAAGTCGCAGGTTGGTGAAGTGACTGACGCTGATATCGAAACCTACTACAACGACAACAAAGAAAGTTCGTTGATCAAACGAACTGTCTTCCCAGACATGGAACTTCCAGACGCTGCAAAGGAAGATGCGCCAACTGACGAAGCCGCAAAAACCGAAGAAACCAAGTCAGAAGAAGGCAGCGAAACACCTGCCAAGCCTGACGCAGAAGCTGCTGCACCACAGGAAGAAGCCAAGCCGGAGCCTGCAACAGAAGCCCCAGCAGCAGCAGAACCCGCCAAGCCTGCAGCGGAAGAAAAGGCTACTGAAGCACAGCCTGAACCCGAAGCCGCCGCACCCGAAGCCGCCGCACCCGAAGAAAACAGTTGTGATCCGTTTGCACCTGATGAACAGGCGGCAACTGAAGAAAAACAAGCCACAGAACCAGCGGCACCAGTAACAGAAGAGACTCCCGTTGCTGCCCAGGCGAAAACACCTGAAGCGGCAGCAACAACTCCGGCCGCTGAAGAAACTCCGCCGACAGCCCCATCCGCTTCAACACTGACGATTCCACCGGCTGAAGGCATCACAATCACGCCTGAAACTTCTGCAACTCCAGCTCCGGAAATCAAGTTCGAATATCGCGAACTGAATGACGAGCTGAAATCAGAGATCCGCGAAGAAATTCTGCGTCAGCGAGTCAAAGAAGCAATCGACAAGAAAATGGCCGCTGCCGTTTCTCAAATGACAGCACTCGCTCGAGAACGGTCAGCTCATCGATTTGCTTTGATCGAAGAAAACCCAGCAAAATTTGATGGCAACAGTGATGGCCAGCAGGAAGCGTTTAAAGAACTTCGAGCAAGCATGAAGTCCTACGACGCAGAAATCAGCGATAAACTGAAAGCCTACGCCGATGAAAATGGCCTGGCATACGTACAAACTCCGCTGCTAAGCCCAACGGAACTGATGGAGGAAGACGATTACCCAATCGCCACCGCTACAGAACCAAGCGACAATCCGATGTTCGCTCAGCAATCTGCCACAGTCGCCATGAACACTTTCCAGGGCTTCAACAACGAAGAACAAAACAACGATGCTCAGTTGTTCCTGGTCCGTGAAGCTCAACGGTCAACCATGAATCTTGAAGGTGGCCAAAGCCGCTACGCCTATTGGTCGATCGATTTTTCTCCAGGACACGTTCCAACACTGGACGAACCCGGAGTGAAGGATTCCGTCGTACTTACATGGAAGCAAATGAAAGCTCAGGAACTTGTCAAAAAGCGAGGCGAAGAACTTGCCAAACTTGTAAGGGATGGGCTGGCCAAAGAAGGCGACGCTCGTGTTGACATGGCCGAAGCCCTGAAAGATCAGACTGCGACCGGCAAAGAAGATGGCCCCGCCATTGCTGTTCGAGGAACCATGCCGTTTTCATGGCTCAGAACATCCTCAGCCGCACCAAACAGCGGACAACGCCCCCAGGCCAGCATGTCTGCGATTCAGTTTTCTGACTCAACAGGTGGCACACTGGCACTTGTGGGTGAAAAGTTCATGTCCACAATCTTCGACGAAATGTCCGACGAAGAAGTGAGCGTGGTGCCAAACTTTGACATGTCAAAACACTATGTCGTTCACGTCACCAACCGCTACCCAACGCCGGAAGTAGGCATGGACGTACTGCAGGAACGCTTTGCCACAGAAGGCAAACAATTCGCATTCAGCCAAAGCCCAATGCTGCCCGTTATCCAGCAGGAAGTGGGTGGCCCAGCCAGCCTGCAGTGGGAAAAATCGGTCTGGCTGCGTTACGACATCGATCCTGACCAGGAACCTGAAGAGAACTAAATTCTGGTTCTTGCCAAACGGCATTCAAAAGATCCGGAAAGTGACGCTGCTCAATCGAATCGTGATCAACGAAGAAGATTGGACAGCCAGGCACTAAACTGAATTCAAAGAGCGGCATGGGACATTGGTCCTCTGCCGCTCTTTTTCGTAATACTCAGCCATCTCGCCTGAACTGGCGGTTCACAACAGGCGACCAAACGCACCCTGCGTAAAGATAGTTCTGGGCCGAATTCGACTGGCGGCAATGCCCGAATTCCTGCGATCCAGACAACTGTCGAACTCAGCCCGCCTGATAACAGTTCATCGCGCCGTCTGAGCAAAAATGGCAATTCACCGTTGACGAGGGCAACAGGAAATGTACCATTCCAACATGACACTGAGACTCTGTCTCAAAAGCAAAGCCAGCTATCGCCAGCCATGCAAAACGCCGTCGTGAAGTCACGACGGCTAATCGAAACCTCGAAATTTGCTGGGAATAAGACATGAAACCTTCAAAAACACACAGAAAACGCGGATTTACACTGATTGAACTTCTGGTGGTGATTGCGATTATCGCGATCCTGATTTCGCTGTTGCTACCGGCAGTTCAACAGGCTCGCGAAGCCGCTCGCCGCACACAGTGCAAAAACAACCTTAAGCAAATCGGACTGGCTCTACACAACTATCTGGATGTGTTTTCAGCATTTCCGCCGTCGTTCGTTTCAGACATCAGCACTCGAAACACACAGGGCGGCGAGTGGTCGGTTCATGCTCGAATTCTGCCCTACCTGGAAGAAGCGAATCTTTACAACACAGCAAACCTGAGCCTGACGTATGAAGACCCGGCAAATGCCGGAATTGCACAGCAGAAAGTCTCTGCCTTTCTCTGTCCAAGTGAAGTCAACGATAAGACGCGTTCTGACAGCAACGGCAACGCCATCCACTATCCCGTTTCCTACGGGTTTAATGGTGGCACATGGTTCGTCTGGGACAACGCAACTCGCCGTGGTGGCAACGGGGCGTTCCATCCAAATTCAAAGTTTGGAACTCAGCATTTTACAGACGGCACCAGCAACACACTTTGCTTTTCCGAAGTCAAAGCGTTTTCTCCATACAACCGAGACGGCAGCACAGGCACCAGCAACATTCCTGCCAGTCCAAACGACGTCGACCTGCTGGTTACCAGCGGTGGCAGTAACAAATCTGACAGCGGCCACACCGAATGGGTTGATGGGCGAATCCACCAAACAGGATTCACCACAACACTGACTCCAAATTCAAAAGTTATCGTGCCCGGTGGAGTGCGACCATCGGAAGGCGACTACACGTCCTGCCGAGAAGACAAAACCTGTACAGGCTCCACATTTGCGGCGGTCACCTCGCGAAGCTGGCATACGGGAGTTGTGCAGTCGCTGATGATGGATGGCTCAACTCACAACATCAGCGAAAACATCGACCTTGGCGTATGGCAAAACCTGGGAGCTCGCAACGACGGTAACGTCATCGGCGAATTCTAGAATCAGGTTTGAATAGCCACCAATCGCAAACGGTTGGTGGCTACTGCTCGCCCGGCCAACTGGGCTTAGAATCCCACGTCGCCACAGATGTATCAACCAGGCGAGCAAGCATGACGCCACGATATTTCACATCTGCAACAACGGGTGCGCCCGTTGGACCAGAACGGAGCAGGGGGGGCAGATCCGCCAGACGGTGCAGCAACAGCAGCAGCCCCCGCTCTTCAGCGGGATCGTACTGAAACGGCAGCAAGGTAATATTTCTTTGACGAACGATGGGAACCAATTGCTGGATGTCACTTAACTGAAACTGATGGCTGACGGGAGCAACATACACCACTGAATTTTCCGGCACCTGATTCCAAAAATCACCGTTCAGCCCATCTGACCAATAGCTGGCTTCAAGTTGAAGTGTTTCCACGGCCACCTTCGATCCGCCTGGCACGCCGGGATAATCGTTCAGGCAAAAGGCCTGATGAACGGATGTCGTAAACACGATCGCCACCGCCATAACAACAAGCAGGCAACAGGCAATAACTCGCTTAGCCCGCGAGGATTTGCTTACACTAACAATTGCAGTATCAGTCGACAACATTGTGGCCGCTCGCAACGAAGCCGCCATCAGCACAAATCCGCGTCCTGCCAATAATGCGATAACTGGCAGCACAACCAGAAACAGACGCACGCCATCGTAGACGGGCGTTCCCGGCATGGCAAAAATCAGCAGGGGCCACACAACGGAAGCTGCCGCCAACACTTCAAACGATTGAAAACGTTTCGCGAAAATTCTCCAGCAAACTGACGCTGTCACACAAAACGGAGTCGTAACCAGCAGCATCACAAACGGATAGTGCCAGGGAACCGCCTTATCAGCAAAACGTTCGCCAAAATACCAGACATACAAAGTCGGACGCTCTGATGCTCGCCCAAAATACTCAAGTACGTTGGCTACAGGATCAAGCCACAACCACGGCCAACCCACAAAGAAGGTCACAAAGCCAGTCACTCCCCAGATTGCAAGTGGCTTGATTGCACGCAGGCGATATTGCCAAATCGCCCACCCCACAAGCAGCGGTGGAATTAGTATTCCCTGAACTTTCGTCAGCAGCAAAAGCCCCCATACGAATCCACCCAGCACACATTGCCTGCTTGTGGGAGGTTTCGAACTTGTCCACCAGGCAAACAACGGCACAAACGCCGCGAGCCAAAAGAATGTTGTGGTTGATTCCAAAGATGCCAGCCGAGCATGCGCGACAGCTCTGGGCATCAACATTAACAACACACATGCTGCAACTGCGGAGGCCAACCCATACTTCCGTTTGGCGAACTCAAACAGCAACAAGACTGTCATCGAAAACGCAAAGCACGAACCAAGTCGCGCTGCGGGAACGTTAAACAGCGACAGTTCCGCTCCCGAAATTGAAGACGCTGTCAGCTGATGGGCTGCTCCCAGCACAAATCGCCCCAGGGGAGGGTGATCAGGCAAGTAGCCTTCCTGGCCAAACACTTCCTTTGCAACAGAAGGCGAATACAACAGAGGCCCGTGGTCGCAAGACACTTCGAACAGATAAACGCCCTGTCCAATATTGAACGATTCGTCCAGAGTTAACCCTGGACCAGGCGGCAGGCTGGAATCAATAAGTCCGTTGTTGATTCGTGAAGCGGCTAAACCGAAAGCAATCGATGCCATCAGTGCTGAAATCAGCATCGACTTCATATTCCGATGTTCTCCCGAAATTGGCTTCACGAACTCACGGTAGAAGTGGCTCTTGCCAGAGATCCCGGTTTCGCAGAATCTTTAACAAAGGCTTCGCCCTTGACCCAGTGGCGTGGTTGGCTGCAAGACATGGAACGCTCCAATCGCCAAACCGCTCCGTTGTCGCTACGTTCAACATGCGCGGTGCGCACATCATTTTGAGTAAGACTCTAACGAGGCGGTGCCTCAGACCATTTGAGCTGACGCTCAGAAACGCGACTACGTCGCTCAGAAAACTTGACTCAACGTGAACAAGTTCGCTGCTTTAAGAAGTCTAAGACCAAGCTGTGACGCAGCACTAAACGCCTCGTTCATTCCATACGTTGTTTCAAATACTCACCGCGCATAGAAAAATGCCATCCGAAGCCCATTCGATTAAGAATGAACCTCTGGATGGCATATTCCAAAGCTCAGCATCGCAAGCGATGCGTTGCCTATCAACTGGCTAGGCCAGTTGTTTTCGTCGATTAACCAGCGTTCGAATTCGTTCGGCCAGCAAAGCTGCGTCGAATGGCTTTCGGAACGTTTCGTTAAAGACAGTGCGGTCGAAACCGGACGCATTGTCTTCATCACTAAGAAGTCCGATCAGAACGGTGTCTTCGTATTCACCGTTTCGTCGCAGATTCTGAGCAATCATCAAGGCTTCTTCACGGCCCATAACAAAGTCAACAACCACGCAATCGGGGTGTACTGACTCTGCCTGGATACCGGCTTCAAAACCACTGGCTGCAGTCTCGATCTTAAAATCGTCGTTGGCCATCATTTCACCGAGACTCGAACGAGTCACGATGTCAGAACCAACAAGCAAAATTTTCCCCATCGCTTCGTCTTCCAACTCACCGAGAGGCATTCCATGTTCCTTTAGGAAGCGAATCAAATGTTCGCGTGGAATGCGTCGGTCCTGCGAGCCAGGAATTCGATAGCCTCGAAGTCGTCCGGAATCGAACCACTTTGAGACTGTGCGCGGGGCAACTTTGCAGATCTTAGCTACTTGACCAGTAGTGAAGATCGTTTTCATGGGCGGGCTCTCCAATCAATTCTCACTTCACAACTCGACATCACATCCTGAGATGCCGAATCGTCACCCCCTACTCATCAATCACGGCAGATTCAAAAAGAATCAAAAAGTCGTGTGCCGTCAGTGAATTACGGGTCGGGGAAGTGACAGGGGTCCAATCTGAACTGCGTGCGGGCAGCTCTGTGTCATCACATGACACATTGGTCGGTGGGCAATCGCGGAAATCGAGACTCATACCTCTTCGAAAAGACGCATGGGCGCACTGGCAGATTCCATTCTGCACGGTCGAAAACCAAACTACCCCCCTGGCGAATGAGCACCGTCATGTTTCCTGGCCTCCCTGCAACAAGCATCAGATGCTTGTTACCACAACAGGTAACATTCGCCTGAATAATGTTTCGTCAAATCGATAGTGGCGACTTTAACCTTCTTAACAGAGCTGCATGACCTGCCGCTTGATCCGCAAGCAACATCTGCAACCGTGTCAAGCCCTGTATGGCTTACCTATCCTCCACATAATTCGTACTTATGGATTTCCATGCACAATCTGCAGCCATTTAGTCGCTGCCAACACCTCCAGAACCGCTAACCCGCAAAGTCCGCGTGACTGGCACAACCAATACAGGACGGGCATTCCAGCAAAAAGAAAATTCGCGAATTCGCCCCGGATCCTGAACTCACCGCTGATTATCGCAGCAAACCAGCCCAGTCGATTCATCCAAAGCATTCCGCACACAACCAGAACGCTCAGATTTCACAGCAACAGCATCGCCAGACAACGGTTAAGACCTGGGTGCCGAAACTCGCATCAGAAGTCGTCAGCGCGTAGAACCGAAATGAAGCAGCGCTGATTTTGAGCTTTTTGACTATGCCCTTGGCGTCTACGATGGTTCAAGCTACGACGGCGTCCGGGCGCAGGCGGCGATGAACGGTACATACTACGCTGGCCTGACCTTTGGCGTCGCTTCACAATTTGCGGAACGCGATAAGAGGACATTCTAGTTTAGACAATAAGTTCAATGTCCCAATACTGTTCGGCACGGCAAGTGCTTGTGGTTTGAAATCTTAACATAACCT
>CALFSX010000192.1 GCA_937916515.1 uncultured Planctomycetaceae bacterium | reverse complement strand
GGAATTCGGGGTTCCGCACAGATGCCGGATTTCGAGTGGTGTGATCGGCTTGCCCCATTTTCTTGATTCCGGTCTTTGCACCGTTTTACATACGTATGTCTGCGTTCGCAGCGATTGCTTCGACCACCAGTTCTGCCGATTCGGTTGGAGCCGCTGCAGAATGTCGTTACTGTACCGAGGCAGTGGCATCCTGTATGTCAGGCTCGTTAGACTTCTTAAAGCAGCGAACTTGTTCATGTTGAGTCAAGTTTTCTGAGCGACAACGGAGCGTTTCTGAGCGGTAGCTCAAATGGTCTGAGGCACGGCCTCGTTAGAATCTTCAAACGTAATCACGTACAGGCCAACTGGCGTGCATTGGTTGTTGGCGAAACAACGCGCGTGATGCTGTTCACAGGCGATATTGGTTCAAGGATAAAATATGCAGTCGACAATCAAGCTGATAATCATTCTTGGTGCGGCTTTTACGGTCGGTCGAGCGATCGCAAACGATGCTGTGGTAAAGCCCAAACCGAACATTCTGTTTATTGCCATCGATGATCAAAACGACTGGATCGGTTGCCTGAATGGTCATCCACAAGTTCAGACTCCTCACATAGACGCACTTGCAGAACGTGGAACCGTATTTCTAAACGCCCATTGCCAGTCGCCATTGTGCAACCCTTCACGCACCAGCTTGATGACCGGCAAGCGTCCGTCAACAACCGGCGTCTATGGGTTGGCCCCCTGGTTTCGCGATGTCGACGACTTGAAAGACATTGTCAGCCTGCCACAGTATCTGCGCAATCATGGGTACAAGGCATTGACGACAGGCAAGATCTATCACGGAGGTTACGGACGACGTCCAAAGAAAGACGACGAGTTCGACGTGTTGGGCACTGCATCCGGTGTTGGAGTACGTCCAAAGAACAAACTTGTCGAAACACCGGCCCCACATCCTTTGGTGGATTGGGGAGTCTTCCCGCACAATGACGAAGACAAAGGCGACTGGAAGGTCGCATCATGGGCGGTTGAACAGTTGCAGCAGGAACAGAAAGATCCGTTCTTCCTGTCGGTCGGCTTCTTTTTGCCGCACGTTCCCTGTTATGCGACTCAAAGGTGGTTCGACCTTTATCCAGAAGATTCACTGCAACTACCGCCGTTTCAGGCGAACGATCGCGACGACACGCCTCGATTCAGCTGGTATCTGCATTGGAAGCTGCCAGAACCTCGCCAGAAGTTTCTGGTCGAAGCAAATCAATGGAAAAATCTGGTGCGTTCTTATCTGGCATGCACCAGCTTTGTTGACAGTCAGGTTGGGCGAGTTCTGGATGCTCTGGAAGCCAGTGGCAAAGCAGATAATACGATTGTTGTGTTGTGGTCAGATCATGGGTGGCACCTTGGCGAAAAACTGATCACCGGCAAGAATACTTTGTGGGATCGCAGCACAAGAGTTCCACTCATCTTTGCGGGCCCGGGAGTTTCGCCAAACGGAAGATGTGAACAGCCAGCCGAACTGCTGGACATGTATCCCACGTTGCTGGATCTATGCGGTCTGCCACAAAATGACGCTTTGGAAGGACACAGCCTGCTGCCTCAGCTTCAAGATGCAACGGCCCAGCGAGAATGGCCTGCCATCACAACTCATAACCACGACAACCACGGCATTCGCACAAAGGACTGGCGTTTTATTCAATACGCCGACGGCAGCGAAGAGTTGTACAACATGCAGAACGACCCCAACGAATTCAAAAACCTGGCTGTCGACAATGCGTATGCCAGTGTGCTTGAAGAGCATCGAAAATGGATTCCGAAAAGCCGCCAGCCGGTGCCGGGCAGCGCACACCGCATTCTGCTGCATCGAGCCGACGGAAGCGTCAACTGGGAAGGCGAAGAAGTCGGCAGCGAAGATCCAATTCCTGAGCTGGATTAGCACAGGTGCCAGCCATTGTTTCACGTAAACCGGTCTGGCATCAGAATACGCCGCCGCTTGTCGGGCCACTTGCTGGCAGTTGGCTGCATCGCCGCTGCTGAAGTCTCGAGTACGCGGTGGCTATTGAAAGTTGTCGCGAACACTACACCACAACAGCGCCTTCGCGGAAAGACGCTGTTCGTTGGCCCGCATTTGGGTGCGAAGAATGGCAGCGAAAAGATTGCTCCGACTGTCGGTTTCCCCAGTTGATTCTCATTCGGTCACAGCGAATTTCGCTGACTTGTGACTGCGGAGAACGGGAAGCCGACGATGAAGGCTGATTCCCACGGGCCAGATCTGTCCATAAGAAATGGGCAATTGCTCTGACTGGCCGGACCGCGAAATGCTGAACGCTTGTTGATTTTGTGGACGCGTGCTTTGCTGTCGATTAACCCGATTGCATACCGGGCTTCTTGCACGACTTGGTTTCAGGCAGGTTTTCCGCAATCTGTGTTCCATGCCCCATGGGGTAAACTGGGGGCCTGTTGCTGTCTTGTGCACCTCTGGGTACTGAACATAGGATCACTGCCGAGTCCCAGCACAGACGCTTCCGCCTTTTATCCAGATTCCGAAATCAATCGAGAAAAAGCCTGTCTCATGATCCTCCGTTTTCGCATTTAAGATACACGAGGGGGCAGTTGCCCGCTGTTGGACGTTGTGTGGCTTAGCCATAGTGGCGAGGTTTAACGGGGATGACAGCGGGCGATCCGGCACTCTCGGCAACGGGTCTCCGCCTCAGACGTCCTGTTGCCTGTCAGTCATGCGGAAGGTTAAACACGCTCTAACGGGACAGCGCCAGGTTCAATGAAGGGGCAGTATTTCAGCTGCCCACATCAGCCGCAGGGCGTTAGCCCCGGTTCGTGCGGATCACGGAAAAAACCGGGGCTAACGCCCAGAGGCTCATTTAGACATGGCGCTGTCCAGCTAAGTGCTTCATGTTTTGTACGTTACTTTAAAATTGTGGTTAAAGTATGTTAGATGTGACGCTTAATGAGATTCGCACGATTCGGATCGGTCTGCGGATTTGCTTGGCGGAATACGTGGTGGCCTGCGTAGCCAGGATTTCTGCAACCAGATTCATCGACAATAAAAGATAAGTTGCCGTTATGAGCACCGAAGAATTTGAACGTCGCTCTGCAATTGACAATGTCGCCATGGAATTTGAGAGTTCCTGGCGTAATGGCGAACGCTTGCCGATTGAACATTTCCTCTCTGCCAGCCGGCCTTCCGAACAGGCTGACCTGTTATTGGAGTTGCTGCTGGTTGAGTTTGAACTGCTTGATTCGGTTGGTGAGGAATTATATTGGGGCGCGTATTTCGAACGCTTTCCGGAGCACAGGCTGGTTGTGCTGAACGCGATTGAGGCTGCTGGACTGTCGTCGCAGGTTGCCCACGAAACGTTGAAGATGTCCGATAGAAGCCTGCCGACGGCCAACGATGGAGAAGCAGATTTTCCATGTGAAAAGCTTGCTGCAGAAGTCAACGATTCGCCAGTTGGCGTTGGCCGGTCTGAGAAAACCGGGCCGACGCAGTTCGCGCAGAAAGGTGTGGGGGAATATAGATTCATTGAGGCCGCTGGTGTTGGAGGAATGGGGGTTGTCCACAAAGCTGTACACAACAGGCTGGGACGAATCGACGCCGTAAAGATTCTAAAGTCCGGCTCGTCAGCCGCTGCAGACGAAATCGCAAGATTTGAAATTGAAGCGAAAGCCGCCGCTCGATTAAAGCACGACCATATTCTGGAAGTGTATGACTTTGGTGTTTGCGATGCCGGAATGTACCTGGCAATGCCCTTTCTGACAGGTGGCACCTTAACGGAACGGATCGGCCTGGGACCGCTTGATTCACAGGAAGCGGCAAGCCTTGTTCTGAAGCTTGCCGACGCCGTTCACTATGCACATTCAGTTGGTGTTCTGCATCGTGACATCAAGCCTTCGAACATTCTTCTGGATCGTGACGGAGAGCCCCAGCTAACAGACTTCGGTCTTGCCCATGACTCGCACAACGATCAACAACTGACGGAAACCGGCCAGATTCTGGGGACACCGCAATACATGCCTCCCGAACAGGCCAGCGGACAGACTCAGGACGCTGACGCCCGATCGGACGTGTATTCGCTGGGAGGCGTGTTGTACTTTGTTTTGACCGGACGCGCCGCATTCAGCGGTGGCCAACCACTTCAAATTATTAAGAAGGTGCTTTCTGAAGAACCAGTGTCACCGCGGATTCTGGAGGCGTCAGTTCATCGAGATCTGGAAACAATCTGTTTGAAGTGTTTGCAGAAACGTCCGGCGGACCGGTACCAGACTGCCGCAGAATTGTCTGCAGAACTGAATCGCTTTGTGCAAGGTCAGCCCATTCTGGCTCGACCAGTGCCGCTGGCCACTCGTCTGGCCAAATTATGCCGCCGCAAACCGTGGCAGGCCGCGCTAATGGCGATGGGAATACTGATGCTGACTGGCTCATCGTTTGCCGCAGTTGTGTACAGTCAACAACTGACTGTCGAACGTGCGGCACTTAAAGATGTGGAACAATCCAGACAGTTCGCAGAAGCTCAGCAGCTTCGTCTGGGGTTGTTTACGGCCGCGTCGGGAGCGGCGGATCGCAACTTTAATACCATTCAACTTGCCATGCAGCAATTGCCGTCGAGATCAGTTCAGAGCATGGACGTTGAATACTACCAACAACTGCTGGCCAGAGCGTGGGTACCCAATCAGAAGTTCGTCGGTGGATTCTGGGGGCTTTTCGATGCAGCATTTAGTCCGGATGGCTCGAAGTTCGCCACTGTGGATCATGGCGGAGTTGTTATTGTGCGAGACGCGGCAACTTTTAAGCCTTTGAAGACGCTTGTCAGTGGAACGGTGTCGAAAACGAATCATCGAGATGTTGCGCTACACCAGTTTTTACACAATCCAGCCGACAGGGATCCCACCACAGAAGAAGACGGTCGCCCTAATCCGGTCGCCGATCTGAAGCAGCCTCGCTATATTTTTTCAATCGACTGGCAGGACAACAACACGCTGCTGGCCGTCGCGGACAATGGCGAAATTGTGTCATTTGATACAACCTCCGGCGGTGAAACCCTGCTGGCGACTGCTGACGCTGCATTGGTCTACGTTCGATGCAAGCCGGTTTCGGACGTCTTTCTTGCCGTCGAAGAAGGCGGGCGAATCACATCGCGAAAACAAGCCGGTGAAGTACATGCTGAGTTTCAGCTGACCAACACGGAAGAGCAGACAGTTCAACCAGCAATCGCCGGACGTGAGAGCTCGCCGCGGTGCACGTTTGTGCGATTTGAAGACAAGTCTGGTCTGTGGCTGGTGGGGGCATCCACAGGGCAGTTGCTGCTGCTGGACGACTCTCTTGCTGTCATCGACTCTCTGATGCTGCCTGCTGAAGTACAGGACATCGCCGTCGATGCATCGGCAAAGGATGTCCTAAATCTGTACATTGCCGCCGATGAACAGCACGTGCAGCGTGTCGCATTAAATCTTCAACAACGAAGTCTGGAATTGGTGGGCGAGCTCAAACTCAGGAATCTCCGCTATAACAGCTCCGTGCTGAATGTCAGCATAGATCCAGCGTCAGGAACTCTTTGGGCTTTCGATCGCAGCGGAACCGTCAGCGTTTGGAGCTCAGAGTCGGGTTCGCATTTGATTAGCCAGCCTGTCGCCAGAAAAGAAGCGCCTCTTCGAATCGACCAAAAGGCCAGGCCTGATCTGCATTTCCCGGAAGCTTACCAACGGTCTTACGCGTTTTTGAAATGGCTGCCCGGCAAGCGTTTGCTGTGTGTCAACGAAACTGGTGTGGGAATGCTGTGGCAACAGCCGGCGACTGAAGTTTCGTCAGCATGGCAAATGCTGAAGACCACGGTTGGCCCCAACGCAGACATCGCGTCGCATGCAAACGACCCGGGGCGTTTCTGGAGCCTGGATGCCGCAGGTACGTTAAGTCTGATTGACACCATCAGCGATGAAGCTCTTGGCGAAGCCCATGACGCCCATGCAGGAGATGTCGCATGCGTCGTGCCATTGTCCGACGAGCGTCTGGTAACGGTCGGTGGTGATCGCTTTGTGAAATTCTGGGACGTGCAGGACGCCGTGCCTCGTCAAATTCGCAAGCTAAAGCATACTTGCGGACTGCTGAAAGTGGCGGTTTGCGAAGAACGAGACCTGCTGGCCGCTGTTGATGAAGAATCAACCTTGGTGGTCTGGAATATTCGCAGCGGGCGAGTTGTCTGGCAAACGTCGTTGGCAGAAGGTCGCCCACTTACAGGTGTTTTAGGTTTCGACAAGTCCGGCAAATACCTTGCGGCATGCGGTGCAGGTCAATTGTTCAGGGTTATTGACACTGAAAATGACTTTTCATTGGTGGATATGCAAGCTGAGGTCAAAGTGGCAGGATTGGGTGGCACTTCATGTTGCTGGAGCCCTGTGTCGTCAGGCAGGTTGCTTGTTGCTGATTCCTACAGCACTGCGCCGCAGTTTGTGCAGAATTCGTTGAGTGAAGCGGAAGTCGCTCGCAGTTCCACGGCGGTTGCCTTCTATGAGTCGGAAGTCGATATGGCAGCGACCCCCGATGGCAAACGGATCGTCACATTGAATCCTCATGGTACGTTAACGATGTTAACGTCCGAACAATTTGTGCCCACCTTTGAGGTGGAAACAGGTTTGCGGAACAGCGTTGCTTTGGCGATTGCGTCTGACCAATCAGCAATTCTTGTTGTAAATCGAGATGGCACTCTGAAACTGGGGCGTTTTGCCGCCGCCGGACTTCCTCAACCCAGGACGACAGCGAAATCTGTGCGAGGGACATGGCACCCACTTATTCAGTCGGAAGACGATCGTCTGATTCAGTGGTCGGCACGTCCGGCAATTGACTCAAAGCATCGGGGAGTCATCACGATTCACGATCGAAAGCTGAGCCAGGGTAACGAAGGTCCGATGGATGTTTTGCGCCGCAGGAACGGAATCTGGGAACTGTCGCCTATTGTATTGCCGCCGGGCTTTAACGATGAGCGTTTTGTACAGCATGGCCAGTCTGTGGCCCTGGACCGAAACGATCTCTGCATCTTCGCCGCTCGCATCATTACTCCGGAAAAGGGAAACTGGGAAGGCGACGGAGTTCTATGCCGCGAACAACTTGATGGAAGCTGGACGGCAGAAAAAATTGTAGATGGTGGCAATGAATTTCTGTCGCCGTTAATTGTTCAGAATGTGGAAAAGCGTGTTACGGATATTCTGCACATGAACTGGAGCGGTATGTATCTGACTCGCACAAGTTTCACGCCGGGAATGAATTCGCCGTGGACTGATGAAGTGGTGAGTTCAATGGCTGGAATCCACTTAGCCGGACAGGCGACATCGGCAGGCGTCGTTCACGCCACCAAGTCCAGTTGCAGACACACCGGCGACGACGGCCCCCAATGGTATCTTCAGCTTGATACAAAAAGTGGAGCCAGGACGCTGGAACCGATCCCTCGAGGCAGCGTGTACGTAACGCCGACAGGTGACATTGTCCGCGTCGATCCGCAAGGGAAGTTCTTCCGAAAGACGCCGACGGGCTGGGACAATTTCACGCAGCTTCCCGGGCCCGCTGCAGAACGCAAGCTTAGTAACGTGTTTTGTCGCAACGATGATTCGCTGTGGTTGATGGAATTTAACAAGGGACTGTTCGTTTGGAAGTGGGCGGAAAATCGTTGGCAATGTGCCAGGATTGAATGCGATGTGCCCAGCGAAGATGTGGATATCGCTTTCTGGCTGGAAGAAGATTCAACAATTGCGGCTGCCGTGTTTGGGCAAAAGCAGAATTCGCAGATTCCGTCCACGTTGGACGTACTTGAAGCTCCGTTGCCTGAATTCGGTCCCCCATAGTGCCGGACAAACTTGTGTGCCATCTACCTCGCGGCGGTTAATGCGCAAGTCCTGACGGTAAAGCAGCAGTTCTGTACTGCAATCACAATTCCGAAAAAGGCGTTTGCCGTCTGAATACCCATTTGTTGACTCAGCCCGTTCTGAAATCATCCCGGTTATTGGTGTTTTTATGAGTACTGAAGCGTTCGAATCCATCTGGCTGCAAAAGCTCAACGACCCATCCAGTCGTCAGGAAGCTGTGGCACGAATTTATGAAGCGTATGTGGAGCAACTTCTGGTACACATTCGTGAACGGATGTCCGTAAAGTTGATGGGGAAAGTTGATGCCGATGATGTCGCTCAAAGCGTCTTCCGGCGTTTTTGCGAAGGCCGGTTTGAAATCGTCAACCGAGAAGCACTGTTTGCTCTGCTGGTAAAGATCGCAGTCAACAGAACCAAAGAACTGAACCGGTTCCATTCGGCAGAAAAGCGAAATACCGCGATTGAAGTTTCTCTGGATGCATCCGGTATCAGGGAACAGATTCACAAAGACGCTCGCCACCCGGCCGTGAATGTTCGACCGAATGCGGATTCGATTGATGCAGCAAAGTTGGAACCCAAAGCAAATGACGCGTTCTGCCGCACAAATGATGATGACGTGTTTCAGTTTGATCTCGACACGATCGAGCTGTTAACACGGGGAGCGACGGCAGAACATGCGGCGATAACCGTTGAACTGTTTGAATCGTTTCCGTCCGACCAGCAGGAAATTCTTGGAATGCGCATTGAAGGTCAGGGGGTCGCGGAGATCGCCGAAACCCTTGGTTGTACTCGTCGAACCGTCAGCCGAAAACTAACGCTCATCCGAGACCAGCTGCTGTTGTGTTTGTCGGGAGCTTGATACACATAACAATGGTCCGCAAACAACACCATGTAACAGATGCCAGGATGACTTCACACGGCTTTACAATTACTTCAAATCATTCCGTTGACGCTTTGACCGCGAATTGTCCCAAGTGCCAATGAGGGATTTCGCCAGCGATGATTGATCAGGCAGACGGTCTGTCGCGGTGTCGTAGATGCGGCATGCGACTTGGCGAAATCATCAATGCGTTAAGACATCAGCAGGAAATCGCCAATGCACCGCCTCCTACGTTGGAGGAGGCGCTGATGGAAAGAACAGGGTTTCCAATCTGGCTGGGGACGTTGCTGACGACGGTTTTTGTGTGGCGTGCTTCGCCTAAAGTCCTTTTCGGCAGAAAGGTCTCACTGTCCGCCAGCACCAGATCAACGTCGTTTCGCAGCTGAGCGATTTTTCAGCTGGTCGCTGAGAAACGTCACTGTGGAAATGTGCAACGTGTGTGGCACCGGTCGTTTTGGCGGCACCGGTCGGGGTGGCGCCGCTGGAATGGTGAAACGTGGCAGTCACGACTCGCCGATCATGGCCGGAACCCGCTTTGGCTTCGATGTTCGGGCAGGCCTGAATGTCGGTGACAATGGCTTCGCCCGTCAGCCCCAGTTTCGGCAGATCTATCTGCACCGTCATCCCAATCAGTTCCACCCCCGCTTCCTGGGCCGCCACCGAAGTGAACAGCCTGTCTCGAAACACAGGACGCAGTGGAGACAGTGCAGCGTCGACAAAATAGCCATCGCGCTACGCCGTGATGTGGCGTCGCGTAATGGCACCTTCATCAACATTCGACGGTGCCGTTAACTGCGACGACTCAGTCCTACCCACATTTGGACCGAAATCGCACTCGTCTGGCAGGAACCGGACCTACATCTCGAAACTGGTTCTGTTTATTGCTGCAGAAACGTAATCAGATCGGACAGGTCCTGCGGTGTCAGAACTTTGTCCATTCCCTTTGGCATCAGCGACACGGATGCGGGTTGAATTTCTTCGATGTCGCTGCGAGGGATGTTGCGGACTTTTTCGGCGTCGATTGCCAGCACGATCGTGTCGCGGTCTTCTGAACGAATGATGCCGGATTCTGTCAGGCCGCTCGTCAGCACTACCGTGACCGGTTCGTAACCTCGCACAAGGCTGGCGCTGGGATAAATGATGGCTTCCAGCAGATCGCGAGTGTTGCGAACTTTACCGATGTTTGTCAGATCCGGCCCCAGGCGTCCGCCGTTGTAGCCTCGCGCATGACACGTAATGCACTTGGCCACTTTACTATTAAAGATTTCGTGACCTCGGCGCGCATCACCGGGTTTCAGATCAGCCAGCAGAACTTCCAGATGAGCTGTCTGTTGTTCGACCGACGCGTTAAGTTTTGACAACAGGCGCTTTCCGGCAACCTGAGTGGATGTCGGATATTTGGTCAACACGGCCTGCAACTGATCAACTCGCAGACCTGGAAAACCGGGCGACGTTTCCATGGCCGTCAGAAACTGTTGTCCGAACTGATCGCTGTCGCTGGCAAGTGCTGGAAGCAGGGCGGCCAGTTCGAAGGGACCGGACTGGCGAAGTGCGGGCAATAGTTGCAATTGTTGTTCGGCAGTCAGTTCAGCTTTGGCCAGAACACCGGCAGCGGGAGTTCTCAGGCCCTGTTCCGGGTCGCTGGTGAGTGCCGACATCAGCCACGCGAACAAGCCGTCGGATACATTGTTGAGCGGGCTGCAGATCTGCAAGGCGTCGAGCCTCGGGCCATCCGCGATTGAGGAGTTTTCTGCGAGTGTCCGTAGCGCGCTGTTCAGCGCAACAGGAACATCCTTCGGCATTGGCCAGCGGCGAATTTCTGCAATCGCGTCGGCTTGTCGGTCTGAAGGCAGTGTTGGCAGAGTCACGGCGGCCTGATCCAGCCAGCTTTGTGGCACTGTCGGCAGACCGGAATTCGTCATGGCCTGCAATGCGACAAGTTGTTGTTCGGAGGATCCGTTCTGCAGAGTCTGCTGCAACAGATTCTGAATGGATCCGGACCTGGCCAGTCGGCTAAGTTGATCCACCAGTGGTCCTGCTGAAGCCGACGTCACGCTATTTAGTTCTGCGGCATAAAACGCAAACAGCGGCTGGCCCCAGTCTGAGTGGTGCCCGGCAATCCACGCTGCGGTTCGAGCGACAGATGTGTTTTCATGTCGCAGAAACGGTCGAATGGTATCCGCGGTCAGGTGACTGCCCGGCATTTGATCCAGCGCAACCAGTGCTCCGCGAATGACGTGCGGATCGGCCGATTGCAGGCCCGCTGCCGTTCCCTCAGCATCGCCGATTTCAATCAGGGCATTGATGAAGGCGTGTTCGCGAACTCGCACGGCCGATGCCGTCGGGCTTCCGGTTTCGTCGAAGTCGGTTGGCAGGAAGTTTCGCAACGTCAGGGCCGTTAGCAATTTCGGCGTTGCTCTGCGATCGCTCAGTCGTCCCAGCGCTTCCGCCGCCAGACGCGCAGTCCGCATGTCATCGCCTGTGACGAAAGAAGCCGCCACATCGAAACCCGCGGTATCACGCCATAGCGAAATTGCATACAGGCACGCATCTCTCATCGACGTGTCTCCGGTCGACGCGTCTCGAATGATCGTTCGGGCATCCGGTAGATCCATTCCGGCCAGCACCCAGATGACTCGCGTTCGAACGACCGACATCTCATGATTCAGTCCATCACGCAGCGCAGGCAACGCAGACTGACCTCGACGACGCAGGCTTCTGACGGCGCGCTCGCGGACAGCGGTACGTGAGTCGTTCATCAGATCAACCAGTTCCGGACTGGTCAGGTCATCCCATGTCAGCTTGCTGCCCAGAGGGTCTTCAACTTTGGGCTGATCCTTGCGTTTCAGGCGATAGATGCCGCCAAACACATCGGGCTTCGCCAGTTGCGAAGTCGGGCAGCAGATTTTGTACCAGCCTCCGGTATCGACAATCAGCACGCTCCCGTCCGGAGCCAGCTGAACATCTGTTGGGTGAAAGTCCGGATGATCGCAGGCCACCAGATCTCGTTCATGCGTGATGAATGTGGAACCGCTCCGTTCAAGTTCGTGATCAACTACTTTATGCAGGTTAAAATAGCATGCCAGCAACCTTTGCTTTTTCGCTCCCCAAAACTGATCGTGACTGTCGATGGCCAGCAGTCCGCATGGAGCGGCGGCTCCCATGTGAGTCATCACGGGCATCACGCTGCCGGTCATCGGGTGTTCGTAGATGGAAGCATGGTCTTTGCCGTAGACCCCGCCATAGATCGAATGAATCAACCCATCACGCTTGCCGTTGGCTGGATTCTGAAAGAATGTGCAACTCAGAAAACGTTCGCCGTCGGCAAGAAAGGCGACATTCACCGGGTTGTCCATGCCACCAGTCAGCACAGGTTCCATGCGGCTGCCATCGGGCAGCGAACGAAAGATGTGAGAAGACCGCGTGGTGAAATCGCGTCCGTTGATTTGATGAGTCTGTTCTGCGAACGCTCCTTTGCACCAGTAGAACCAGCCGTCCGGGCCCAGATACGGGCCATGCAGATCGTTGCCACAGCCGGTCAGTGACTGTCCGTCGTACCAGATTTCGCGTTGATCGCTCTGGCCGTCGTTGTCGGTATCGGTCAGCTTCCAGATATGAGGCGGTGCGGCAACGTACAGAGAACCTTCGTACCACAGGCAGCCTTCCGGAAACATCATGCCGTCGGCAAACAAAGTACTTTGGTCGTAGACGCCGTCGTTGTTGGTGTCGATCAATTTGCGAATGCGATGCGGCTTCAGTTGCAGCTGCTTGTCAGCTCGATCCGACATCCCCGCCGAGTCGGTAACGTACAAAGCCCCCTGTTCATCAAACGACATCGCAATCGGGCGTTCAACAAGATCGGGCGTGGTGACAAGTTCAATTTGAAAGCCGTCCGGGATGGTCAGCTGGTAAGCACCAACTGTGACTTCTTCCGCGTTAGACGGAAGGCAGCAACACAACGCGAACGCAGATGCCAGAAGTTTTCGATGGCGCGTCATGGTTTCAATCACTTCGAAGGAAGATGGACGAAAAATGAATCTCGGCCGCGACCGTACGGCACAGGCTGCAGCTTTGGACATTGTAGTAAATCCAGACGAAATCCCATCGCCCTCAACTAAGTGAGTCTGCAGATACGGCAAATTGCCTGACGTTTGACGGCGGCTGCCGTGCATCCCACAATGGCACCCGATGGCCAATTATGGCAGGCTCTGGTAACCGAAGTTCTGCAGCTCGCAGGGCTTCTTCCTTCGCAGAAACAGAACATTTTTATGCTACCGACAATGCGACGATTTCATGTGTGTCTGGCATCACTGGCCGCAATGTTGTTGTTGGCCGGCTTCGATAACTTGCTGGCAGCTGCGTCGCCGCCGAACGTTATTGTCATTTTGGTGGACGATATGGGGTACGGCGATCCGGGTTGCTACAACGCGGAATCAAAAATTCCCACGCCCAACATCGACAGCCTGGCGACGGCCGGAATGAAGTTCACGGATGCTCATGCCGCCGGACCGCTGTGTCACCTTTCTCGCTATGGACTGATGACCGGTCGCTATCCGTTTCGAGCGACGTGCGGGAAGTGGAGCACGGAGCCGACGATTCGCGACGATGAAATGACGATCGCGTCGCTATTGAAGACGCGGGATTATCGAACGGCGATGGTCGGCAAATGGCATTTGGGATTTGCGGAAAACGGTTACGAAAATCCGTTGCCTGGTGGGCCGGTGGATCGCGGATTCGACAGCTACTTTGGCATTCGAGCGTCTACGGATATTCCGCCATACTTCTACATTCGAGGAAACAAAGCGGTCACTCCGCCGATCAATCATATTGCAGCGAACAACAGCGAAGGCTGGTCACCGATTCAGGGAGCGTTCTGGCGAGAAGGTGGTATAGCACCGGACCTGAAGTTGGAGAACGTGCTGCCAAAGTTCACAGACGAAGCGTTGCAGGTGGTTCGCGAGCACAGTCAACAAGCCGCCGATTCGCGTTCGCCACTGATGCTGTATCTGGCGTACCCGGCACCTCACACACCGTGGTTGCCGTCTCAGGAATTTCTGGGCCGCAGCGGAGCCAGCATGTATGGCGATTTTCTGATGATGGTCGATTTCGAAATTGGTCGCGTCCTTGCCGAGCTTCAAATAGGCGGAATGCAGGAAGATACGCTGGTCATCTTTTCTTCGGACAACGGGCCAACATGGTACGACGAAGATGTCGAACGCTTTGGGCATGATTCTTCCGGCGGTCTGCGTGGAATGAAGTCCGATGCGTGGGAAGCCGGGCATCGCGTGCCCTTTATCGTGCGGTGGCCGGGGCACGTGGCGGCTGGTTCGGCCAGCCATCATACCATTTGCTTTACCGACGTCATGGCGACTCTGGCAGATCTGGTTGGAGTCGCTCTTCCCGACAACGCCGGGCCGGACAGTTTCAGCTTTTCCAACGTGTTGACGGGCAAGCAACCGGCAGACAAAGCCGTGCGTCAGGAACTGGTGATTCAGTCCGGTGGCGGCTTCATGACCATGCGTGACGGCAACTGGAAACTGATCCAGGGATTAGGATCGGGCGGATTTTCTGTGCCCCGAAAAATCAAACCGGAAGCAGGCCAGCCCATTGGTCAGTTGTACGATCTGGCGGTCGATCCCGGCGAAACAAACAATGTCTATGCCGATCACCCGGATGTAGTTTCAAAGCTGACTCAACGCCTGCAGCAGATTCGCACGCAAACGGGGCATCGTCTGCCGTGACCCGCTTGCGTTCGCCAATTGTATTCGCGAGTTCACTGCTTTCGAGTGCTCTCAAGTGACGTCGATGTAACCGACACGCAGTCGTAACCTACACCAAACCCACAGAACCACGACCATGCGGCCAATCGACGCAATGTCCCCTTATCGCGAGACAGACCGCAATGTGAAAATCCGCCCGGGGTCTTGCGATCGCCTGGGCTTCCTGACGATGGTGGATGGCACCGAAGACTTGCCCTGCGCGATCTCGCTGCGACTCAGCACCACGGGCAGCCGAGCTTCCTTGTCTGCCGCCGC
>CALFSX010000191.1 GCA_937916515.1 uncultured Planctomycetaceae bacterium | reverse complement strand
GGAACTGCGAGTGCTGGGCGAACGTCAGGATGTTTCGGAAACAATTCCCATGGGATTGCTCTGATCTGGCGGTGAACTATTCCGGAGACAGTTGCACGCTGATGCGTCCATACGCAATCGATCCTGGTTCGTCGCGGTCCAGCAGCGATTGAGCGATCACGCTGATCGTTCTGGGCACCCGCGCTTCAAACAGCGTAGAGTCGTCGCTGACGACGGAAATTGTTTCGTTCATATCAACAAGGTCGTCATGTATCAGCACATCGACCTGGTTCAACGTTGATTCAAGAAACCGCACTGTATTGCCTTCACACTCAGCGACGACTTTTGCGCGGGCTGAATTGGTTTGTGGACTTGCTTGAAGCCAATACAGCCGGTCGTGGATGACGTCGTCAGACTTCCAGACGACGCGTTTGGGAAATCGTCTGCGACTGAACTGTGCCATCCATGGTACGGCAACTGCGTCGTCCAGGTTCATCCAGTGGCCACGACCGGAATGCAACTGAACGACGTGCTCGTAACCGGTTGAATCATTCTGACGCAGAGTTGCCAACTGGTCCTTCCATTCTTTCGCTATTCGATTGCGGTTGTATGCGGAGTCTTTTTCACCCATATGAATTGCGAACGCAATGTTCCTGAGACCATCCGGTGTGGTTTCGTTTGGATGGCCCGCCATCATGCTTGCCGCCGCCCAGCGATCTGCCATACGCGGCGCAAGTTGGTACACTCCGTCGCCCCCGGCGGAATACCCCATCAGGTAGACTCGGTCTGGATTGACGTTCTGGAACGCGATCATGTTGGTGATCAAACGGTCAAAGAAAATGTCAATATGCTTTTCGTGCCAAAGGTTCCATGAATTCGTTGGAGCACGCGGAACCAGATAGACACCTTCTTCTGGCTTGTAGAGTTTTTTCTGATTCTCGTATTGTCCATCGTTTACAGCGGCTGGTGCTCCACCTCCTCCGTGCATCGAAATAAACAGACTGCGTCCGCCAGGCGGTTCGTCTCCAAACACCTTAAACCAGAATGGCATCGACATGTTGTCGATCTTAATGAGTCGAGCGTCCATCTCCGCCGCTCGTTCCGTCCGCAAAAAGTGAAGTCGGTTTTGCCATAGCAGATTTGCAGCGGCTTCTGCGTCGGCAGTTGACAAAGGCGACGCAGCGAATGCTTCATTCAGCAACTGAGGTATTGAATCGTGTGTCAAACTGTTGCTGGATAGCCAGGTGCTTAGTTCCTCAATTGCCGGAGCCAGGGGCTGTTCTTCCTGCGCCAGTGCAGCCGCTGATGACAACAGAACTGTCAACAGAATGTAGACAAAGCATGCTTGAGCCAGTCTGGCGATACCGGTGTTACAAGTCTTGCACATTTAGACGTTTTCCAGAGAAGGCGGCTGTATAGACATGATGCATCGCGTCGACAAATGTTGGCGCGCGGCCTGCTTATTGCCGCAAAGATTACTGTCGCATAAGTGTTTAACGCAGCTGTTACTGGCAAATCATAAAACTGATGGCGGGCCGGGAAGAATGATCCGCAAGGCGTCTGAAATGCGCCCCTGCTACGCGTTGGTTGAAGAAAAGGCTCGATGAATTGTAGATGCTGAGTATCCGAGTTTAAGGGGCTACCGCCGTGACATAACGAAAAACGCACAGTCAGGCGACTGTGCGTTTTAGTTTGGTATCAGACACCGACAACAAACATAGCTGTTGGCTGCCGATTTTTGAATGGGATTCTATGGGCCGCTGCGTGGAGAACGTCCGCTGCCCGGACCACCTCGGCCAGAACCACCGCGTCCGGGTGATCCGGCACCGGGAGCTCCAGGACCGCCTGGTCCACCGGGGCCTCCAGCACCAGAGCCGCCGTAATAGCCGCCTCCTGAAGCACTGCCACCTCCCATGCCAAGACCATAGCCTCCTGTGCCGCCATCGCCGTATGAGCCTTCGCCAGCCCCGCCGAAGATCCCACCAGCGGCAGGAGCAGTACGTGGCTTCCAGACTTCGTAGATTTTCATGATTCCAGCGAACTCAGCGCGGTCAGCCTTTTCGTCACTCGCTTTATCACCGACTGACCTTAACTTGAGGTCTCCAGTGCTATCTACGATGGTCACTTCATCGGGAATTGGTTCTGTGCCTTTCGGAATGCGATCAAGCATCGCCTTCAGTTCGGGGTGATCACTGGTGTACATTCTGCCAAACCCTTCAGCGGCAGACAGCAAATCGTTGGTGCCGATGACAACATCAGTTTCTTCCAGAACTTCCTTTCGCAGGTCAATTACTTCCAGAGTTCTGTTGCCGGAAATTGGAAGGCCCATGTTGACTCGAACATCACCCATCACTGGCATGCCGGTTTCTGTTGTGTCTGTGTAAACAGTCACATCAACCCGTTCGCGAGAACCCAGTCGAGCGTCAACTTCTGTCAGGTACAGACGATGAGCGACAGGCACATAAGTCTCCGGTGTTGGCTCACTCCATTCTGAAACCAAAGTCGGTTCGCTGCCGATCGCCGGGTCTTCCAGTTCATCCAATGGATGTCGGTAGTTCGGATTTCGCATCTCTACGCGAACTCGATATTGGTATGAATAACCTCGTTCAACAGTAAAGTCTATTAAACGCACCAGCAGCAGTCGGTCGTCGGCACTGGCTCTGGTTGCATCCAGCAAAGCTTTGTCTTCATCCGTCAGTTTTTCGCCGTTATTGTTCATTCCATCATAACCGCCCATCATGCTTCCCATCATGCTTCCCATCCCATAGTCGCCGCCGCCGCCATAGTCGCCGCCGTAACCGTTCATCGATCCCTGCATATCGATGGCGCTTTGGGAAAATCCAGTGAAGCCTTTTTCCGCAACGTCAACCGGACGATTCTTTTTCGCCTTGTCCAGACGTTCTTTCATCATCTTGTTGTATTGGTCGATGAGTTCTTTTTCTTTGGCATCAAGTTCGAAATCTTCCAGTCGAGGATGAGACGCTTCATTGGCTTGCCATGTGCCGGCAGCTCGACGCGGAAGTGGCATGGTGATTGTGCTGCGAGTAACCACCGGGCTGACAATGTCGCGGTCAACGCCGAACGATTCTTTCAGAATTTCACCAAGGTCTTCAGATGAGACGGGCTCCCATTCGGCTCCCCACGGATTTGGACCTTCCTGCTTTTGACGACGCTGAACCTGCAGGTCGATGTATCGAATGTATTTTTGAGCTTCCGCAAATCCGCCCTTCAGGTGCAGAGACTTTCTGAACAGTTCACGTTGCTTTTGAATGTCGATGACCCAGCGAGCGGAAACTCCCGCACTCACTTGAACATCTTTCTTCTTGCTGGTCAAAGACGAGCCATACTGTCCGTAAAGGTCACTTCCGTAGCCGCCGCCCATGCCATAGCCGCCATCCATACCGTAGCCAGCGTCCATGCCGTAGCCGCTGCCGCCACCATAGCCTGCGCCAGATCCAGGCCCGCCAGGACTGGCGCCTCCGGGGCCACCCAATCCGGGTGAACCACTCAAGCCGGGTGGGCCATTCATGCCCGGTGAACCAGAACCATAGCTTCCTGGAACGCCCCCTGGATAGCCTTCGCCGCCAGAAGAACCACCGAGCCCTCCGGCAACAGCGCCGCCAGCTCCAAAGCCAAAGCGTTCAGCAAGCAGCTTCTCTGCGGCTTCTTCGTCTGTGAGCTCTTTTTCTTTTTTGTTGCCCTTGTCGTCAGTTTCTGCGATCTCTTCTTCTTCGTCTTCATCCTTTGGTGGCTTGGCAATCGGTACGACAAGCGCAGTTGCAACACCTTCGACTCCTGTCAGGATAATTGGCTGAGTTCGTTTTTCTTTGATGCGGTTGGCTGCCGCATTAAAGTGGCCAATTTGATACAGGGAGGCGTCGGCCAGCATCTTGTTCTTGTCGCTGGTGATTTCCAGCACGTCAGGAATTTTGTCAAAATCTTCCTGATCCGGCTCGGGCCATTCGTTGGTTTCAATCTTCGCCTTGGAATCCGTCACAAGCTGCTCAATGGTCATTGGCAGCCTATCATCGGCATCCCAGCTGGCTGAGGTCAAAGCTAAAAAGCCAAACAAGGCACAGACGACAGCGACGATTTTTTCGCCATGCTTCATCAGCAATGTCTTAAGCTTATCCATAATTATTTACTCCAAACGAGGGAGATGCGGCTTGAGTTCAAGCCTGAGTTGTCTTGTGAATATTTCATACGCGGAAGAATCTGGAAGACTGTGCTATTCCGATGGAAGTGGATCAGTTCCGATTGGTTCCTGCGGGGTGTTGGAAGGTGCTTCGCCGCTTTGCGTCCGTGAATTTGCGCCATCCGTTGCCGAGGCATCCGGGGATGAATCTGAAGCCGCTGCTGGTGAAGTTGGAGCCGTCTGTTCGGTCCCCGGTGATTCTTCGGTAGTTGTCGCTCCGCCAGCATGTGATGGCTCGGAACCTGGCTCGGTTGTTTCATTAGGTGAGGTTTGTGGATCGACGGTTTCGGAATCAGTTTCCGGGGCCATCTCTTCTACGCCGCTCATATCAGCACCACCATCTTTGGCTTCAGCTTCGGCCGCTGATTCGGCTTCGGCTTCGGCTTCGTTTTCGGCTTCGTTTCGGTACAAGGTCATCAATCCGGCAACTCGTACTGTCGCCAGCGATGGGTCAGCCATGGCCAGAGCAAGCAGGCGTTGTCCCTGCATAAGCTTTTCCTGATCGACGGGATCTGCATTTGTGCCGGGCAATCCGCCGCGTCCCATAGATGGACCGCCCATGCTGGGACCGCCCAGCCCCATGCCTGGTCCTCCCATGCC
>CALFSX010000190.1 GCA_937916515.1 uncultured Planctomycetaceae bacterium | reverse complement strand
CTGAATTGACGCCATTCATTGCAAGGCATTGCAATGCCGATAAACCGAGAATACACTGACGAAACACTGGTGATCCAGTGATTTTGCGGCTGTGGTGTAGTGGCAACACGCCAGCTTCCCAAGCTTGAGATGAGGGTTCGATTCCCTTCAGCCGCTTTTGTTGTAACACGTTGGCTTTCCTTGTGTTGAGGAAACCTGCTCTTTTGAGCAGTGGCCCGGAAACTCGATTACTACCCACTTTGGTCCTTTCGAAGTGAGTAGTCGAGAATTCAGGACACTACTTTCGGGAGTAGATCTGATGGCACGGAAACCGGTTTACGGACTGCACAAGGCGACCAACCAGGCTCGCACAACATTCAACGGCAAACGCCTTTATCTTGGGCAGTATGATTCGCCAGAGTCCCGTCGAAAGTTCGACGAAGTGCTTGCCCGATGGGACGCCGCAAAAGCCTCTGGGAAAACGCCAAAGCTGACGAACATCACTGTCGGGCGCCTGGCGATTCTGTTCCTTGAATTCGCCAGGACCGAGTACAGCAAAAACGGAAAGCCGGCCGCAGAATTCAACAACTTCCGTCAGGCTCTGCGATCGCTGACTCAGCTGTACGTTGGCTGTCGAGTCGTCGACTTTGGCCCGAAGAAGTTGAAGTTGCTACTGTCTGCCATGGTTGAACAGGGACTGGCACAATCAACCATTAACAATCGCCTGCGACGAATTAAACAGGCTTTCAACTGGGGTGTCAGTGAAGAACTGTTTTCGGTCGACATCGCTCAGGCCTTGCAGTCTGTCAGGGGGCTGCGTCGTGGCAAGACAAAGGCGAAACCACCAAGCCCAAAGCCGCCTGTCTCTATAGAGCACGTCGACGCTATCAAGTCGCATGTAACGCGTCCGGTCTGGGGATTGATACAATTTGCCCTGCTAACGGGTTGCCGGCCGTCAGAAGCCTGCGTAGTGCGTTGGTCAGAGATCGACAAGTCCGGGGCTGTTTGGGTCTATCAGCCGGGCGAACACAAGACAGAGCATCACAACAAAAGCCGGATGATTGCAATCGGGCCAAAGGCTCAGCAGTTGCTGGATTCGTTTCGGGAGCTCAGCCGGTCAGATTACGTTTTTGATCCGCAGGCTTGGCTGGACGAGTTTGTGCGGACCAATTACGGCGAACATGCGACGGCTCGCACAGTCGGCGAGCGGTACACGAAAGACAGCTTGTACACAGCGATATAAAACGCCTGCAACAAAGCTGGTGTGCCTCGCTGGAGTCCCGGACAGCTGCGAAAGACTCGAGCGACGGAAGCACGCCGGGAAAGCGGTCTGGAAGTCGCACAGAGATTTTGGGGCATTCCAGCAAATCCACCACCGAACGACATTACGCGGGTTTAGACCTGTCCATCGTGGAAGAAAACACGTTGAAGTTCGGTTAGACTTTGAGCACCAGACCTTAGGCTTAGCGGCTGAAAAGCGGAACCCGAAACCGCCTGGTCTGGTGCTTTTCTTCTTTCGGGAAGTCGACGTTTTCGGGAGTCGATGCCGTGACAGACTTTGTAGCCCTAGCTCTGCAGTGGGAAAACAATCCACTTGAAGTTATTGACTGCTTTGCCAACCGAAACGCTGATCTCTGCCAAATGGCAGGTAGGCTCGCTTCGCTAGTCGAGGAACGAATTGTCAATTTGCTCCCCGCTCCCTCGCAGATTGGAGAAATTGATTGAACGACAGAGGCTGCCAAACAATTCGATGTTTACTTAGAACAGCGGCGAGCGGCGCCATTGCCCACTTCGTTCGATCTTGGTGAAGATTCGGATTGGCCAGATATCCTTTTGTCGACGAGATTGAAGATTGGCAACTTCCTGAACTCACTCAAACAGGCTGCCAAATTGTTTGACGTAATTCAGGTCGAACTTTGCCTTGGAGATCTTCCAGGTCAGCTTGGCGGTGATTGTTTGAGGATCCTGCGGACGATGGATCCGGATCTGCAAACAGATCTTTAATGAGTTTCCACTGTGAGCCACTGACAAATGGCTTCGGGGCCGTCTTGGACCCTGTTGGATTCGGCCGAAGTCGTTGCGGCTACGAGGACAGTGGACTAGCATAAGAGCATCTCCTTTCGCCCTCAACATTACGTAAGTCCCCTCCCATTGAAATTTATATAAGCATATTTTGAAATGACCTCTAGATATTCTTACCCACCAGTAGGTAGACAAATTTTCGAATTACCGGAACCCATGCAAAAGCCCGAGAGCGAGCACCAGAATTGGGATGGACAGCCATTGTGGAAGCGTCACTGGCAATTCGCGAAAGAAGACCGCAGACCAAGCGGTGGAGAGGATTGAACACAACACATAGCCTGACGGCCCGTAGGAAACGAAGTGCTGCAGATTCGATTTCCAACTGTGCCCCAGATCCTTCAAGTGTTTCGTCTCCCAACCAATTAGATGAACATACATGTTTAACACCAAAGCTGTCGTGACCAGTAGCGATGTCGCGAATCCGAAAGTAATCAGTCGAGTATGATCTACAGACTTTGAAGACAGTTGTAGGTCCTGAATATTCTGCACAGTTGCGACCAAAACCAACGCCAGAAAGCTGATTAGGGCCGCTAGGTCTTTTCGAGTCGCGAGCAAGCTTTCCTGCTGGTGTTGGCGGCATCTGACCCTGATTCGCCAGGCGGAGGCTTTGTTTGAATAAAGGATGCGAGAATCACAGGGGTCGCCATCGCGGATGGCCCCTCTTTATACCAGTTTGAATGCAAGTCCCCCCAGGTCCTTATTCTGAATGAACCGAAACAGCGTGCGAAGTACGACGATTCGATCGGGCAAGCCAAAGCAACTCCAGTCAGTCGGCAGGTCGTGATGCGGACCGATGGGACAAGCTCCTCTCTGACTTTGCATGAGCACTTGAAGCGTAAGGGCGCCGATTTGGCAGACTGCGATCTTTCGGAGCTAACCGACACTGTTGATTCAAATGAGTTTGAGACGCAAGAAGAAGTGGGTCGGACCGCTTCGAACAGACCGCTGTATATCTTCGACTCTGCAGCGAGCCGATACCGCGACGGACGAGACCAGTTGTGAAACGTAAAACATCTCTTTTTGCGTTTCCCCAGTCCAAAAGGTGTGCAGCTAATTCTCAATCAGCTTCTCGATAGCTTCGTAGACCTTCTCGGGCGCTTCGATGTCTCGAATACTGATGCCGCTCATCGCCCGTCCCTGGCTAAACCCAGTCGCTGGCGTTGACAGAAAGATCGTGCCCAGGTTGTATTTTCGCTGAATTATTCCGCGGCGAATAGCCGTTTCCGTAATCTTGTCGTATTTGATCGTCTTCTTCTCGGCCGTCCAGAATCCCTCCGCATACTCAAGGCGGTCCCTGAAGAACCGGTACTCTGTCTCAGCGTACGTTCTCTTCTTGGCCGTGTAGACAAGGAGAGGAACGCCAAAGAAAAACAGACAGCCAAAGAAGACAAAGGGGAACCAGGCAGGAAGCGGTAGCCCTAAGCCCCGGACGATAAACATGCCGAACCCACCACAGAAACCCGCACCCCACACTGTCATGAATATCTGAATGGGAAGGACAGAAAGGGCTGTCACCCAGCCGATGAAACAAGGATGCAGAACCAACAGAGGCTCACCGGTATCTCGTTTCTGTTCGGTTTGAGGGCTGGCACCGGAAACGACGCCGCCACAACTTGAACAGAATTTTGCATCATCGTTCACCTCAGTGCCGCATTTACTGCAAAACATCTGGCAGTCCTGTATTTTAGCACCCAAAGCCCAACATCACCGGGTGACACTAATTGATTTTGATTTCGCGAAACGCTCGCGACCGCCCCTCCAATTCACGGTACGCTCAGTATGGGCATGAACGTGTGCAGGGTAAGTCTTCTGTCAATTTCGGAGGTTCTCGCATTGAGCCTACTCCATTTTGATCATTGCAACAGAAGTACGAGGCGACGGCAACTGTTAAGGGTATAACCGGGATGCCACAGGTCGGCTTTGGCGACAGGGCGAGCCTGAATGAGAAGATTTGCAGGCTTCGCGAACGGCGGAGGATTCCTAAGATCAGATAACACGGTGAAGCGAATCGGAAAAGGACAGGACAGATTTACCTTATCGACACCAACGACCAGCTGGTACCAATGCAGGAAGCCCCGTACGACTCTGAGGCATTTCTGCAGCGACTGCTGGCTGATTTCCCCGTCTGCTGGCCGGTGACCAGATGAACTCAACAGCGCACGTCGCTGGCTGCTGATCGATCGTGAATTCGGCGTACCGGATGACGAGGAATCAGGAAATCGCTGGTCCCTGGATCACTTGATTATTGATCAGCACGCCATCCCAACGCTGGTGGAGGTCAAACGCAGCACCGACACCAGAATCCGCAGGGAAGTGGTTAGCCAGATGCTGGACTATGCCGCGAATGCCGACAATTATGATCAGGCAATCACACTAGCACACAAAGCCAGAGACTATTCGTCGTTGCCCGAACGAGTCGGGTTAGGCAAAATGATAAGAGAGTTCGATCTGCGAAGGTCGCAACGCAAAGTGGTAGCAGAACGGTAGTGGTACAAGACCTCTGGAGGCCACTTACTACCATTTTTGAAGCTACGCCGAAGCATCCACAGAGTCTGTTTCAGCAATAAAACACAGCCAATTGCCCCCCACCGAAGCCAACAGCAGGCTTCGGCAGGGACTTTTAATCCGTAGGTCCTGGGTTCGAGTCCCAACGCCTTCATTCGAAAATGAAGGTCTACTAATGTGCCTGCAGAATCGAGGATGAGTTACTGTCAAATGTTGTGTTCAGAGAAGTTGTTTCAGGCGACGATTTCGG
>CALFSX010000189.1 GCA_937916515.1 uncultured Planctomycetaceae bacterium | reverse complement strand
CGCAGTATGCGACGAAAAACGGAAAGTCCCAAGCGCCCCGGCTACTTTGGCGTCGCTTTCCGACACGGTAAGAAAGGGAGCGCTGCGCTATTGTGTCAACTAACCATTGGCCGAATACTGCTGAGCGAACTCGATGACCAGATTGTCGATAATTTCTACCAGAGCTTCTTCTGTAGCTTCGGTCAGAAATCGGAAGTTGTTGCGGTTCAGTGATTCTTTGTTGCGGATCGTGCCCTTGGTGGTCAATTCCAGAATATGCGCATCAGAAAACGGCTTAACCAGCATTTCCAGGCGGCTGTACAAATTACGGTGGTTGCCCTGACCAAGGTTGATGTCGTCGCGAGTAATCCGAGCTCCCCAGCCGTCTTCGTTAACCACGGTTGAGAAGTCAAATCCGGGAAAGTGGTCGCACAGCTTTCTCAGGCAACCTTCAATGTGCTCACTCAAAGCCAAACGCAATTGCGAGTGCAGACTGCGCAATTCTTCCTTGGTGGCTTCTTTCTTTCCAGCCGCCTGGCCTTCTGCAGCCCGAGACTCCTGACCTCGATTAATGGCCTTCTGCAGTCGTTCATCAAAATTTGACATGTAGCTTTCTTTCGAGCTCTCAGCTAACCGAGGCCGCTCAATGGTTTCGTCTTGATTGATTGTTCCCGCGAAAAACCTGTTTAGCAATTCGTAGTCACAAACGCAAAACACGTCGCCCGGATCAGGGAATGCGTGAATTATGCATGAAGGACACCAGTGATTCTTCGCCTGCAGCGCGAATCTGTTGTGGAATTCCCTGGAAAACGGGCCGGATTCCAGTTGTCTGTTTGAATCACAGACTGAATTCGCGAGAATCCGCCAACTCTGGCCGTTCGGGAAGGTTTCCGCAGTCGGCCATGTTCAATTTGGTTCACCCTCAGAAAGTACATGCCATCATGGCTAAGAAGACGATTGCAGACACTGACGTAGCTGGCAAAAAAGTTTTGATGCGAGTTGACTTCAATGTTCCTTTGGATGGAACCACAGTCACCGATGATGGTCGCATTCGCATGGCTCTGCCATCCATCAAGTCTGTCATCGATCGCGGCGGACGTTTGATTCTGATGAGCCACCTGGGTCGCCCGACTCCTGGTGAAGACAACTCGAAGTACAGCCTGGCTCCGGCTGCTGCCAAGCTGGCCGAACTTCTGGGCAAAGACGTCGCTTTCGCTGCAGACACCGTTGGCGACGACGCCAAAGCCAAGGTTGCCGCATTGCAGGACGGCGGGATCGCCGTGATTGAAAACCTGCGATTTGAAAAAGGCGAAAAGAAAGGTTGCACCGAGTTCGCTGGCAAGCTGGCAGCCTTCGGAGACATCTATTGCAATGACGCCTTCGGAACCTGCCACCGCACAGATGCGTCCATGGTCGCCGTTCCCGAAGCCATGGCTGGTAAACCTAAAGTGGTTGGCTTTTTGGTTGAGAAAGAAATTCAGTACCTTACTGACGCCATCGAAAACCCGGCTCGCCCGTTTGTCGCAATCCTTGGCGGAGCGAAAGTGTCCGACAAGATTCAGGTTATCAAGAACCTGCTGAACATCTGCGACAAAGTGCTGATCGGTGGAGCCATGGCTTACACGTTCTCATTGGCCAAAGGCGGCAAGGTTGGCAAAAGCCTGGTTGAACCCGACAAAGTTGATCTGGCAAAAGAACTGATCGAACTGGGAGGCGACAAACTTGTACTACCGGTTGACACTCACTGCGGTGACGGCTTCAGCAGCGACTGCAACAAAGTGGTCGTCAACAGCGGCGAGATTCCTGACGATTTTGAAGGCCTGGACGTTGGCCCCAAGACAGCCGAAATCTACGCAGAGATTGCATTGAACGCAAAGACAGTCGTTTGGAACGGTCCCATGGGAGTGTTCGAAATGGCTCCGTTTGACGCAGGCACCCGGGCCGTAGCGGAAGCTCTGGCCAAGGGCACCGGAACCAGCATCATCGGCGGAGGAGACAGCGCGGCTGCAATTCGCGTGTTCGGTCTGGAAGACAAGGTTTCTCACGTCAGCACCGGTGGCGGAGCAAGCCTGGCCATGCTGGAAGGTCACAAGTTTGCAGCCGTCGAACTGCTGGACAACGCCTAGCAAGGGCTTCGCCCTTGCCCCGGTGGCGTGGCATGTGGAATGGGGTGGAAAGTTCGAATCGCCGAGCCGCTCCGTTGTCGCTGCGAACAGATGCTGGCATCAGGATGGCGCGTCTGCTGCACGGCCTTAAACCAGTTGCTGGCGATCTCGCCAATTAAAGAGAACGGATTGACGACAATTGGGTCGTCAATCCGTTTTACGTTTATCAACGGCACGTATTTCTGGAACCTCATCTACCCCGAACGTACCACCGCACTGAACACCTCACCGCAGCAATTCACTTATGGCATCGTCTCACATTCAACCCGGTCTGCTTCGCAAGATGACGGTCCGCAGAATTCTGGAAACGCTGCAACAACAGGGGCCGCTTTCCAGAGCCGACCTGACTCGCGAAACCGGTATCAGCGCCCCAACAGTCTCAAAAGCCGTTGTCGATTTGCTGGAAAGTGGGCTGCTGGAAGAAGGCGAAGCGCCCGACAATGCACTGGGGCGGCCTGGCAAACGGCTGCAACTTGCTCGCAGTCGAGCTCAAGTTGTTGGAGTTGTGCTGGACGTGCAGTCATGTCGAGTCGTCAGCGCATCGCTTGATGGCGAAATCAACGAAGAACACGTCAAGACTTTTGCGCCTCCCGCCAACTATGAAACGCTGATTGACATACTGTCTCGCACAGTGGAAGACCTGGTCAAGCAAACCACCTCAATCCTGCTGGGCATCGGTATCAGTTCACCCGGACTGGTTGACGAAGAGAACGAACTCTGTCTGCTTTCGCCCAACCTGCAGGTCACAAACCAGCATAGCCCGGCGAAAGATCTGGCGGCCATCTTCGACGTTCCCACAATCTGCATGCAGGAATCTCGGGCACTATGCCTTGCAGAACGTCTGTACGGCAAAGCCAGAGGACTGGACGACTTTGCCATGATGGACGTATCGACAGGCCTGGGATTGGGGGTCTTTATCGGCGGCGAACTACTGCGTGGGCAAAGCGGACTTGCAGGAGAACTTGGCCACCTGACAGTTGACCCAACCGGCAAGCTATGCGGTTGCGGGAACCACGGCTGCCTGGAAACACTGGCTACTGATTCAGCGCTTGCCACCATGGTGGCAGAAAAGAGCGGAAAGAAACTCTCAATTGACGAGGTCGTTCGCCAGTTAAGAGCCGGCGAACTTCAAGCGCCGGAAGAACTGAATCGGGTGTGCGAATATCTTGCCATCGGCATGTCGGCTGCGATCAATCTGTTCAACCCGTCCACTCTGTTTGTGCATGGTCGGTTTCTGGAGATCAGCGACAGCATGCTGGCTCAGGTCATTCGCATGACACGCCGACGCACACTGGACCCTTCTTTCGAACGCTGCACAATCGAAATGGCGATCACCACGAAAGACCAGGCAGCGATCGCAGCGATCGTCCATCATCTAACGACAGCAGCGGGCCCCAGAGTTGGTAACTAAGCCGCTAGCCCGCCGCGCTTTTCGAAAACAATCCTGATCAACACAGTGACTCAGATAAATCAAGCCGACGCCCAGAGACACTCCGTTGTCGCTGTCGCCGTGAGAACCTGATTCGGAAAATCATCTAGCTGGAATATCCGGGCAGTGGTTCGAACGGAGTGGGCCCGTCGCCACCTTTGCCTTTCGGAGCTTTGCCGCTTATTTCAAAAACAAAATGATTGCCTTCGCCCACCGCGACTCGGGCAACAAGGCCACTGGTTCCACTGGAACGATACTTCGTCGGAACCTCGCCGCTTTTGTCTTCAGGCCACTCAATATCTGCTGGCGTTTCTCCCTGGTTCGGGCCAGGGCGATCCAATGACACCATATACTCCGCGACGGGCAGAGGCTTCGGTGAAGTGAATTCCCCCTGCTCATTCAGGTTGAAAGCGCCGCCACCGACCTTTGGGTTGTAGAAATGCACGGCAACCCCTGTG
Organism: uncultured Planctomycetaceae bacterium; assembly: GCA_937916515.1. Taxonomy (GTDB): domain Bacteria; phylum Planctomycetota; class Planctomycetia; order Planctomycetales; family Planctomycetaceae; genus Fuerstiella. Next base: position 26,990 of record CALFSX010000189.1, on the reverse strand, counting down.
AATGGCTTACCGTTCAACAGCACTTTGCCGGCAACAATTTCAGACGGCACAGTTTCCTTGCCACAGCCGGAACACACCAACAGGCCAATGCTTAACAACAGTATTTTATGAATCTGAAAAGACATACTACGTTCCACTGTCTCTAAGAAAACAAGAATCATCAAAACTCAAGAACACAGCCCCGGCGGCCACCTTCAGGCAAATGGAAAGCTGTTGGTGCTCGCACAAGACTCCCAAACCTGCCTTCGTTGCTCGCACTGCGTAAGGTGAGTAACGAAGAAGGCTTGTACAGTCGAATCGATAAACCCTCTTTAAAATTCACCGACAACTTCGCCGTCGCTCTTCATTGCCAGTCGCTTCAAAGTCACAAGATCCATGTTCTCAGAAAGAAAGCGAACGGACCCGTCACCCAATGCGAACTGAACACCACCGACGTGTTCGGAATTCAGAATATTGGAGTTCAGATAAGGCACCTGACACGCCCAAAAATCCGTACAATCCGAATTCAATGGGTACTGGATTGGAGTAATCCCACTGCCAATTCCCGTCACAAAGGCTGCCGTATTTTTCGTATCTCCGGTACCGTGCCACCCACCATGATATCCATTGCGACGGTCGCCATAAGACATGCCTTCGTCTCGGCCGCTCTGTTCACCGATAATCAGGCAGTTGGTAAGACCATCGGTCAGGTCTCGAAACTTAACTCTCTGATTAATCAGCATCGGACCATTGTCACAGTGCCAACCGTAGTACGAATTGCACTTCCCGGACGGAGCGTTGTTGGCCATGGAAGTATCCACAGCCCCTGCAATTGCAAGATAGTTAGCATACTGCATTTTCTGACTGTTGGTGCCGTAGGCGTTGTTTGTCAGAGGGTCAATGATGTTCGAAGGGCAAATCATGGCTGACATAACGATGCCTCCAAGCACTTGCGTGTTGGCACTGACAGCATTTCCCTGAAACGATGCGTTAAAGTCCAGCTTATTGTAGACGTTCGCCTGCTCAAGGTACGGAAGAATAGACACTCGCCAGTTGATGCGGTGCACCATACCCAGTGGCAGTGCATCATACACATCGTGGTAATTGTGCATCGCAAGTCCCAGTTGCTTCAGATTATTTTTGCACTGCGTTCTGCGAGCGGCTTCGCGAGCCTGCTGAACGGCCGGCAACAACAGGGCAATCAGAATCGCGATGATCGCGATAACAACCAAGAGTTCAATAAGCGTAAATCCCGACTTACGTCGTGGAACATTTGATCTTAAAGACATCACAACACCTCACAAAATTCGAAGAAGAAAAACGTCTCAGCAACTCACACGTGATTCAGCTTCATGCTCAACTGAACATCTGACTCAGTCGGTTAACGACATCACGAGTTAACAAAGATCAATAGCAAGTCGCATGCCGAACAGTTCAATCCAACGCTACTGCCGTCCATACGCCTTGAATTGCAGGTTAAGCGCGACGAACGATGCTGAATTGAATGGCAATCTCGACATCAACCAAAGCCAATGAGTGCCTAAACATTAGCCAACTCGCGCGTTTCAGTTGCAATGAAATGACAGGCCGTTGATAAGACCGTTTTCAATCGATCTAACGCCATGAAGTTTTGCCACACCCCAGATGTATTGCGGATTGCAGGGTTACCACATGCTGGTCGATGTCGCGATGAACGTCTTATCGTCCCGACCGAAGCGAAGCACGAAAACAGAATCACCGTTTCGTCTGATCACCTGCGTCTTTACACGCCAGGACGTAGCCGGAAATTTGGCAGCAAGCGTCGCAGATCAAAGCACTGCTACCGGACGCTCTTTTTGCCAATCGTACCGGCCAGAATGCTGACAGCACCGTCACTGTAGTTCACAACATCAGACTTCGCGGGGCAATAAACGGCATGCACCGTAAATCCATTTTGGTCGATCGCCATCTTCAGCAAATCTTCTGCAGACAAGGTCATCCGGCCGGCTCGGCGAGTCAACTCGAAGGCAATTCCTCCGATACCTTCAAACGATCGATACACAACTTCAGTGCAGACCATGCGGTCTGATCGAGCAAAATCAAAGTCAAAGTCGTACGACTTGCCCATATGAAAGAAGCCTCTGGCGATCGCTTCCGCAACCTGACTGGGCGGCAACTGGGGACGGACAATCGCAACGGCATCGCTGCGGAACGGATTCGACAATGAACGAACTCGCACGCCGTCCTTCATCGCCTCAAGCACTCGATGCGGACGTTCACAATCGGCTTCTTCAATTGTCTGCCATTTCTCGCGAACGTTTTCGTGCTGGTGAACATTCATTTCAACCAGCTGATTTAACGTACCCACATACAGGGCCGCGTGAGGCCAATAGCCGGGCAGGAAATAATTTGTGAAGGCGTGTTCCTTACGAACAACAATAATATCACCGGGACACAGCGTGGCTTCCAGCTCTGAATAGATTTGCGGAAGCAGGCCCGGCTGATGCTGGAACTTCACATACTTGTCCGCCATGAATGCCGAAACATACTTCTGCAGCCCGTACAACGCACGCCCCAGCAGATCACGCGTTAATCGGGTTCGCAAGCTACGTGCACGCACACGAGTTCTAGCCAGCACAAAACTGTCAACGCTCACATCAAGCCGTAGCTGCAACTGGTGAATTAGATCCAGAACAACATTAAACGCCGGATCAGTCTTCCCCGTCTGCCTTAGCAATCGCCAGTTGTCTCGCACATAAACCATGGCATGGTATAGGTGCCATGCATGTACAGGACTTGTCAACGATTTCTGAACAAAGTCGTATGTGCCTTCTGGTATACCGAAGTGCGGTTCCGGCTCATTCAACTTGCCGCGAACCACAGGTCGGTGATGAAAGTTTTCTCGAAGGAATCGAGCCACATCCACCAGCACCAAAGCTCCCGCATACGCGATTGCCAAAGCCGCCGGACGATCGTCGACTTCAAACCTGTCCACATGGTGCAGCGACGAAACAACTTCAAACAACGCATTGCGAGACTGCCAGTAGGAAATCAGCAGATGCCGCGTCTGTTCGTCTTCGCTGGGAGTAAAAAAGCCGCGATCCTCGGGAGGAATCGAGCCGGCCAGATCCAGAGCTCGCTGCTTTAGATTCACCATGTGCTGTGCCAGGTTAACAACCGTTGCAGCACCCTGTTCAAGTTCCGGCAATAACATGCAAAATCGCCCTTCGAATCTTTGATCGGGCCGTTTCGCCCTGAATGACCGGACCTTTAAGCAACAAAGGATACACGCTGAATTCCCCATTTGAGAACTAATTCACGGCCACCACTCGGCCCAAAATGGGAATTGCAGAAAAACAGCCGAAACACTTTGCCGCCACATGCATGGCAGAACATTCTGCCGCATCAAAATCGCCGTTCGCGCGGAATGTAAACTTTACTATTCTGTGTCGGTGAAATTTGTTCCTGACCACGGACGACAGCAAACGTCATGACGACAACAAACTCAGAATGCAGCCAGCTTCCGCCAAACGAAACCATTTCACCTGAAATCTCAGGTGAAAGCGCCGGAAAACGACTTCTGTGGTTGGCAACTCTCGGCCCACTGTTGCTCGCGTCGATCGCGTATGCCATGCCTTCCAAACCGTTGCCGCCACTAAGCGTGACGAAGTCGCGGCCGGCATTGCTGTTTGCGACCTATATGTACCATCATGGTGACGAAGCCATTGAACTGGAACCGACACTGGAATCCGAATTTCGTTTTCGCAACGAAGGCACTGAGCCGGTTCGGATCATTTCCGTAGAACGCAGCTGCGGCTGTATGGTGCCCCGGTATCCCAAAGAAGTCGCTCCAGGCGAAACCGCTTCGCTACAGGTCCCTCTGCAAACAATCAACCAGACTCCGGGACCGCACGAATACACTCTGACAGTACACTATGAAGACCCGCAGCCAAGACAAACCACACTGACGATTAAAGCCGTCTTTCCAGAGAAGATGGTGGTTGTGCAGCCCAAGGCATTATACCTGTCACAGAAGAGTGAGAAATCATTCCCGCTGCCGACGGTCTCAATCAGCGACTACAGAGACACGCCTCTAAAAGTGAACGAAGTCTTTTCGTCTGCCACATTCATCAGCGCAGGTATTAGTCGAGGAGCATCAGCCGAAATCATTCAGACATCGTTTACGGATTCGGAAACGCCGCACGCTTCCACCACAAACATTGCGGGCGAAGTAGCGGGCAGCATTCCTGCAGGCCGACATCACGCATTGATCGCCGCAGCGACCAATGATCCGGATTTCCCGTATGTTGTGGTTCCGATGGTGGTCAATGGCCCAGCTTATCCTCAGGGACAGGCGCCTATCGTCAGCCCGTCACAATTAAGGTTCGTTGCCAGCGATCACCCCAACGCACAACGCAAGGCGCGAGTCCAGATAATTGTGCCGGCGGCATGGGAGTTCACTCATGCCACTGCATGGCCCGATCAATTGTCCGTTGAATACAAAGAAACCGACGGAGCAAATGATGCGGAAAAAATGCTGCTGGTTGACGTGGAGCTGACTGAACTTCCCGCTGCAAAAATCACCGACGGCATTGTGCAACTTTACGCAAACGGCGGCAGGAATCTGATTACAACCAAAGTCACTTTCCTGTGGCCGTAACACCTGAGAACAACCTGCCTGGTTGCTGATCCCTGATGACGCAAGGAAGTCGTGGTTATCTGCCAGCTTCAGCCGCATTGGCGTCGGCAACTCGCTTGGCGAATTTTCGTGACACAGCGTTCGCCAGCATCTCGCCCAGCCGAGGAAAGATTTCCTTCAAAATCATAGCGGGGCGAACGGGCGGCCAGTTGACAATCATTTCCGGCGGCGATGTCCGCACGGCTTTCAGCACGGCATTGGCCACAGCGATTGCAGAAGTTCCGCCTAATGCAAACGATGTTTTCTTTCCGGTAGATTGCACCATCCGATCATAAATCCCACCGTCCTGGGTGAACCCTGGACAAATGGCTGTCGCAGTAATGCCACGCCCTTCGTATTCGCTGCGCAGTCCCTGAGTAAACCCAATCAGACCAGCTTTGGTGGCTCCGTAAACACTGGCAAAGCCGGGACATTGTTTTCCCGCAGTTGAAGCCATGTTGATAATCGTACCGCGCGATTTTTCCAGCATGTGCGGAATCACCAGCCGAGTTAACAGGATCGTGCCTGTCAGATTGGTTTCTATCGTTTGCAGAATTTCATCCATCTCCAGATGTTCGAAATGATGAAAACAATCAACCCCGGCGTTATTAACCAGAACGTCAATCTTCTGAAATCGTTCCAGAGACTTCTCAACCAGCAACATAAGATCATTGGGATCCGAAACGTCGGTGCGAACGACCAACACTTCAGAACCTGCTGCCGTCAGTTCGTCACTTAACTGCTGCAGCTTATCTTCAGAACGTGCCGCAAGAACAAGGCAAGCACGTTCTTTAGCAAACCTGGTGGCAATCTCTCGCCCAATTCCAGCAGACGCGCCCGTTATCAAAACGACTTGACCCTGCAATGACATCGTAAAAAATCTCTGAGGAAGCAAACTCTGTTCGGCGACAATCCCGCGCAGCAGGCGGCAAGCATTGCATAATCTGTCGAGCAGGTCGAATGGAATCAACGAAATTCACAAAAAGCAGCGAACAACTGCTTTTTCAGCCAGTTGCGAATTGGCGACCGCAGCGTCATAGTTACGTGCCCCGCACTGGCTCACCTGGAACTGCTGAAGATAAAGTGGCACATATGAAAACCGCCGTTATTGCCTTGTTTTTAATCACCATCTCGCCCTCGCTTTTCGCGGCCGATGAACGCCCCAACATCTTAATCTGCATCAGCGACGACGTGTCGTTTCCGCATGCTTCTGCGTACGGTTCCAAGATGGTGTCGACGCCGGCATTCGACAGAATTGCGGCCAATGGCGTCCTGTTCAACAACGCGTTTTGCCCAGCTCCGGGCTGCAGTCCGTCGCGAGCGGCATTACTGACGGGACGACATATCTGGATGATCGAAGAAGCGGGAACTCATGCCAGTTTCTTTCAGACAAAGTACCGTTCGTTTCCGGAAGTACTGGCAGAAGCGGGATACTTTTCCGGTTCGGTTGGCAAAGGCTGGGCACCTGGCAATTTTCAAAAAGACGGACGCAAGCAAAACCCTGCGGGGCCAGCCTATTCCGCTAAAGGTGGCTACGTCGCGGGCTTCCAGAAATTCCTGAACGAAAAACCAGCCGACCAACCATTCTGTTTTTGGTTTGGCAGCTCTGACGCTCATCGCAGCTACAAGAAGGGTTCAGGCCTTCAAAAAGGAAAGACGCTGGAACAGGCTGAAGTGCCCGCGTTTTTGCCCGACCACCCGGAGATCCGCAGCGACCTGCTTGATTATGCGTTCGAAGTGGAACGTTTCGACGATGACTGTGACCAGATGCTGAAGATTCTTGGAGCGTCTGGGCAGCTGGAAAATACGCTGGTGATCATTACCAGCGATAACGGCATGCCGTTTCCTCGCGCCAAAGCGAATTGCTACGAATTTGGCGTACACATGCCGCTGGCGATCAGCTGGGCAAAGCAAATTCCCAAATCACGAACATGGGATGATTTGATTGGATTCGTTGATTTGACGGCCACAATTTACGAAGCCGCAAAGGTGACACCTCCCACAGATTTCCCAGTCGTCGGCAAAAGCCTGCTGACAGATTTGAAGTCCGATTCCACAGGAATCGCAGACTCCAAACGCGAAGCCGTTTTCTTTGGGCGCGAACGACATTCTTCATCGCGATTCAATTCACTCGGATACCCTCAACGAGCAATCAGAACTCAACAATATCTGTTCGTTCATAATTTAACTCCGGAACGTTGGCCGGCTGGCCCCGGTCAGCGCTTTGATTCCGTTACCTATGCCGCCGACGGATCGATCGTTTCGTCAAAGCCAAGCGAGCCACATGCAGGTTATCACGACATTGACGAATGCCCGTCGCTAACGTTTCTGGTGAATCATCATGATGACCCGGAACTTGGCAAGTACCTGCAGTGGTCGGTTGCAATACGCCCCGAATACGAGCTATTCGATATCCAGCAGGATCCAGCCTGCCTGAACAACCTTGCGGAAGCCCCTGAACTAATGGGCACACGCAATCGTCTGGCCGAACGACTAAAGGCCGAACTGAAAGCCACGGGCGATGCTCGCACCAACAGCGACGGCAGCGGCAACGTCTGGGAAACATACCCACGAGTCAGCGGGCTGCGATGGTTTCCGACGCCCGAATGGGCTCAGAACGACCCGTCAAAAGTCCCCACTCAAACCTGGGTCGAAGATAAACGCCCAACAAAGCAGCAGAAGCCTGAAGGCAATGACGAGTGATCATTCCTGCTGCAGGAACCGCTCTGCGATTAGTTCACCCAACCGCACAATTCCAGCCGTATCCAGCACCAGCTGCCGAGGCTGAACAGGCAGGCCGAACGCTTGGATGTGAATAAGCTGACTGTCGGCTTCAGCCAGCTTTGCTATGTCACCGGTAACATCAATCGAATTCACGCTTTCATGATCGGTAGGCGGTTGCTGGCTGACATACCACCTTAAGTCCGGCATCTGTAGATCAAGTCTGCTTTGCTGAATCGTCGACTTTAGCCAGCCTGCCGCCGCTTTGCGGTAGGGATGCATGGACATTTCGTTTTCGCCCACGTGATAAAAAATCCCGGCCAGCTCAACATCATGCCCTTTGCCTTTCAGCTCTTTAATCGATTCCTGGATGAACGAAACAAAGGCCGGATACAAATGCCGATCTTTGGCCATGCTGCCTTCGGGCGTCCAGTCGTTCATTTGCGAGCCACTGTGAGTGAATTTCGCAATAGCCACGTTGCCGCCACGTTCTGCTGCGGCCTGACCAATAGCGGCGGCAAAACTGAGTTCCGGACCAAACGTGTCATAGAATCCGACCGCTCCCAACGGTTCCCAATCCTCCGACGTTTTGAAGCCTCCGCCAATGCTGTACTTGAACGCAATCGATTGATTCTCCAGCAACAGATCGTCTCGGAAGCCTTTCAGTTGCTGCACAAACGCCGTCTCGCCTTCCATGTTTCGATGGCCAGCCATAACAAACAACTGAACCTTGCTGGCTTTTGCATACGGCCAACGCTTCAGTGATCGAGGCTCTTTCTTACTCACACCAAGCGAGCTCAGATAGGCATCAGCATAGTTAACGCCGTGTTCCAGTTGCCCCAGCGTGCCGTAGTGATAGTGCAGTCCCGCGCCACCTCCGATCTCAACACCATCGTGTGACGTCCGAACGTATTTAGCCAGCGGGTCCGCTGCAGTCACCTGCTTCTGCCCCAGACTGATGGCATACATCCTTGGGCGAAGGTCCATTCCCCAGATTGTCTTGGTACATAGTTCACCGATATAGAACTTCAGGTTCGGCGAATTCAGATCTCTGCGCCAACTGGCCAGAAAGTTGGCGAGGTTCTTTCCATAGTTGGCCATGTAATCTTCATTGAACATATCGTTCTCACCCTGATGCCACATGAAACCTTCAATTCGGTAAGCCACACCCTGGCGATCCAGTTCGGCCAGAGATGATCGGATCAGCTCCAGTGCCAACGGGTACATCTTAAAGCCCTGTGGATCATCAGGATTCCAGTCGCCGCCCAGGTGAGTCCCGCCAGCAGCGCACTTGATGATCGCAATCGGTGCTGCTGAATTAGCGGCGACTTTGCGAGCGAAACTCAGTTCCGGACCGACAACGTTATTGACCGGTTGCAGGTCCACCCAGCCGTTTGAACGAAACTTGTTTTCACGTCCGATGCAATACGAAAACCGCACGTCTGGTTGAGCACCGGCCGCCCCTTTGAATGGCGGATACAAATCAACATCCGCAACCTTTGAATCAGACCCAACCATGTTCGACTGCCCGGCAAAGATAAACACTCGAACGGCGGCATCCTCTTCAGCAAGTAAGGTCAGTGGGCAAAGCAGAAGTAATGCAGCAACGGCAACACGACAGGTATGCGATATGTTCAAATTCATGGTGGTATCTTTTGAGTCTGGAAAATTCGAATGGTGCAGATCGAAGCGAATCTGCATCCTGCATCATTGGCCCGGTGTACCCGAAATCTGTAAACCTGCCGCGTTCGCTCACCGGCTGATCAACCGTGTGCTCCCTGCGTCTGATCATCAGCTTCTGCGGGTCGATTTGCTCGAAACAGCAATATCGCAGCAATCACAATTGGAACGGCAGCACAGGCCAGCCAGCCAATGGGAATGTGCTGGTGTTCAGACGTACCAATCCCCATGGCGGACAATTCTGATTCGTATTCGGAGATCGAAATCAACAGTCCGTTGTGCAGAAGATGCAGCAGCATTCCCGGAAATACGCTGCCCGATTTTTCAAACAGGACGCCCAGAATAATTCCCAGCAAAGTGCTCGGCAGCAGACGTTCCAGCATCAGTGAATCCTGCACAATCACGTGAAACAAGCCAAACACAACTCCGGTTGTAAACACAGAAATCCAGGCTGACGTATGTTTCCGAATGGAGTTCTGTAAAAAACCACGAAAGAAAAATTCTTCACAAAACGCAGGAGCAATCGCGACCGCAAACAACTTTGCCCAATAGGGTGCGGTGCCAAACTTCGCCAGTACCAATTCATGAAGACGACGCAGTTCTTCGATACGATCATCCGTCAACATCGACACTTCAAGCTCATACACAAACACCCACAACGAAGTGCCAAGCAAGCATGCGATCAGCCACATCACCAACGACGGAAGCCGCAGAACGAAACCCGACCGCACCTTAACTCTTGTTAACGAGGCAACCAGCAAGGGTACTCCAACAAATAACAGAATCGATGTCACACCGCTGCCCACAACCAAACCCGTTGCGGAATCAAACAGCCTGGAAGGAATGCCGCCCAGAATAATAAACAGCGAAAACACGATTGCTAAGCACGTGGACGAAACCGGTATCGGTGCCACTGCAACAGTTTTTCCCGGACGCTTCAGCAGTTCCGTCCACGAACCGCCGTTTCCGTAAAGAACGGCGTCGGAACCAAAAATCCGCGCCGCCAGAGACAACGCCAGAACTCCGTACAACGCGGTCGAAATCAGCACGATGGCAAACATCAGAATGTTCACTTCACCCTGCAACAGATCTCGCCCCATCAGCACCGTGTTGACCAACGGCGTAACGGCCAACATTCCATTCATTTTCAGATTCGGCATCAGACTGAAGACGCCAGGCGTAAGAGCCATCAGCATCAACGGTATCAGATATGCCTGAGCTTCTTTAAAGCTGCGAGCCACGCTGGTAATGCTTAGCAAAACCGCTGAAAAGAATGCCGCGAAGACGACCATCAACACAATGACCTGAATCACCATCGTAGGTCCAACGTTGCCCAGAACGGTGCCTTCCAACCCCAAAGCAAACAAAGTCGCAAACATCGAAATCAGGTTCATCGAAGCTGTCAACAGGGCAACGGTCAGCACGGCGAGAAACTTTCCGGCCAAAATCGTCATGCGAGAAACCGGTGCGGCAACCAGAATTTCCATCGTTCCCCGTTCTCGCTCGCCAGCCGTCAAGTCGATTGCTGGATACACGGCGCCGGTCATGGTCATCAGCACCAAAACCAACGGAATAAACGTAATCAATGGCGAAGTGCCGCTATCTGTGGCTCGAATCACTTCTGAAGAAATCGTGGCGGGCTTGCGACTGGGCAGACCGGAAGACTGCAACAGGTATTCAACATACTGATTGTTGATCGCATTCAGGCGTTTGGTGATTTCTTTGTAACCTCGTTCACTAAGTGCAGAACCTTCACTGCGGAAGATCTTCCATTCCAGAAACCGTGCGTTTCCACTTCCCGGATTCCCTGACTGCACATAAGTCAACCGTACGCCAACATCGGTAAACGAATCGCGAACCTGCTGTTCCAGCGAATCAGAAGTGCTTGCATCCTTCAGCCAATAAATCGCAAACTCAAAACCCTGCTCGCCACCCAATGGATTTTGCCTGGTTAGCGGATCACTGCCTCCCGATTCGCCAGCCACCGATTGCGAACCCGCCAGCAACTCTTCCCCTCGGCGCATGGCGTCTGAAAACAGGCCGACGTCGTTTTCGGATTCAAGGCAGACGTGAACTTCCACCTTCTGCATCAGCGACAGGTTGCTAAGCACGCCCTTTCGCATGATGACCCCCAACAGCGGATACACCAACAAAGGCATCAGTACCAGAGTCAATACCGTGCGACGATCTCGCAGAATTTCACGCAGTTCCTTCACGGCCAAACGCCACGTTCGACCAGTGGTCTCAACGCGAGCCGACCCGGAATCAGAAGTGCCGGTCATTGAGGCGCTCCGATCGTTGGTCGCTTCAACAGGCCGATAAACATTTGAGTCAATGACTGTTCACCTGTCGATTGCCGAAGTTCCTGCAATGTGCCGCAGTGTTTTAACGCCCCTTCGTGCAAGAGGCCAAATCGGTCCGCAAACCGTTCGGCTTCGTCAAGACGATGAGTACAGATTATTACTGCTTTGCCAACCGAACGAAGATGTTGAATGTACTCAAACACAACCTGGCTGCCGACAATATCCAGCCCTCGAGTCGGCTCATCAAGCAGCATCACCGGCGGATCGTGCATCAGAGCCCTGGCCAGATTGACTCGCTGTTTTTGTCCGGTGCTCAAGACACCGCAACGACGATCAATGTATCCGGTAAAATCCAGCAACTCAGACAGCTCGGCAATTCGCTGTTCAGCAAGTGCGGGACTAACATCGTACAGGTCAGCGACAAACGAAAGCATCTCACGCGGCGTCAACCATTGATACACACCAACGCTGGTGGACACAAAACCGATCAGACGTTTAATCCGATTCGGATCTTTCGTAACTGAAAAACCGTTAATCGATGCGTCGCCGGATGTGGGTCGCAACAACCCCAGCACCATTCGCAACGTGGTCGTTTTGCCAGCACCATTCGGCCCCAACAGCCCAAACACCTCCGCGTCGCCGACCTGAAACGAAACACGGTCGACGGCCGTTATAACGCCACCGTCTGGTGCAGAAAACGATTTCGTAAGATCCGTTACGGTAATCAATGTTTGGCTCGCAATTTAACGTGAATCTTCCGGTTGCCTGAAACGAAGATCGTTCCAGCACAGATTTTGCATTCTGAACAGGAATTCACCACTCACTACGACAACATCCGCAGTGACAACAACAGAATGCCGAAAAATCCCATCTGCAAGCGAAACTGCCAATCCAGGGCCGTTCGTTCAACGACTCCCAAAGCCTGACGCCCCACTCAACTTTGACAGTCGCCTGCCAAAATCGATTGCAACATTGTGGCCGCTGTATAAGAATCGAACTTCAGATGGAAAAACCTTTCGCAAAGGACGTTCGCACGATGCGTGCATCCTGATATCGCGATAACCGAACGTTTGCGAGCGGCCGCCTGAAGCAACTTACTTCTATTTATGAACGATCCTGGTTCGCAGAAAGCAGCCAGCATAGTTCATCTCGTGTTCTCCCCGAACGCAAGTCAGCAAAATTCGTCATCAACAAACTGCGGGCCTTCCGTGGCCGGATCAAATGAAAGACATCGATGAACGTTTTCAGTATCCGCATTTCCGCAGCCAGGCTGGTAATACTTGCTGCCGCTGTTCTTTGTATATGCACAAACAGCAACGCTCAGACGCCCAGAGACCATTTTCGCCAACTGGACGATGTATGGCCGACGCCAAACAATGTCCGCCGACCTTCCGGAGCACCGGGCAGCGAATACTGGCAGCAACAGGTCGACTACGATATCAACATTCGCCTGGACGACCGCACTCAAACTCTCAGCGGCGATGAACTTATCACCTACCATAACAATTCCCCGGATGAACTGGACGTCCTGTGGCTGCAGCTTGACCAAAATCGCTATGCCAATGATTCCGCCGATTGGCTGACCTCACCAGCGCCGGAAATGGAAAAACTTTCATACGACGAACTCCGCAGTGTCCTGTACCGTGAAAACTTCGACGGCGGCTTCAATATTACGAACGTTAAAGACACCGATGGGAAACCGCTGCGGTTCGACATCATTCGCACCATGATGCGAGTCCGACTGCCACAGCCACTCGCCACGGGAGAACGTACCAGCTTCAGTATCAACTGGAACTTCAAAATTGCAGACGGCAAATCAACGCGAGTTCGAGGCGGGTATGAATACTTCGAAAAAGACAACAACCACATTTACGCGATTGCTCAATGGTATCCGCGACTGTGTGCGTATACAGACTATCAGGGCTGGCAAAACCGCCAGACACTGGATGCCGAGTTTGCTCTGGAATTTGGCGACTTCCGAGTTCGCATCACCGTGCCAAACGACCACATCGTGGCAGCCACCGGCGAACTCGCAAACGCAACAGAAGTTCTGACGGACGCTCAACAACAAAGGCTGACAGAAGCGGCAACAGCCAGTAAGCCCGTGATGATTGTCACAGAAGCAGAAGCCACCAAAAACGAAACTTCGCAGCCAACGGGAACCAAGACCTGGGAATTTTCCGCAAAGAACGTGCGAGATTTCGCCTTTGCCAGTTCACGAAAGTTCATGTGGGATGCTCAGGGCATCAACCTGAATGGCCGCAGCGTTATAGCCATGTCGTTTTGGCCGAAAGAGGGCCAGCCGCTATGGGGACAGTTCTCCACAGCCGCCGTCATTCACGCCGTCAAGACGTATTCGAAATTTACGTTCGACTATCCGTATCCGGTCATCATTTCCGTCAACGGGCCCGTCCGAGGAATGGAATATCCGATGATCACCTTCCAGAATCCTCGCCCGGAAGACGACGGCACATATTCAGAACAAACCAAGTATGCTCTGATCGGCGTTGTTATTCACGAAGTTGGCCATAACTGGTTCCCGATGGTCGTCAATTCCGACGAACGCCAGTGGCGCTGGATGGATGAAGGCCTGAATTCGTTTGTGCAATTGCTGGCCGAACAGGAATGGGAGGAATTTTATCCCAGCCGAATTCTGCGACCCGATCGCCGACAGAAGTTCTACGACTATCTGAAGTCTGCCAACAAACGCCCCATCATGTCAGCCGCAGACAGCCTGATCGACGGCGGACACACAGCCTATTCCAAGCCTACTTTGGCGCTGATGATTCTTAGAGAAACAATTATCGGGCGAGAACAATTCGACCTGGCATTCAAGCAATACGCAAATCGCTGGAAATTCAAACGTCCCACGCCGTTTGACTTCTTCCGAACGATCGAAGAATCGTCAGGACACGATCTCGACTGGTTCTGGCGAGCATGGTTTTACTCAACCGACCACGTTGACATTTCGATCGACAACGTGCGAAAGTTTGAACTAAGCAGCAGAAAACCAGAAGACGTTCAGAAGACAAAGAAAGACGCCAAAAACAAACAACAGCCACCGGTGATCGTCCAGCAGAACAAGATACTCCCGAAACGAGTGGATCAGTCTGCAGAACTGAAAGACTTCTATTCAAAGTTCGATGAATTGTCGATCCTGCCCGACGAACGCGAAGACTATCGGAAGCTGATCGACAAACTGGAACCGTTCGAACGAGAACTTTTGAACACAAAGACAAACTTCTATGTTGTCGATTTCAGCAACGTCGGAGGCGTGGTTGCGCCACTGTTGCTGGAAATCAAACACAGCGACGGCTCAACACGCAGCCTGAAAATCCCAGCCGAAATCTGGCGGCAACGTGACCAGACCGTCTCGAAACTCATCGTCACCAACAAGCAGATTGAGAGTATCGTGCTTGACCCCCGGGATGAAACAGCAGACCTGGTAAGAACCAACAACTACTTTCCCCGGAAACAGCAAATCAAATCCTTTGAACTGCAAAAGGAAGACAAAAAGAAGAATCCAATGCAGCAACTGCTGACACCCAAACCATAGCCAGGACAGAACACACGGCTTCCGTATTCTGCGCGCATTCGACGACAACGAAGTGCCGATGTATGCGCTTTTGCCGCAAAGGAAACACGGTAGGCAGACGTCAACAGCGCAACCATTTTCCGTGAACCTACGCATAGCGACCAGCTTGTTTGGCTCGGGCTGCTACGCCAACAGGTCATTGATAACGTTAGCGGGCTCAACGCCGGTAAGTCGCTGGTCGAGCCCTTGGTGTTTGAAATTCAGACGTTCGTGGTCGAAGCCCAGCAGGTGCAGAACGGTGGCGTGGAAGTCTCGAATGTGTAACGGGTTGTTGACGATGTTATACGAAAAGTCATCGGTCTCGCCGTAAATCGTGCCGCCTTTGGCTCCACCGCCCGCCATCCACATGCTGAAGCATCTTGGATGGTGGTCGCGGCCGTAGTTTTCTTTCGAAAGACCGCCCTGCGAATAAATCGTGCGGCCAAACTCGCCACCCCAAATCACCAGAGTATCGTCCAGCATGCCTCGTTCCTTCAAATCTTCCAGCAAGCCATAGCATGGTTGGTCGACATCTTTGCACTGACTGGGCATGCGGCCTGCGACGTTGGAATGATGGTCCCAGTTGTTGTGGTAAACCTGCACAAACCGAACGCCTCGTTCCACCAAACGACGAGCCATCAATGCTGAGTTGGCAAACGAACCTGGCTTTTTGGCGTCTTCACCATACAGATCAAACGTGTGCTTCGATTCAGAATTAATGTCCGTCAGTTCTGGAACGCTGGCCTGCATACGGAACGCCATTTCGTATTGCTGAATGCGAGTGTTCGTTTCCGGATCGCCAATGGCCTGATAGTTCAGTTGATTCAGTGAGTTCAAACCTTCGATTGTGCGCTGACGAATGGCGTCGGGCACGCCGGGCGGATTGTTGATAAACAGGATCGGATCTTTGCTGCTGCGAAACGAAACGCCCGCATTTTTGCCGGGAAGATATCCGGCGCTCCACAAGCGTGACGAAATCGCCTGTTCCTGTTCGCGGTTACTGGGAATCGCCACCAGCACGACAAACGCCGGCAGGTTTTCGTTCAGCGAACCCAAACCGTACGAAGCCCACGATCCCAGGCATGGTCGGCCGGTGATTTGATTGCCGGTTTGCATCGCCGTGATGGCCGGTTCGTGGTTGATGGCTTCGGTGTGCAGGCTGCGCATCATGCAGATGTCGTCGGCCTTTTTTGAGAACCATGGCAGCAGGTCGGAATTCATCCACATGCCGCAGTCGCCAAACTGAGCAAAGTTGAACTTTGATGGTGCGATGGGAAATCGAGTCTGGCCGCTGGTCATCGTGGTCAGACGTTGCCCGTTGCGAATCGATTCCGGCAGGTCTTTGTCGTACATTTCCTGCATGGCCGGCTTATAGTCGAACAGATCCATTTGAGACGGGCCACCCACCATGTGCAGATAGATGACTCGTTTCGCCTTTGCGGCAAAATGCGGCCCGACGCTGTGTGCGCCCACACTGTGCTGGTCTGACGCAAACGCGCCGACCTGCCCCAGCAGCGACGCCAGTGCGGCACCGCCCAGCAGATGCTTTCCGCCGGCCAGAAAGTGTCGTCGAGTCTGCAGCAGTTTTGCTTCATCGAATAGGTTCATCGGGTTGTCTCGCTTGTTGGGTTTGTTCGGTTTGGGGCTAAAAGCAGGGACGCTGGAAGCAGGCGGGCTACTTGGTCAGAGCTTCGTCCAGGTTCAGAATTCCGTTGCAGGTCATGGTCCAGGCTGCAAGAGTCGCCGGATCAAGTGACGCATCGACGGCAGATTCGCCGAATGCCAGCAGTGCTTTGGCGTCGTCAGGATGATCGGCATAGTGCTTGGCCAGATCGGCATGAGTTGCCAGAGCAATGGACATTTCGTCGCTGCTGAACGGCCGACTGAGAACTCGAGTGGCAACGGCGTTCATCGTGCGGACGTTATCGTTTCCATTTTCCTTGACGGCCACTTCGGCAAGCTTGCGAGCCGCTTCCACAAATTGAGGGTCGTTCAACGTGACCAGAGCCTGCAGAGGCGTGTTGGTTCGTTCGCGACGGACCGTGCAGACTTCTCGACTGGGAGCATTGAAGGCTTCCAGACTTGGCGGTGGTGCCATCCGTTTCCAGAATGAGTACAGCGAACGACGGTAAAGATTCTCGCCGGTGTCCTGTTTGTAGTTGCGAGTATCGCCACCGGGCAGCCCTACCATGCTCCAGATGTCAGTTGGTTGATACGGGCGAACTCCCGGCCCGAACATTTTGGGCGAACGCAACTCGCTGACCGACAAAGCCAGGTCGCGAACCATTTCGGCATCCATACGAAACCGGGGACCTCGCGAATACAGATGATTGTCACGATCTTTGGCCAGTTTCTCGGCGGTGAAGGTGGTCGCTTGGCGATACGTGGCACTCATCAGAATCTGCTTGAACAGCCGCTTGACGTCCCAGTTATTGGCCACGAAGTCGGTCGCCAGCCAGTCCAGAAGTTCCGGGTGAGTTGGCGGTGATCCCATCACCCCGAAGTCTTCTGCCGTGGTCACGATGCCGTGTCCGAAGACTTCCTGCCAAAAGCGGTTCACGGTGACTCGCGCCGTCAGCGGATTGGCCGGATCCACCACCCACTGAGCCAGTCCCAGCCGGTTTTTGGGTGCATCGTCTGCGAAGGGATGTAGAGCGGCAGGAGGAGCGGCAGCAACTTCATCGCCCACATTGTCGTACTGACCACGCATCAAAATGTTGGCCATGGCCGGGCGATCTTTGCGTTCGGCCTGAACCAGAGTGATCGGGCTGCGAGCTTCGATGGCCGCTTTCACACCTTCAAGTTCGCTGACAGCGGCGGCAAGTTTCGGAAATTCCGAGTCGTGATGATTCAGATAAAAGTCCAGCAGCGCCGCCTGTTGTTGCTCGGTCCGTTGATCGGGTTTGACGTCCAGCGATCTGGCCAGCAGTTCGTAAGAACGCAGCCGTTCCACTTCGTCGGCGTTCAGTGCTCGATTGAACAGATGCAGGTCCTGAACGGATCCGCCTTCAAAGACAGATGCGTCACTGCGTTGTCCGATGCGGAACGGAGTGTCGGTATGAATATCAGCGTTCGCTTGAATCGTGTTCGTGTCGATCCTGGTCGGCTGTCGTTTACCGTCGACATAAATGGTGACACCTTCCGGCTTGCCACTGCCGTCCCAGGTCACGCAGACATGGTGCCAGGTATCTTTGGAAATCACGTTGCCGGTTGTCGAAACTTTGATCGCATTTTCCGGCCAGCTTTCGATCAGATGCATGGCCAGTCGACCGCCCATGATGAACAGGTCCCAGCCGCGATGTTTGTTCTTTTCGTCCATGCGTGCGATCGGAGAAGCGTGCTGTCCGGGATTCGACGTGCGGATCCATTCGGAGTGCGAAAACGGCTGGTCCAGTGCAAAGTCTCCCAGAGCCCCGGCTTCCAGAGTGCTGCCGGATTTCAGCTGAATGGCTGGCCCCAGTTTTCCGTCTTCGCGCCACTCCAGATTGCCGTTGCCAATCACTTTAATTTCGCCCACATCGCCGGTGCCCACAACGTTGTTGCCCGTGCCTTCGGTCAAAGGCAGATACGCCAGACGGCCTTCCGCTGGAATTGCTTCGCGAATGGCATCGGCGGAAGTTGACGTCAGCCATTGTGCGAATGGTTCCTGAGCCATCGCCTTGCGGGCGTCGCGAGCTGACCGGGCGGCCGCGATTTCGCCGTCGATGGTTGCCCAGCGAGCTCGATCAGCTTCCATGGGCACTCGAATCGCGGGGCCTCGGCCATCCTTGACGTTGCCGTCTTTGGCGGGCTGAGTTGTGTTGCGGAAGAACGCTGCCAGCGAATAGTAATCCTTCATGCTGATCGGATCGAACTTATGATCGTGGCATTGGCAGCAGTTGGTGGTCAGACCAAGATAAACCCAGCCGAACGTTTGCACGCGGTCCGTGGCGTATAGAGCCAGATTTTCTTCGTCGATGGTGCCGCCTTCGTTGGTCGACATCGCGCAACGCTGAAAGCCGCTGGCAACAAGTTGATCGATCGATGGATTTTCCAGCAGGTCGCCGGCAAGTTGCTCAATCGTAAACTGATCGAAAGGCTGATTGCTGTTGAACGACCGGATCACCCAGTCTCGATACGGCCACATTTCACGATAGTTGTCAAAGTGCATTCCGTGCGTGTCGGCGTAACGAGCGGCATCCAGCCAATAACGTCCGCGATGTTCGCCCCAGGCGTCTGAATCCATCAGGCGATCGATCCACTGCGACAGTGCCGCGTCGCCATTGGCCTTGTAGTCGGCCACAAACGCTTCCACATCGGCCGGCTGTGGTGGAAGTCCGGTGGTGTCCAGGCTAAGTCGACGAAACAGAACGCGCGGATCGGCTTCTGCGGCGGGCGTTAGTCCTTCACGCAGCAGGCGGTCCAGAACAAAGGCGTCGATTTCGTTTTTCGCCCACTTCGCATGCTCGGCGGATGCATTTTCAATGGATGGCACTGGTGGCAAAGTGGGGGCAATCAGAGCCCAGTGTTTTTCGTAATTGGCACCTTCGGAGATCCAGCGTCTGAGCAAATCGCGCTGCGCGGCGGTCACGGTTTTCTTTGTCGACGGCGGCGGCATGACTGTGTCGGGATCGTCGCTCAGGATGCGAGCAATCATTTCACTGGCGTCGGCATCGCCGGGAACGATGGCACCAGCATCGACGGCCGCATCGCGAACATCCAGACGCAGGTCTGCCTGCCGACCGATGTTGTCGAGCCCATGGCATGCCAGGCAGTTGTCCGCCAGAATCGGACGAATGTCGCGGTTGTACTGCAGAGGCTCGTCGGCAAACGAGACACCGCTAGATGCCGCTACAAACAGCAGGCTCACCGCCGAAATTACACAAACCTGAAACGATGGAAAGTGAGTGATCATGATCTCTCTCGAATTTTGTACGACTGGGGCACTTCTGAAGCACCCAGTAAACGCAGTTTTGTGGTCAACGCAACGGGCAACCTTCCAGAACAATTCTACGCCGCAAAACGGTTAAGTACAGACTGCCGTCACCGCATCAACGCCCGCCTGAGCAACAACGTGATCGTCTTCGACGGTTGATCCAGACACGCCGATCGCCCCAATCACTGTACCCTGATCATTGATCAGCGGTAATCCGCCGGGGAAAGAAATCAGTCCGCCGTTGGAATGTTCGATGTTGTACAAAGGGCCGCCGGGTTGCGAAATGTCGCCAATTGATCCGGTCGGCATGTCGAAGAAACGAGCCGTCTTTGCCTTCTTACAGGCAATATCGATGCTACCCAGCCACGCGCCGTCCATGCGATGAAAGGCCTTCAGGTTGGCTCCGGCATCAACAATGGCGATATTCATCTTCACGCCCACTTCCATGGATTTCTGGATGGCGGCGTCCAGCATAGCGGCGGCGGTTTCAGCATTCAGGTCGGTTGAAAGAGTTGAAGTCTGCATCATCTGTTTCGTGAAGTAAGAGATCGTTGGAAGTCGCCGCACGTCCAAAGTGTGCGGTGATGTCACGGGCAGAATTGTCACAGAAGAAGCTCCCCGCGTATTGCAGATTCCCTGCAAAAATTTGTACATTTGCCGCATGACTGCAACACTTAGAAACCCGGAAGAATGGCAGGACTGCTTTTTCGCAAAGCTGGCTCGCCCACGCACTCTGCTGGATTTGTTCGACACAATTCCGGGCGTTTACATGTACATCAAGGATGCGAAAAGTCGCTTTGTGCGAGCGAACCAAGTGGTCTGCCAGGTTGTCGGAGCAAGCCATCCGGATGAATTGGTGGGCCGCACCGATTTTGATTTCTTCCCGCCAGCCATCGCGACTCAGTATGTCGCCGAGGATCAGCGAGTGATCACTTCGGGCGAATCACTGTCTGATCAGGTTTGGATGGTGCCCGGCAAGAACGGCGTCCCCAAGTTGTACTTGTGCAGCAAGATTCCGCTCCACGATCGCAAAGGCAAAGTGGTTGGCATCGCCGGACTCAAACGGCCGTATGAATATTCCACAGAAGATTCAGCCGGCTTCAGTCGACTGGCCAGTGTGATTGCCTTTGTGACGGAAAACTACGCCAGCGATATCGATGTGACTCAGATGGCCGAGCACGTCCATTTATCGGTGAGCCAACTGCAGCGTGAGTTCTCAAACAAATTTGGCATCTCGCCCATCCGCTACCTGCGCGAAGTGCGTATCGGAGTTGTCCGTCACATGCTGGAACACAGCGACTTGCCGCTGGCTCAAATCGCCACCGAATGCGGCTTCTACGATCAAAGCCATCTGGCTCGCCACTTCAAGTCCAGCACAGGCCTGACACCGCTGAAATACAGGCAACGCTTCACTCATCGATAACAAAATCAGGCTAAGCGAAACGTTCTGTCTACACCGCCAGACCACTTGTTATCGCCGGGACAGCGGCTCTTGCCATTGTCGTGTTTCCAGGTGGTGCAAGCGCTGCTCAATTCGACGGTGGATGATGGCTGGTGACGTATAAGCCTGTTGACGACATTCACGACGCACGGTTCTGCCAATTTGCCGCCGAATCACGACAACGTAATTTTTCCGGCGGCGGCAAAAGCGAGGACTTTGTCACGGCTGCAGCCTGCGATTTGCTCAGCCGCCATCACACCCGTTGCCATTGCACCAAGGACTCCATGAGCGGCCGTGCTTTGGCCACAATGAAACAGTCCTGAGATTTCTGTCCTGACGGGCAGGGCACCGGAGCCGATTTGTGATTTCGATTTGGCGGTCCCATAGATATTGCCGCGATAGCCGTTGCAGTAGTGCACATTGGTCAGCGGCGTACCCAGTTCGCACAACTTCAGATGATTTTCGATACCGGGCACGACCCGCGAAATTGTCGCAAGCATGCGCTGAGTAAGTTTTGCCTTGAAGGCGGCGTAGTCTTCCGGTCGGTCACCTGCAGAGCTGTTCTGCCAGCGTTCGAACGCCGCGAATGAAACAAACACGAAGGCCTCCATTGTATGCAGTCCGGCATTCATTTTTGAGGGATCTTTGCGAGTCGTGACCGTCAGAAATCCTCCGGGAAATGGTCCATCATCCGCAAGTTCGTCCTGATGAGAGACTTCGTAAGTCGCATCGACACTGGGATCATTCAGGATCCAGTAGTTGCCGGAATCCAGGCCGAGCGCATCGATGTTCAAATCCGTGGCAAGAAACAAACTGAGCGCGCTAACCGACGGTTCCAGTTTTGAAACTCGTGAAGACAGCTTCGCCGACAAATGTTGCGCGCCCACCAGACTGTGATAGGTAATCCATGCGTCGGCGTTGGACAGAATCGTGTGTGCGGAAATCTGGTCGCCGTTCTCCAGCTGAACACCAACTGCGCGGCGACTTGTGCCGTGGCCTTCCAGCAGGATGTGGTCAACCTTTGTGCGCATGCGGATTTCGCCGCCGTTGTGCTTCAGGCGGGAGATGAATGCTTTCGGAATCGATCCAGCGCCACCTTTGGGATACCAACCGCCGTTCCAATAATGAGCTTCGATTGCCACATGAAGTGCAAAGGGAACTCGTGACGGCATCATACCGTGATCACCGGCGCGAGATTCCAGAATTGCTTTCAACTTAATGTCGGTCACAAATCGATCGATCACCTGACTGGCCGGCTTAAGCCCGTTAAAGACGATCGCTGGTGCAGTGAACAGCAACTTCAGCTTATCAAGAATTCCGGTGGCATCCGCCGCCATCGATAGTCCACGGTCAACCTGCTGCATCAAGGCGAAATAGCGTTCGATGCCCGTTCGTTCCTGAGGAAAGCGGGCGATCAGTCGATCGACGTACTCTTGCAGTCCGGACGGAATATCGAAGGTCTCGTCTTCGAAGACGATGTGATCGTATCCATCGGGATTCAGTTCAAGAAATTCTAGATCCGCTCCGATTCCCAGGCCTTCAAAAATCTCGCGCGTACGACCACCCTCATTCAGCTGTCCAATGTAGTGAACTCCGGGACTGAATTTATGACCTTCCAGCGAAAACGAATGCGTCCATCCGCCGGGCAGGTAGTGCTGTTCCAGCACCAGCACGCGTTTACCAAGGTTAGACAGTGCCACGGCTGCGCTCAGCCCGCCAATGCCGGAACCGATAACAATTACGTCCCAATCCGCCATATCTGTTGAGTCTTCGTATTCCAGGTTTGTTTGGCCGTAATTCAGAAAGACGCCAGCATCGTAAAAACAATCTGCGGATGATACTCAATTGACACAACTCTTCCTTCATTCAGTCTTCGTTATGTACCACGGCAACGAACAGTATGGCCAGTTTGAAAGTGGGGCAAGCATCCTGCTTTCCATTTCGCCAGCCGGAAGCTTACGCAGCAAGAACCGCCCCCAAACCTGGCCATCACAAACAATTAGCCGCTTGGGCGATGGCCCCGGTCACGAAACTTTCACAATAAAAACCGGGCCTAACGCCTGAACTGCTTACGAATTTGCCGCGTCCAGTTCCTGAAACCGTGGCACGCCACGAACGTGTTTTTGAAGTCTCGAGACAATTTTCGCGGGCATGACGATTGGGCAACGTCGTCGCGTAGGACAACCCCAAACAAATTCCCTACACTGTTTTTCTTGCACACAGAGGGGTAAGTCAATATGGGGCGACAAATGACGGACGAGCAACAGGTTCGCCGCGAAAAACTGCTGGCTGCGATCGAACGAAAGATTGACCCCGTCAGAACGCCGATTCAGTACAAGTTTGCGCTGTTGCTGTCGGCATTCATCATGGTGCTGTTGCCGATTATCTATGTTGCAATCGCTTGCGCGTTTGCCTTTGTGGTGTATTACCACGCCATCCATTCTATCGGTATCTTCAACAACGTTCGCGGCCGAGGCGTGATCGCTGCCGCAGTAATTTATATTGGCCCGCTGATTGCTGGTGTCACAGCAGTGATGTTCATGCTGAAACCACTGTTTTCTCGCGCGCCAAAACCAAATCTTCCGACGTCCCTTTCTCGCGACGACGAACCAATCCTGTTTCAGTTTGTGGATAAATTGTGCGACACCTTTCACGCACCGCGTCCAAAAAGAATCGATGTCGATTGCCAGGTCAATGCGTCCGCCAGTTTTCACCGTGGCTGGTTCAGCATGCTGCTGGGAAACGACCTTGTTCTGACGATTGGCCTGCCATTGATTACGGGAATGACGCTGAAACAATTCGGCGGAATTCTTGCGCACGAATTCGGCCATTTCGCTCAGGGCGGTGGCATGCGCCTAAGTTACATCGTTCGCACGGTCAGCCACTGGTTTACACGCGTTGTTTATGAACGAGATTCCTGGGATGTGAATCTGGAACGCTGGTCGAAGGAAAACGATATTCGAATTGGTGTAATTTTCTATCTGGCGCGCGGCTGCGTTTGGCTGACTCGCCGCATTCTCTGGGTGCTGATGTTGATCGGACACAGCGTCAGCGGATTGCTGCTGCGTCAGATGGAATTCGACGCAGACCGACACGAAGTACGATTTTCCGGAAGTGACGAAATCGAACCGACAACGCGTCGACTGCATAAACTTATGGTGGCTCACAACATGGCCTTTTCCGATGTATCGCTGGCGTATCGTGAAGGACGACTTGCTGACGACCTGATTCGCCTGGTGGCCCTGAATGCGGATGAGCTTCCAGAAAAAGTCGAACAATACATCGACACACAGATTTCCGAAGGCAAAACCGGATGGCTGGACACTCACCCATGCGACCGAGAACGAATTGCGAGCGGCCTGAAGGAAAATGCTGCCGGTGTGTTTCATCTGGACGCGCCAGCGACAGATCTGTTTATCGACTTTGTCGCAGTAAGTCATCGGGCAAAGGTAAGCATGTATCGATCTGTGCTGGGGAAGGAATTTCGGGAAGATCGCCTGCAGCCGACGGAGGAAATTGTGGCCACACGCGAAGCTGAAAAGAAAGCTTCCCAGGCTTTGGAATCCTATTGCCAGAACGGATGGACTCCGCTGCATGCGTTTCCTGTCCCGTTTACTGAACTGCCTCATCAACAGTTTCAGGGCGACGAAGCATCCGAATTCGGTCGACTTAGAGAATCATTGGTAGCATCGGTTGCTCAGCAGCGCCAGACGCTGGAACGTATCGGGAAAGCCGATACGGAACTGAGCGAGTGCGTGCGTGCCACCCTATTGCTGGATGCCGACTACAAAGTTCCCGCCACGACATTTAGCCGCAACCTGTCTTCGAAATCGCTGATTACCAGCGAGTGTCAGTCAATCAACTCAGGGTGGGCAAACGCAACATCAGACTACATCGTCTTTCAAGGCTTGTTTCAGCAACGCTTATGGAAGGCGGTCGGTCTGCTGAACGATTCGTCACTGCAGCAAGCGATACCGGAAACACGTTCATGGGCAAAGGAGTGCGACGAAAAACTATTGCCGGCGCTGCAAACACTGATGGAAACTCTGCCCGAGTTGATGAAGTTTCGGAGTGATTCGGAAAGGTTCCTGGTGTGCTTACAGTTGCTTGAAGCTGGCAATGAGTCAGAAGGCTTGTATCGCGAAACGCGGAAAAGCATGACAGAAGTACCACAGCAGATCCGCAGATTGCTGAATTCGATCGGCAGCGTACCTTATCCGTTTCAGCATCTGGAAAAGGAGATGACGATCGGAAACTATCTGTGCAACGAAATCCCTGGCATCGACAACCCTGGTGAAGTCTACGCCGCCATCAATTCCGTCGTCGACAATTTCGTGGAACTCTACCGACGAATCATGGGTCGTTTGTGCCAGATGGCGAGTGCCGTGGAAGAACACTGCGGGCTGCCAATGTTGCCCGTTCCAGAGCCAGAAGAATCGTCGCAATAGAAAACGCAAACACGCATTAAATACTCTCAGCTGACTGAAGGCTGAGAGTATTGACGGTTTCCAAATCGCGTTTGATTCTGCGCCAGCATTTGCGGCCACAAGCCACAACAAAATGCGAGCTGCGAATGGTCTGACCACAAAGTGCAACAGCAAGCTTTCCAGTTAGTCGCCTTCGCTGATCAGGTCGCTCCCATCATGATTTGCATGTACCACCAGGTGGCTATAGACTGACACCAATCGGGAACAAACCTCAGGTATGGCGTCATACCCAGCAAGATCTCCAAGTATTATTTTGTTAGCTGGCAAAAAACTTCTCGTTTTCACTGATCCGATTCGCCTTTCCATCCGTTTCCCGTTGGAGCATCCACACCCCTTCCCGACGAAGCGACGTTGTTCAGTAACCGCGAGATAGCCACCTTAATCTGGCTTGTGCCCCTTTCCGCGTGGCTTTTCACAAAGTCCGGCGTCCGTTCCGCAATCGCCAACGTGGTCCGAACGTTTTTTCACCCCCTCATCGTCATGTCCGTACTGGCAATTGCCGTGTACACAGTCGCGGTTGTCTGGCTACTCTGGGCAGTTCACGTGTGGCATCAGGGCTTTGTTAAAGACACGATTCTCTGGTTCTGCTTCAGTGGCGTCGTAATGGTCGCCAACTTCGTCACATCCAAAGACAACGAAAACATCTTCAAAGCCGTCGCCAAAGATAACATCAAGGCTGTCTTACTTGTCGAATTCGTGGTCAATGCATTCAATTTCTCACTGACGGGCGAACTCCTTTTCGTCCCCTTCATGACGTTCGTCGTCCTCCTCAATGCTGTTAGTAGTCTGCGAGATGAACACAAACCAGTTGCCACACTAACCGGCTGGGTTTTGGCGATAATCGGCTTCACACTGCTTTACCTGTCAGTTGCCGATGCCATCGCTCACTACCAAGAGTTCGGGAATTTCGACACACTGCGCTCTATCGTTCTTCCTCCGCTCTTATCATTGCTTTTCGCACCTTTTCTCTTCGTCTTTGTTCTACTAACGACGTACGAGCAGGTCTTCATGCGTCTTCGATTAGGTGCGAGCAAACCCAGAAGTTTACTTTGGTACGCTCGCCGTCGCATTCTTTGGCATTTCGGATGCAACTTGAGTAAACTCAAGTCGTTCCTGTCAGCGAACGCTCTCCATCTAATGCAATTGCAAGATCGTGCCGATGTTGACCAGTTGCTCAGCAGCTCACAGCCAAACACGGCCAGCTAACAAAACGGAAAGAATAAAGGGGTCCGG
>CALFSX010000188.1 GCA_937916515.1 uncultured Planctomycetaceae bacterium | reverse complement strand
ATTCCCATCACTCAATCGCCACACCACAACTCACTTACCGGACACGCTGCTAGTCATTCGTGGACGCATCGCTCAAATCCAAGATCGTTGACGCATTCCGCGCTTTGCCAGCTGGATGCCGCTATCCAGTGGCAAGCGAGAACGAACTTGCTGCATTCGAGGCAGACTACGCACCGATACCCCCAGACTTCCGCTGGTTTCTCACGACTTGCGGCGGCGGCACGGTTGGCTGCGACTGGGTGGATGACATTAACCAACTGCGAGACTCGCACCACAAGTTCAACGCGGAATCATCCGCGGAAGGTGGCTGGACGATGCGTGACGTTTTCGTGATTGGCTGGGATGGTTCTGGCAATCCGTTTGGTATTCACTCGCCAACTGGCAAACTTATTGTCGAGGACCACGACTTCGGCGGCGTTCATGACATGGCTGAATCGTTCACCGACTTCCTTGTTGGCAGGCTTCTCTCGTAGTTCACCGGGGCGGCTAACATGGTTTTTACGCTAGGCCTTCGGCACACCTTCCTTGGTTGGTCACGCGGGCTGGCCTTGGTACAATCTTCGTAGTTCAGGCATCGGTCGCTTCGTTTAGGGCGGTGTCGTAAAACCTTCCGTTGTCCGACCTACCCCAATGGGCTTCATACTTATTCCAACCGATGAATCCGTTGAGGCTGTGAGCGTCAACTTCTGGAACTGGCGACCGACTGCCGAGTTGATTGCAACTTTCGGTCTTATTGATGGCGAACGCCTTGAACTCATGCAGATTCAATGTTGCGGCGCGGAACTGACATCCGAAGAGGCTGTGCAGATTGCTGACCGCATCGAGAATGACGTTCTCCCAACCCTTCCGGCAGATGGCCGTGTCAAGCTCGACCTCTCTGTGACAACGGAACCTGACGACTTCAAATTTCACAAAGGTTCCGACGTACACAAGAACTACAGTGCCACTGAAAAATGGCTGCGAGAATTCGTCTCATTCTGCCGCAACTCCGGTGGTGTTTCCGTACTCTAACGCTGCGGGCGGGTAACATGGTTTTCACGCTAGTCCTTCGGCACATCTTCCTTGGTTGGTTAAGCGGGCTGGCATTGGTACAATTTCTGCTAGTTCAGACATCGTACCCTTCGTTCAGGGCGGTGTCGTAAAAACCTTCCGTTGTCGGTCACTAATCATGGATGAATCGCGGGCCATCGCTTGGCTGAACACACTGACAGACAAGCAGTTCGCCGAGTTTTTCTATCGCGCTGTAGCTGATCGCAACACATCGGATTTACCGGAATGGAACGGCCACTTTGTTCTCGCTGGCGCCCAGAAACTTCCTGACGAACCTTGGGATATCGACCTGATCGGTGTGCCTGCCAATGCCGATTTCGTGGACGATCATCCAATTTGCCAATCCGGAACCTGCATGACATGTGAATCCACCGTTCGCTCTGTCGCCAAGAATGCCCGGTGTCCCGTTTGTGGCGCTGACGTCTACCGTACGTGACCGACAACATGGTTTTTACGCTAGGCCTTCGGCACACCTTCCCACTTTGGCAACGCGGGCTGGCCTTGCTACAATTTCTGGTAGTTCAAACATCGTTCGCTTCGTTTAGGGCGGTGTCTAAAAAAATTTCCGTTGTGCGGTCCAGATGGTATAATTCGGGCATGACTACAATACACGAAATTCTAACCGCCGCTCAATCCCTTCCATCAACGGAACGTGCACAGCTCATCGCCGCTCTCTGGGACAACGTGTCGCCTGCCGATTGGGTTCCGCCCGACGCCCAATGGGTCAACGAAGCCAATCGACGCAGCGATGCTTATGATGCTGGCGAAATGACCGGTGCTCCCTGGGCTGAAGTTCGTGAGCGTGCTCGCCGAAAGGCCGGACTTGATGGCTAATGTCATCTTTGCTCCGCCGCAGAGATTGACTATAGCGAATCGTTGAAGTGGTATGCCGCTCGCAGCATTGATGCCGCTAACGATTTTGATGCCGAGTTCGGTAGATCTTTGGCACAGATTGCAACGGATCCTGAACGCTATCCGTTGTGCGACGCACGGCACCGATATTTTCTGCTGCGTCGGTTTCCGTTTCGCATTATCTATCGCATGGTCGGTGAGGACGTCGTCGTAATCGCTGTCGCCCATGGTTCGCGATCTCCCGACTATTGGTCCGATCGGTAGCGCAAGCCGCTCAACATGGTTTTTACGATAGGCCTTCGGTACACCTTGGCTCTTTGGAAATGGGCGTTGGCTTTGGTACAATTTCTCGTAGTTCAGGCATCGCTCGCTTCGTTCAGGGCGGTGTCGTAAAAACCTTCCGTTGGTGGATATAGGCCAAATGGACACAACGCTTGCTCGACCAGTGCTGTCCGTCTCGTTCGTGGTCAGCTCACTTGCAGGCGTTGCCTTTCTGCTCGCCTTCTGGCTCTCGACGGACGTTTCGACCGCTGTGGTGCGGGCATCGTTGTTCGTCGCATCTATGGCGGTCGTTCATTGGGTCGGTTTTCGGCTTTACATCACGCAGGAATCATCCGCGATGACATCACGCAATGTCGACTTCTCCCATGTGCGTCCACACTTAACGGCAATCGCGTCGACACAATTACCTTGCCTGCTTCTCGCAGCAATGTTGCTGGACGGCGGGCGTGGTTTACGCGTTTGCGTTGCTGCTGTCGTTGCACACTGGCTTGCAATCGCATTCGTTTCGGTCCGTAGTCGCGACGAATTAACTGCGACCGATACCTTTACAATGCGTTGGGGCTTCTTTCCGTGCCTCGCGTGCGCTGTTCTCATCGGCAACGCGATCTGGTAGTTCAATGTCCACGAACAATTTAGGATTTGAAGTTCGCGAGGTACGAGCCGGACTTCAAATCTGTGTTCAAGGGAGACGCGGAGGGGCAGCGGGTTCAGGTGGTCTGGTTGGTAGTGCGTTTGTTCGATGTGGCTTGTTGCGATTCAGTCACATGGGACAGTGCGGAAATAAGATCTCCAATTAATTCGTGGTCGCAGACTATGTTTTCACAGGCTGGTCTGCGACCTCGGGTTAAACGATGAGGCGGTGTGGGAACGGGCACCACGTTTTGCTGTTCAGGCAAGGCGTGTCCCGCAGGTTTGGCCTTGGTACACTATGTTGCAGTGCACGCCCGGTTCCAGTTCAAACCCAACCGCTTCGTCGTGGGGCTGTGTTGGCAAACCTTCCGTTGGATGGACGAGATGAGTCACAACAATCCGTACGATTCCGCAAGCGAGCAAACTTTCCCTTCTGTTGATCCGTTGGTGTTGCGTGCGATTGCTGCAAAACTTGCAGATGCTCGCCAGAATCCTCCGACCGTGATGAGAGCCCTCAGCAAATGGCCGGGTACGCCGCTGCTGGTCTTGATTGGCGTCGCAGGCACGACTGTGCTCGCATTTTTGGCCGCGTCTGGGGATTCGGCCATTACGTCACATTGGCCCTGGGGATTCGCGGCAATGACCTTCGGCGCGTTCCTGCGGGATCTTGGGCTCGCACGTCGAGTCAAAAAGTTGTGGGCACCTCAATCGCATTTCATTGATTGGGCGAAGGTCGATGAACTTACTTCGTCACGCTGGCCAACATAGTGTTTACCCAATTAGCTGCGGGTGAAGGTTCTCTGTTTGGTAGTACGAACTGGTCCTGGTACGATTTGTAGTAATTCAAAATTATCCACTTTGTTTTTTGCAGCGTCGGTAAGAATCTTCCTGTTCTGGACTGCAGGCTACAGCGTATTACGCTGACTTCTGGCCGCGAGCCAGAACCCTCGACAGCATTTTGCAGGTTGCTTTAACAGAAATCATGGCTGACGTTTCCCTTCGATTGCTTGTTCTTAAAACTCACGACATCGCGTCGGTTGTTGAGTTTTATCAATCGCTTGGGCTTACGTTTGCGGAAGAGCGGCATGGTCAGGGGCCGTTGCATTATTCTGCGCCGCTTGGGGATGGCGTTTTCGAAATCTATCCGTTGTCCGACAATCAGACTGTTGATGCTAACACCAGGCTTGGGTTTGCCATCGCCGATCCAGACGCCTTTGTTGAACTTGCAGATTCCGTTGGTGGTTGCGTAGTCAAAGCGGGCCGAGATACGCCGTGGGGCTATGTGGCGTTGGTTACGGATCCGGATGGCCGCACGGTTGAACTGTATCGTGCATGATTGTGATCGTTGCCGCGTTGAAGCTGCGGAGGCCCCCGTTTTCTTAACGATGTTAAATCACGTGGTGGCTGTGCGATGATTCAACTTTATTCAGGATCGCTCACTCTGTTCTGTGCCGCCTGGCAGATGCTGTGGTGGGCCGGCGGGATTACGGAGTCTCCTGAGAGCGGATGCTGTTTGTTCTGGCTTCCAGCTGGCCGATGTGCGGTTTCATGACATTTGAGTTTTGTTCGAAGCGGGCATTTTTCGGGACGGCGACAATTCCGGATTCGCTGACAGTTAAGCCGTGTCGGCGGTCTTCGTCCGAGTCGTAGCCGATTCGCATGCCTTCTGGAATCTGCACGTTTTTGTCAATGATCGCTTTACGAATACGAGCATAGCGTCCGACTTTCACGCCTTCGTATAAGATCGAATCTCGCACTTCTGCGTAACTGCTGATACGCACGGATGGCCCCAGAATTGAACGTTCGACGGTTCCGCCGGATACGATTGACCCTGGGCAAACCATGCTGTCGACCGCATAGCCGACTCGGAAATTTCCGGGCGTTGTGTCGTTGAAGACAAACTTCGGCGGCGGCAGTGGGGGTTGGTACGAACGGATGGGCCAGTTTGCGTCGTACAGGTTGAATTTTGGATCGACGGAAATCAGATCCATGTTTGTTTCGTAGTAAGAATCCAGCGTGCCGACGTCTTTCCAATAGGCTGGCTGCCCTGTCTTTTTGTCGACAAAAGGCCATGCTCGAACAAGGTGCTTGTCGATAATTGAAGGAATGATGTTTTTGCCAAAGTCTCGTTCGCTGTTGGGCTTGTTGGCGTCGCGGCACAGATGTTCGAACAGGAACTCCGTCCGAAAAACGTAGATTCCCATTGATGCCAGACACTGTTCTGGATCGTTCGGCATGGGGCTTGGATTGTCTGGCTTTTCTGCAAAGTCAATCACTCGGTTTTCGTCGTCAACGTTCATCACACCGAAGCGTTGGCCTTCGTTTAAGGGAACGGGAAGGCAGCCGATGGTGCAATCGGCTTCTGATTGAATGTGGTCTGCGATGAAACCGGAATAGTCCATCTGATAGATGTGGTCGCCGCTAAGAATCAGCACGTGCCGCGGGGCAATCTGTTCTATCGTATAGATGTTTTGATACAGCGCGTCTGCGGTTCCCAGGTACCAGTTTTCGTCAACGCGTTGTTCCGGCGGGCGAACTGTGACGAATTCGCCAAGTTCGGATGACATAAAGTGCCATCCTCGTTCAATGTGTCGTTCCAGGCTGGCGGCTTTGTACTGAGTGACAACCAGAATTTTTCGCAGTCCGCTGTTGATGCAATTGGACAGAGCAAAGTCGATGATGCGAAACCCGCCGCCGAATGGCACGGCTGGTTTGCTGCGGTCCAGCGTGAGTGGTTCAAGTCGAGACCCTTTACCACCTGCAAGTATGACTGTAAGTACGTTGTTCATGTGATTTCCGTCTCAACAGAACTTCCTGTAAGAACACGTCAAGGCGTTCTATTGCGTCTGTGCCGGGTTAGTTCCCGCGTGACGCATCCTTGTCGTGTTTTCGTCCTGCACGTGTGATGACTTCAATTGATGAGCACAACACTGACGAATGGTGGTGAGTCCACTGCCTCGAATTTTGTTGCTGCCAGCTCAATCCATGTCGATTTCCTGAGCAGCGTGTTACTAACCTTGTAATTTACAAACCGCTTAGCGACTTTGTCGATCGGGAAATCGCGACTATTCAAGCGTTTTGAATTCTTCGTGCGACGACGATTTTCGCTTTTCCGTTCAGGCGAATGAACAACAGAACTCGCGGAGGTCCATCACCACGCGGTAGTTTTTTGTGCACCGCCGCCGCATCGACGCTAAGGTGGCGACACTTGATTTCGTAGTCACGGCTGGGTTCTGTTCTCAAATATCGATTCAGCTCACGCGGGTTATTCCCCAGTACCGCATCAACCTGGAAGGCGGTGACAAAGCTGGTTTCCGGAATGCTGCCTGCTGTCAGGTACTCGTCGGCTTTGTCCAGCCTTTGCAGGTTGTGCATTTCCCCAACTGCTTCCAGCATTCCGGAACGCACAATCGCCGGGTCGGGGTCGAAGATGTATTGCTGCACTTCTTCCGACAGCGGGCAATACGCGGAAAGGCTGGGTACGGAAATTGTTTCTCCGGAAGGCAGCAGGGTTGCTCGAAAGTCGTTTTCGCCGGCCAGTTCGCCAAACCAAACGGTGGCTTCTCGGCATTCGCCGTTGAGGCTGATCAGTTCAATTTCGCAGCCCGGAAATTTCTGCATGAAGTTACTGGCTGGCCCCAGCTTGATGGCTCCCCCGGCAGCGGAGCGGATCGCTTTGTGCATCCAATCCAGGTTGGGGCAGTATTGTTCCAATCGTGTTGTCGGCCGGTCTCGCCCGACGCGACGATCCGGGTCGGCGTGAATGATGCGTCCGGAAACGTCGATTTGAGCAGCATCTGTTGTTTGAACTTCGTGCTGAAAGCCGGACGGGTTTGTTTCTGAAGACCAGATTTGGTTGTTCCACAGGCACCGCAGGCTCATCGCCGGATCGATGTCGACAGACGTCACCGGGCCGCGTGCCAGCAGAGCGGCGGCGTCAACTCCTATGCCGCTGCAGATGTCCAGAATATTGATGCCGCCTGGAAATCGTTTGGCTTTGTATTGTGCGACGGCCCATGAAGTTGACTGCTGCAAGGCGACGGGAGTCACCCACAATTGTTCGCCGTGCAGAAGTTGCGATTTGGCTTTTTCGCGTCCGTCCAGCAGAATGAATGCCGCTCGCACCAGCGCCGGATGATGTCGTTCGCGCAGTCGTTCCTGCAGGCCCAGTTCTTTGCCGGTGGCCGATAGAATTTCTTCCAGAAGTTCGGGCAGAGCCTTCAGCTGAGTCAGCAGGT
The DNA here is from genome assembly GCA_937916515.1 of uncultured Planctomycetaceae bacterium. Taxonomy (GTDB): domain Bacteria; phylum Planctomycetota; class Planctomycetia; order Planctomycetales; family Planctomycetaceae; genus Fuerstiella. Next base: position 24,343 of record CALFSX010000188.1, on the reverse strand, counting down.
CAGCTTCTTCAGGGAAATCAGTTTCCTGGTATATAGTCACGTTCCGGTTTCTAACAAGGGCTTCGCCCTTGACCCAGTGGCGTAGCACGCAAAAACACGTAGAGCGTTCGAATCGCCGAGCCGCTCCGTTGTCGCTACAACCAACATGCGCGCACCGTGCGAACATCATTTTGAGTAAGACTCTAACGAGGCTGAGCCTCAGACCATTTGAACTGCCGCTCAGAAACGCGACTACGTCGCTCAAAAAACTTGACTCAACATGAACAAGTTCGCTGCATTAAGAAGTCTAAAGGCCGACAGGGTAACGAAAAAATCAGACAGGTGATTGCTTCTCTGCCATGAACTGCTTTAGCGGTCGGAATTATTCGAATTTGGGAGTCGCCAGTGGTTTGGTGCGGCAGTCGGAAATCATGGCCGACAGTTGGTTCGCGAGTCATCACCGCTGTTATTGGACAGCTAAAAACACTGCAATTCGGCAGGGATGTGCCGGACACTGGCCGAAATTGCCGCGCAGGTTGCCTAATTGTTACTGCAGAAGCTTCTGTGTCTTACAGCGTGTGAAACGCGGGTTTGCGCAGATCCGGATAAAGCTAGACTTCCTTATCGAGCCAAACCTGTTCACATTTTCACTTGATTCAACGTTTCGGAGTGGCTGTGAATTAGCGGGTGGCCTTCTCATACCATCTAATTCACAACTTCGGAGCGTCTCGGCGGTTCGAACGTTCCACCCTTTTTCGCATTCCACGCCACTGAGTCAAGGGCGAAGCCCTTGTTGGAACTTATGGCCGCTTATCGAGAACACATTACAGTCAGCGGAGCGATGGGCATTGCCTATGCGTTTGGTGCTGTCTTTATGTTTGGATTCTCAATCACGCAGGCGATAATTGCCGCGATTCTGACGTGGATTTCCGGAATGTTGCCGGATATGGACAGCCAAAGCGGCAAGCCCGTGCGAGAACTTTTTGGCGTCACTTCTGCTTTGGCTCCTGTTTTGCTGCTGCAGCATACGAATCAGCTGGGAATCAGTGGAGACCGCGAAATGCTGTTTGCGCTGCTGCTGTACGGAGTCGTGCGATATGGCGGCGCGGAATTGCTGGGGCGTTTGACCGTGCATCGAGGCATGTTTCACAGCATTCCAGCGTTGATTATTGCGACGGAGGTAACTTTTCTTTCGTATGCGAGTCCTGAGATCAGAGTAAAGTTACTGATGGCTTTGGGGGTTGCGTTGGGCTTTTTGTCGCACCTGATTCTGGATGAGATGTACAGCGTTCAGTGGGATGGTGTGCGAGTCAAACTGAACAAGTCTGCGGGCAGTGCGTTGAAGTTTTTCGGCAAGGAATCACTTCCCAACGGGCTGGCTCTGGGGCTGATGATGTTTTTGACGTATGCCAGTTTGACGTCAGCGGGCGTTATTCCAGACCCCAATCGGCAGGCGGCTCCGGAAATTCTGGAGATCACCAGCGACATCAAGGATGCTCCCGCATACCGCATGGTAGACGAGCCCCAAGACACGATTCTGAGGTAGGCCGACTGACGATCCTCGCCGGTCCGTGTTGGAGATGTCGGGAAGCGAATCGCCAATTTTGTGAAGTGCGGCGTATTTGGTGGGCGTTCGTCGTATCTCGGTTGAATTGCGTCGGTTCCAGCTTAACCTTTCTGGCTTGAAGCTTGAAACCCCCGTTTTGAGTCAGAATACCGCAAAATTGGCTACGTTCTTTGTTGGACGCACGTGCTGCCCGGTGAAATTCGAACGGTCGGCAAAACGTGATCCGAACGATAGCTTGAATGGTCCGAGGCCCCGCCTCATTGGAATGATTAAGGTAACACTGTGGACGCAAAGATTGTCCTGCTGCCCGGAGACGGAATTGGTCCTGAAATTGTTGCTCAGGGTAAGCGCGTGCTGGAAGCAGTGGCCGCTAAGTTTGGACATTCGTTTTCGATGTCGGAACACCCCATTGGTGGAAATGCGATCGACAGCTTTGGCGATCCATTGCCACAGCCCACAATTGACGCGTGCAAAGCTTCTGACGCCATTCTGCTGGGTGCCGTTGGTGGCCCTAAATGGGACGATCCAACCGCGAAGACTCGCCCTGAAGTCGGTCTGTTGAAGATTCGTCAGGAATTGGGCCTGTTTGCCAATCTGCGTCCGATTGAAACGTGGGACGAATTGGTGGATGCGTCACCGTTGCGTCGTGAAATTGTGGCTGGCACCGACATTCTGTTCTTCAGAGAACTAACGGGCGGCATCTACTTTGGCGATTCCGGTCGACGACCACATCCCAGTGGTGAGCAGGCCTATAACGAAATGGTGTACTCCACCGGCGAAATTGAACGCATCGTTCGTTTGGCGGCTGAAGCGGCACGAGGACGCCGGGGGCACCTGACTTCTGTTGATAAAGCTAACGTTTTGGAGGTGTCTCGATTGTGGCGTCAGGTGGCTCAACGCGTCATGACGGAAGAGTTTCCGGACGTTAAATACGACGTTGTTCTGATCGATTCCATGGCCATGCACCTGATTGCTCGACCTAAAGATTTCGACGTCGTTGTTACTGGAAACATGTTCGGAGACATTCTGACCGACGAAGCGTCGATGTTGCCTGGTTCGCTGGGATTGTTGCCGTCCGCGTCTCTGGGCAGCGATGGTCCGGGCTTGTACGAGCCGATTCATGGTTCTGCACCGGACATCGCAGGAATGAACATTGCCAACCCATTGGCAACGTTTCTGGCGGTTGCCATGCTGCTGCGACACTCTTTGAAGTTGAATGACGAAGCAGACGCCGTTTCAGCAGCTGTCGCGAAAGCACTGAAGGATGGCCACCGTACGAAAGATATTGCGGCGAAAGGCCCGTCCATTTCAACAACAGAAATGGGCGACGTTGTTGTAAACAACTTGACCGCCTAACAAGGGCTTCGCCCTTGACCCGGTGGCGTGGTGTGCGAGATCACGTGGAAAGTTCTATTCGCCGAGCCGCTCTGTCGTCGCTGTGAGTGAGAAAGATGCGCATGCCGTGTGCGCATCTTTTTGAGTATGGCCGTGCCTCAGATCATTCGGGCTGATGCCCGGAAACGCCCGTTGTTGGCAGGCTGCCTCAGGATGTCGCCAAAGATCGTGTTCTGGCGTTGGAAACAGCAGCAGATTTTCGGATGCTTGCAGCGTCCAATGCGGCATTAAATCAGCGAGACTTTCTGAGATCCGAAGTGCCAGCTGTATGTTGGGGTGGGTTGGGCTGTTTGCGTAATCTCGTTTCCTGCAGTCTGCTGTGTTGAATTGCGGGGAATGCGTCGAAAGGGGTTGTCGGGTTAACTTTTCCGGTCCAGAAGCGTGGAAAAGGCTGGAACCTTATGTCGCCTGGGTTGATTGCCGCTCCGTCAGTTTTTATTCTTCGCCGTCACGGTTAAGTATGTAACCAGCCAATTTTGGCTAAAACACCTATTGTTAGTACGCGGAGAAGATTTCAATGAAGCACGTTCTTTCACTCATGATGGTATTCGGCTTGGTATCGTTCCTTGCCCCTTCTGATGCAGCAGCTGAATGCTGCGGCGGCACTGCAGTTAGCTCATGTGGCGGTTGTGCAGCAGCTCCAGCACCAAGCTGTGGCGGATGCGGCAGCCATCACTCATTCACATCATGTGGATCATGCCAGGCAGCTCCAACTTGCTGTGCTCCAGAGCCTACTTGCTGCACTCCAGAACCAACTTGCTGCAAAGCCCCAAAAGTTAAGCGTTGCAAGCCAGTTCGAGTAAAGTGCTGCAAGCCAGTTAAGGTTAAGTACGTTCGTTGCAAGCAGCCTAAATGCCCAAAGACCTGCTGCAACTAGTTTCAGCAGGAAGTCACGGTTTTGAAATTGGCGGGTTTTGACCGGCAGTTTGTGTAAGACCGCTTGATTTTAGAAACAAGCTCGAAGCTGACTTTGGTTGGCTTTGAGCTTTTTTCGTTAGGTTTTTGCCGCAAATCAGCCTGATCCTCAGGATTCGCTACAAGAAATTCCGATGAATTTCCTTCTTACAGACTTACCCTGGGCGAACCGGGATGGAACAATATCGGTCCTTGACTACCTCTCGACTGAGTTGGCTTCTGTGAGCCGCCTCAGTCGTTTTGTTTTTAGAGTCGAATTATCGCGACGGATTTGTTCTCGTTTGGGCGGTTTGTTTAGCCGCCAGTCGCGTTTGCGACTGGCGGCTCGACTTTGGATCAAGGGCTCTGCTCTTGTTAGGCACACAACTTTTGCCAGGTCGAACAACTTCGATCGGCGAACAAAATCGAATTTCAGTGATCGCTATGCCAAGGCACCTTACTTCACTTCTTGATTTGTCCACCATTGAGCTGATGTCTGTCTTGGACACAGCCGCGGATTTGAAGGCTCGTTACAAGGTTGGGGATCGACCTCAGCTGTTTCCTGGTCGAGTACTTGCGCAGTTGTTCGAAAAGCCATCGCTTAGAACTCGCAACAGTTTTGAAGCTGCCATGGTGAATCTGGGTGGCGGCGGAATTTTTCTAACGACCGCCGAAGCTGGTTTGAACGGACGAGAATCGTTGCACGATGTGGCGACTGTTCTGAGTTCTTACAGCGACATTATCACGATGCGAACATTTTCGCACACGTTGATTGAGCAGTTTGCTGCCTTAAGTTCCTGCCCGGTCATTAACGCTTTGTCGGATGATCGTCACCCGTGTCAGGCTTTGACAGACCTGATGACTTTGCGAGAAGTTTTTGGCGAACTTGCTGGTTTGCACATTGTGTTTGTTGGTGACGGAAACAACGTCGCCATTTCGCTGGCGACTGCCTGTGCCATGACAGGCATGAAATTTACGTTGGCAGTTCCCGCAGGTTTTGAACTTTCAGCCGCATTTCTTTCCGACCTGAAAGCTCGCTATCCGGACAGCGATGTCAGCCAGACGGGCGATCCGCATGAGGCCGTGGCAACTGCAAACGTAATTTACACAGATGTCTGGGCCAGCATGGGGCAGGAAGAAGAAGCCGAACGCCGCATCAAGGCCTTCACTGGCTTTCAGGTGAATCGCGAGCTGACAAAGTCGGCGCCGGCTGAGGCGAAGTTCATGCACGATCTGCCGGCAAAACGCGGCCTGGAAGTGACTGACGAAGTTATCGATGGTGACCAGAGCATCGTGTTTCTTCAGGCGGAAAACCGCATGCATCTGGCTCGCGGCCTGTTTACGTGGATGTTGTCTGCGGATTCTTAGTGAAGTTGGCCGTTCGTTTGTATTCAGGGCGTTCGTCGTTGACGCTGCTGGGGTGAATGAATAGCATCCGAAGTTCTGTGATTCCAACTTTGGGCAAAACGACCGTGTTATCTGTGATTATTGCAATTCAGATTATCAACATCTGCGACGTTATCGTCGGCAGCGGTTTCTGATTTGCCTGAGGAATTCAGAACTTAACCAATACAAGCCCTCAGGTTACCTGAGGGCTTTTTTGTTGTGTGGACAGCCTTTTGTAATGCCTTTAATTCGCGAGCATTTCGATCGTTGTCATGCAATGTTTGATTTGACGTTTTAATAGCCAATCATTTTTCACCGGGATCTCACATCCCTTCGCAAAAAAATATCCGAATCATGTCTCGAATTCAGCTTTACGACACAACGTTACGCGATGGTTCTCAGGGAGAAGGCGTGAACTTCTCCTTGCAGGACAAGCTTTTGATTGCCCGCAAACTGGACGACCTTGGCTTTGATTACATTGAAGGTGGATACCCGCTGTCGAACCCCAAAGACGAAGAATTCTTTCAACGCGCAGCCGACATGGATTGGAAGCACGCGAAGATCACAGCCTTCGGAATGACTCGCCGCAAGGATATTGCCGCCTGCGACGACATTGGCATGCAGGCGTTGGTGGGCAGCAAGGCTCCGGTCGTCACCATCGTTGGCAAGACCTGGGACCTGCATGTGACAGAAGTATTGCGAGTTTCTTTGGAAGAGAACCTTGCCATGATTCGTGATTCCATCGCCTTCGTAAAATCCGAAGGTCGCGAAGTGATTTACGACGCCGAACACTGCTTCGACGGCTGGCTGGCGAATCCGGAATACGCCATGCTGACATGGCAGGCGGCCGCAGAAGCTGGCGCCGATATGATTTGCATGTGCGACACCAACGGCGGCTCACTTCCCGAACAGATTGCCGCTGGAGTTGCCGCGTTGCAGAAACAGCTCGGCGTTGCTGTCGGCATTCATTGCCACAACGACAGCGAACTGGCTGTGGCGAATTCGCTGGCCGGAGTTCAAGCGGGTGCGATTCAGGTTCAGGGAACAATTAACGGAATCGGAGAACGCTGCGGCAATGTTGACCTTGTCTCAATGGCGGCGAATCTGTCGCTGAAGCTGAAGCGAGACATTCTGGTGGAAGGCGGGATTTCGCGGCTGACTGAGCTGTCTCGATACGTTTACGAAATCGCCAACATGAACTTCCGCAATGGACAGCCGTTTGTGGGCGCCAGTGCGTTTGCTCACAAGGGTGGCATGCATGTCCATGCCGTGAACCGGATTGCTCACAGCTACGAACACATCACGCCGGAATCCGTGGGTAATTCTCGGCGAGTGCTGGTGAGTGAGTTGTCTGGGCGAGCGAACATTGTCGCTAAGACAACTAAGTTCAAGCTGCAGGAAGACGCGGCTCTGCAGGCGAAGATTCTGAACGCCGTGCAGGACATGGAAAATGCCGGATATCAGTTTGAAGCAGCAGAAGCGTCGTTCGATCTGCTGGTGATGAAAGAGGCAGGAACGTACCAGTCTACGTTTCAGCTGGATCATTACCGAGTCAACGTGGAAAATCAGGCAAAAGAACCTGTTACAGAAGCTGTTATCAAGCTGATGGTAAACGACAAAAGTCAGCACGTTGTTGGAGAAGGCGATGGCCCCGTAAACGCACTCGACTCAGCGCTGCGGAAGGCCCTGACGGAGTCATATCCCGGTTTGGCGGAAATGGTTTTAGTCGATTACAAGGTGCGAGTGATTAACAGCACTGAAGGCACGGCAGCTCGAGTACGCGTGATGATTGAAAGCAAAGACAAGTCAGACATGTGGTGCACGGTTGGTGTCAGTGAAAACATTATCGAGGCCAGCTGGATAGCTTTGGTTGACGCCATCGAATTTAAAATTCACAAAGACCGCGGTGCCGTTGGATAACGCCTCCAACGCAATCGCAAAGACAAAATCAGCACTCCGACTTTTTACAACTGAACTTGCATAATCATGTCTACCGAACTTCCTAAAGCGTACGAACCAGCCGAAGCACAGACCCGTTGGGTGTCTGAATGGGAAGCCAAAGGCTTCTGCGACGCCGATCCCGAAGCAGGGAAAGAGCAACATACAATTATGATTCCTCTGCCAAACGTGACTGGTGCTCTGCACATGGGTCACTGTTTGAACGGAACCGTACAGGACCTTCTAACTCGATGGCGGCGCATGCAGGGCTTCAAAGCCTTGTGGATGCCAGGCACCGACCATGCCGGCATTGCGACTCAGGCCGTCGTGGAACGTCGCATGCTGGAAGAAGAAGGCCTGACTCGCCACGACATCGGCCGCGACGCACTGGTGGAACGCATCTGGAAGTGGAAAGACGAATATGAAGTTCGCATTCTGAACCAGCTGAAACAAATCGGAGCCAGCTGTGATTGGCGTCGAGTTCGCTTTACGCTGGATGACGTCTGCAGCAAAGCTGTGCGTCGTACGTTTTTCAAAATGTTTAATGACGGGCTGATCTTCCGAGGCAAGCGGCTGGTCAACTGGGACACACATCTGCAAACCGCCGTTGCTGATGACGAAGTTTACACCGAAGACATTGATGGGCACTTCTGGACATTCAACTATCCGGTTGTTGATGACTCGGGTAAGCCCACTGGAAAATTGATTCGGTTTTCGACAACTCGCCCTGAAACCATGCTCGGCGATAGCGCCGTTTGCGTGCATCCCACTGACGAACGTTACACCGACATCGTCGGCATGAACGTGCAGATTCCCGTTAACGGACGCCTGATTCCAATCATCGCCGATGCATTGCTGGCGGATAAGGAACTCGGCACAGGAGCGGTCAAGGTCACGCCAGCTCACGACCCGAACGACTACGCCTGTGGTCTGCGCAACAATCTGCCCATGATCAGCATCATGAATGCGGATGGCACCATCAACGAAGAAGGCGGCGAGTTCGCTGGGTTGGATCGATTGGTTGCTCGCAAAGCTGTCGTGGCAAAGATGGATAAACTGGGCCACTTCGAAGGTGTTGAAGATCGCAAGATTCCCATGAAGTACAGCGATCGCAGCAAGACTCCGATCGAACCATTCCTGAGCGATCAGTGGTTCGTGAAAATGGACACACTTGCGCAATCAGCGATGGATGCCGTCAGCGATAATCGAGTTCGCATTTTCCCGCAACGCTACACTAAGACCTACATGGACTGGCTCGGCGAAAAGCGAGACTGGTGCATTAGCCGGCAACTGTGGTGGGGGCACCGAATTCCGGTGTGGAGTCTGGAAGTCGATAGCCCGCAAACGCCTTCACCAGATTGGGCACAGTCCGAATTTGCAAAGAAATCTGCAGTCGACGTGGCAGCTTGCAGCGATCGTTTGTCTGTTACAAGTGGCGAAAGCATTAACGAAGGCAAGACTCTGCTGCTTGCCTGCGTGCCGGAAAGTTGCGAAGACCTCGAGCAAAAACTGGAAGCTGCCGGCTTCGAACAGGACCCCGATGTTCTTGACACATGGTTCAGTTCTGCTCTATGGCCTCATGCAACGCTGGGCTGGCCGGATACGAAAAACAATCCGCCGATCAAAGACGGACAGCAGAAATCAGCAAGCGGAGAAAACGAAGTCCTCGACTTCTTCTACCCCGGCTCCGTCCTTGTGACTTCTCGCGATATCATCACGTTGTGGGTGGCACGCATGGTGCTGACCGGCTTGTACAACATGCACGACGTGCCCTTCAAGCACGTCTACATTCACCCATCAATTCTGGATACATTCGGTCAGCGGATGTCCAAGTCAAAGGGCAACGGCGTCGATCCGCTGGACCTGATTGAAAAGTACGGTACCGATGCGGTTCGCTTCACCATTGCGTCGCTGTGTGGAGAAACTCAGGACGTGCGTTTGCCGGTGGGTTACGAATGTCCTCACTGTGAAGCCGTGACTGCTCAAACCAAAGAGCATCAATCGATGAAGCCAATGGGTGGAGAAACTCCATCCATTCAATGCGGTAAGTGCGGCAAAAGCTTTCAGTTTCCAAGTCCCTGGTTTACGACGGACGAAGATGCTGCCGTCGCCCGTATTGTCAGCGAACGCTTCGAATACGGACGCAACTTCTGCAACAAACTGTGGAACGCGTCTCGCTTTGCCTTCATGAATCTGGAAGGTTACACGCCCGGTGAAATCAAGGCGGAAGACCTGCAGACGGAAGACCGCTGGATTCTAAGCCGCCTGGCAACAACCGCTCAGCAGGTCACAACCATGCTGGAACGCTATCACTTTGACCAGGCAACTCGCACCATTCGCGACTTTACGTGGAATGAATTCTGCGACTGGTACGTTGAAATGCTTAAGCCTCGTTTGCGCGACGCGGAAGCTCGACCGTTGGCTCAGCGTATGCTGGTTGTGGTGATCGACAATCTGTTGCGGCTGCTGCACCCGTTCGCCCCGTTCATTACGGAGGAACTGTGGCAAAAACTGAATGAGCTGGCAGCTGTGCGAGGATTAAACGAGCAAACCGCGGCGTCTGAAAATGTGATGGTCGCCGACTGGCCTAACCTTGGCGAAGATCTGATCAGTGAAGAACTGGAATCGCGATTCGATCGTCTGCAGCAGACCGTTGTCGCCGTTCGTAATGTGCGAGCACACTACAAGATCAGCCCGAAAGAGCCTCTGAAGTTATTCATGAAGTGTTCGCCTGAAGTGGCAGAGCAGATGCAGGCGGTTGCTGATCAATTCGACAACCTTGCAAAGACAATGCTGGAAGCTGCGGGGTTGGATATTACTCCACCATCAGGAGCCGCCAACTTCAGCCTGAAAGATGCAGACGGTTATATTCCTCTGGAAGGTCTTGTCGACAATTCTGCGGAAACAGCCAAGCTGGAGAAGCAGAAACTGGAACTGGAAAAGCAAATTGCTGGCAGCGAAGCGAAACTCAGCAGTCCCAACTTTGTGGGCAAGGCACCTGTACATGTTGTGGAAGCGTTCCGCCAGACTCTTGCTGAACGGAAGGCTCAACTGGAAAACGTCGAACGTATGCTGGCGGAATTGGGCAAAGCTTAGAGTCTTACTCAAAATGATGCGCGCACGGTGCTCGCATCATTTTCGTGGCGCCTACGGAGTGGCTCGGCGGTTCGAACGTCCCAGGTTTAGAGCAAAAGATAATCATTTCTTATCGTAGACTGCTCTAATTCCCGATTTGCTTAACGGCCGATTTCAGTTGGTGGACAACTTTCGCGGCCTGATCTCTGATGCGTTGTACACCAGGGAGTAATGACGATACGCATTACGCCATTTTATCTGTCGTATGCCCTGTGGTTTTGTCCAGTAAATGGAAAATTTGAAAAAAAATGCCCTCATTTGGCGGTGTCTTGAGCTCTAGTTTCGTGTTAATTTGATACTGCGGGCTATTTTCGCAGTTTTGATCACCTAATTTTGTACTCAGGAGATTCCGAGTGAAATCGAGCTTTAGCAAAAGAAACAAAGGGTTTACCCTCATTGAGCTGCTGGTAGTCATCGCAATTATCGCCATTCTGATCGCTCTGCTGCTGCCCGCTGTGCAGCAGGCTCGAGAAGCAGCACGACGAACCCAGTGCAAAAATAATCTGAAGCAAATCGGATTGGCGATGCACAACTATCACGACGTCTATAACATGTTTCCAGTCGGAGCGTGTGCTCGACCAGCAGCGAGCTTCGGAATTGACATTTCGATCGGTGCCTTCGCTTCGATTCTGCCTTATATGGAGCAGTCAAACCTGAAGAATTTGTACGTTGATACGAAGACATGGGAAAGCCAAACCCCCGCGGTTGCGACGTCAAAAATTCCAGCTTTTCTTTGCCCATCTGCGACAGGTTCAGAAGTTGTCAGCAATGCGGCTTTGGCGGCCTACCCTATTGGGACAGACGCGGCAGCGAATCAGTATCTGCTGAGCAAAGGTGCAATGGATGGTTGGTGCTTTAACCCAGCCAGCAACGCGAATGTTGGCATGTTTGGAATCAACCTGAGGAATGCCTTTCGTGACATGACTGATGGTTCCAGCAACACAATTTGTGTTGGCGAAGGTGCGACCGGAAATCCGTGGACGAGAGTTTCGTTGAAGACTGCACCGAACACAGCTGTAACGCCATCCAACGTTGGACAGGGATGGATTGTTCCTCAGCCGAACCCACTTGGGCTTTCTGGTTTGACGGGCCATGTTACCGCCAGCAATTTCGGTACAACAGTTTGGCGTATCAATCAGAATCCAATCGTGGAAACGATTTACGACGAAGGTGCTTTGAACAACTGCACGACCGCGGCTGACAGCACAAGCGGCTTCCGAAGTACTCATACCGGCGGATCTCAATTCCTGCTGGGCGACGGTTCTGGCCGATTCATTTCGGAAAACCTGGACCAGGGAGTATTCAATGCTCTTGGAACAAGAGCTGGCGGCGAAGTGATTGGTGAATTCTAATCCAGTCATCAGCTTATCTGCGATGATGCATTGCAGTGTGTGAATTTGCAGCAGCCAGCCTGAACCAGGTTGGCTGCTTTCTTGCGCTGTGTGAGACAATTTTTTTCATGCCGCCATGGCCATCGCCTGCAAATGTGTTTTGCAGGCGTGCAGGCGTGGTTGCTTTCCCGAGTTGTTGGCGTGTTGCTGCAGACTGCTAAAATCTGAGGCGATGCTGGTTTGGGTGCATTGCAATGAAGCTTCGTGAAGAGTCGTGGGCTGTTGCTGGCCGCTGTTTAATAAGATGTAGCTACGGACTGTCACTTAATGAATGAGTCAGCAAACGCAGTTGAGCAAGTCGTTTTGGCGCTGCAATCGCGTAGAGCTGCAGGCCATTCTGTTTCCATGTCTGCCAGAATTGAGCTGTGCCGTGAATCACTGGCCGCTGTTGTTGCCGCAGCGGATGACTGGGCGAATGCCGCGATCAAAGCCAAAGGTCTTCCGGATGGCTCTCCATTACTTGCAGAAGACATCTTGAGTGGTCCGGTTGTTGTTGCCAGGCAACTGCGACTGATGATGCAGACTCTGCAGTCGATCGTTGCCGGAAAGCCGCCCCGACTTCCCGGAAGCTGTTATCGATTAACTGGTGGTCGTTTGGCGGTACCCGTTTTTCCAACGAGCGGATACTTTGACAGTCTTACGTTTATGGGCCTGAAAGCTCACGTGAGAATGAACGAAGGAATTGACGCCAGTCAGATTCACGGTGGCTTGTTAAAGACGGTTCAGTTTGAAGAGACACGCGGAATTTCGGTTGTGCTGGGAGCCGGCAATGTGTCGTCAATTCCTGCTACCGACAGCCTGCATCAGATCGTCTTCGAAGGTCGTCAGGTGCTGTTGAAGATGAATCCGGTGAACGAGTATCTGGCTCCGATTTTTCGGCGAGCTTTCGCAGCGTTTATTCGCGAAGGGCTTCTGGAAATCGTAACGGGTGCCGCTGACGTAGGTTCTTTGCTGATTCATCACTCTAACGTCGACTGTGTTCATATCACCGGGGCAGCGGCTACTCATGACGCAATTGTCTGGGGAACAGATGCTGACGATGCAGCAGTTCGGCGTCGGGAAAATCGGCCGCTGCTGAACAAGCCTGTGACCAGCGAACTGGGGAACGTAACGCCCTGGATTATTGTTCCCGGACAATATTCAAAGCGTCAGCTTGAGTCACAGGTGAAGCATGTCGCGGCTTCGATTACGAATAACGCGTCGTTCAATTGTCTTGCCACAAAGGTCATCCTGACCTGGGACAAGTGGACGCAGCGTGAACAGTTTTTGTCGATGCTTCAGCAGTGTTTGGAAAAAATTCCGCCAAGGCCAGCCTACTACCCTGGTGCCGAAAAACGGTTTCAGCGGTTTGCGAGCTCCGACGTTTCTGTTGATGAACGTAACGGTTTGCCGTGGACATTGTTGATTGATCAGAGTATTTCGGAACGTCCGGAATTGTTTCAGGAAGAGTCGTTTGTTTGCGTCTGTGCGGAGACTCAGTTGGCCGCCGACTCGCCCGAACAGTTTCTTCAGGTGGCGACGGAATTCGTGAACAATCAAATGGGTGGAACCTTGTGTGCTTCGGTGACGGTTCCGACAGAATTTCGTAAGTCGCAGGCGGCGGCATTTAATAAATGCCTGGATGATTTGCGGTACGGTTCTGTCTGCATTAATCAATGGTCGGGACTGGCTTATGGTTTAACCAGCCCGCCGTGGGGAGCATATCCCGGAAACACGATTCAAAATGTTGGCAGCGGTATCGGCAGTGTACACAATACGTATTTACTGGACAGGTTTGAAAAGACGGTTTTAGAAGGGCCGTTGATTAACTTTCCCACGCCCGTCTGGTTTTCTGACAACCGCAACGCGGTTAACGTAGCGAAGTATTTGTTGCAGCTTTATCATCGCCCATCTGTGTTCAGGTTGCCAAAATTATTTGTTGCAGCTTTGAACGGGTGATGGGGCTGACGTCCGTGGTTAATTTTCCAGTTCGATTTATTTTGAAGTGACTTTAGTTTCATGAGGCTTTCATTGAAAACGCACCACCTGAAGATCGCGTTGTGTTTGTCTGTTTCCTGTTTGATATTTGTGGCAGGTTTCGGGTATGCGGCAGAACCGGTCAGCCCGACGGCTGATTCTGGTTCTCGCACGATCAGTTTGTCGCCATCGCCGACTGTTCAGTATCAGCTTCAGGAAGCTTTGATTAACGCCGATCCTGGCGACACGATTGAGTTGGTCGAAGGTACGTACCACTTTGACACGGAACTGAATATCGCGTGCGACAACGTCACCATTCGCGGTGCTGGGCCGGATAAAACCATTCTGTCGTTTCGCAGGCAAACTGCGGGCAGCAGCGGAATCGTCACCACGGGAAACGCGTTTGTAATTGAGAACCTGGCCGTTGAAGATACGGTTGGCAATGCCATTAAGACGCTGGGTGCAAATGGAGTCACCTATCGCAATGTTCGAGTCGAATGGACGGATGGGCCGAAATCCACAAACGGTGCGTATGGGCTGTATCCCGTTGAATGTCAGAACGTGCTGATTGAAAACTGCACTTCCATCGGCGCATCAGACGCTGGCATTTATGTTGGTCAGAGTCAGGATGTTATCGTTCGAGGATGCATGGCGACAAGAAATGTGGCTGGCATTGAAATTGAAAACAGTTTGCGAGCCGATGTTTACGACAACGTGGCCACAGACAATACGGGCGGAATTCTGGTGTTTGACCTGCCGGGTTTGAACCTGAAAAACGGAGGCGGCGTAAGGCTGTTTCGCAATAAGGCCAATAAGAATAACCACGTGAACTTTGCTCCTCAGGGCACAATGGTTGCCGATGTGCCGTCAGGTACCGGAGTGATGATTATGGCCACGGATCGAGTTGAAGTGTTCGACAACGACATCAATGACAACCAGACCAGCAACGTGCTGGTGGTGAGTTTTCTTGTCACAGAACGCAAGTTGAACGACAAGGAATACGATCCCTATCCCGAATCCGTTTCGATCCACGATAATAGAATCTCCAACGGCGGAACGAAGCCAGGAGGGCAGCTTGGCGCATTGCTGGGGCCGGTTTTGGGCGGTCAATTTCCAGACATCTTTTACGATGGCTTGATTGATCAACAGAAAACAAAAAATGGCCAGCTTCCCGATGAGTTGCGGCTTAGTATTCGCAGCAATGGTCAGGCCAGTTTTGCTAACGGAAATCTGGGCGATTTTTCGCCACAAAATGTGTTCTCTGGTAAGTACAAAATTGACCGAGCAATAGAAGCGTACGGTCACCAACTTGCTCCGATAAGCCCCGCTGTCCTGAGGCCTCACGATGCACCGTCGGTTGCTGGAAATCCGGCGGTCGCCGTCTATCGGGCAGCTCCGAAGCAGCTTTCCGGTTGGAATTTGTTGACCGAGGTTGATGGTAAGTTTGTGCCGGCAGCGAATGTTCTGCCCTATACGTTGAATACGCCGCTGTTTTCAGACTACACGGTCAAGCATCGTTTCATTCGCTTGCCGGAAGGTGGCCAAATGGCTTGGAATGCGACTGATGCTCTGCATTTTCCGGTGGGAACTGTCATTGCCAAGACGTTCGCCTATCCGGATTCCGTTGATGATCGCACCAGTGGTGAGCGTTACCTGGAAACTCGCATTGAGCACCATACGGAGACTGGCTGGTATGGATATTCGTACATTTGGAACGACGAACAAACGGACGCAGAAATTAAACTTGGAGGAGGCGTGATTGACGTTGCCTGGACGGATGAAAAGGGCGAGCAGCATGCTAACGTCTATCAGATTCCGAACGCGAATCAGTGTCTTAGCTGCCATGTTCAAAACGGTAAGTTTGCGCCACTTGGACCGACAGCTCGAAATCTGAATTGTTCGGGGCCGGATATCGCTGGGAAGAATCAGTTGGAAACATGGGTCAGCCAGAATATTCTCACCGGCAGCCCTGCTGTCGCAGATCAGCCTCGACTGGCAACGTTCGACGACCCTGCAACAGGTAGTGTGGACCTGCGATCGAGGGCATGGTTGGAAGTCAACTGTGCCCACTGCCACAATCCAGCCGGCAGTGCGCGTACGTCCGGTTTGGATCTTCGGACTGTTCAAAGCGACCCGGCAAAATTTGGCGTATTTAAATCGCCGGTTGCAGCTGGAAAGGGTTCTGGAGGCCGACGGTACGACATCGTTCCGGGCAAACCGGACGAATCGATACTGATGTATCGCCTGGAAACGGAAGAACCGGGAGCTCGCATGCCGAATCTGGCACGCAATATGGCTCACCACGAATCCAACGAGCTCATAAGAGAATGGATATCTGAGATGGAACCCGTCACAGGTGACGCTGGCAAGTGACGCCCGCTGGCATTTGGTTTACTGGCGGCTTTGAAATTGTCCCGAATTAAATTCCTTGATTGACAGCAATGCCCAACTCCGCGAAGGCCACATGTCGCCGCTCTGCGGCTTTCATTCGTCTAACAGCATTAAACCCGAGGCTATCACATGTCGTTGCTCCGCGACTCACCGGTCGCAACGTGCAACGATGCTGGAAGATCAAAAAGTGGTTTGAGTATCAACGGCAGTTCCACTTCCGGCGAATTTCAGTACTCACAAATCGGGAGCTTATTTCGGGACTGCTCCTTTCCGCATGGTTGTGATGAAGCGGCCACTTGTGAAGTGGCCGCCGACTTTCTTGAGGCTTGCGGTAACAAGGGCTTCGCCCTTGACCCGGTGGCGTGGTTGACTGGAAGACGTAGGACGTTCGAACCGCTGAGACGCTGCGTTGTCGCTCCGACCAACATGTGCGAACCGTGCGCGCATCATTTTGAGCAAGACTCGAACTGCCTGTGTTGAAGTGTTGAATTCGCTTTTTGGCAAGTTCCGCAAGCCCAATCTTTCACTTCGGTTGTTTTTCCTGATCGATCGAAGCCACAGATTTGCAGGGCTTTCATGCGTTTTCTTGTCTTTCAGTAAACTGCAATTGCCTGCTAAACTCGTTGGTTGGTGATTTCATTTTGCCATGACAGATTGGGATTCAAAAGCTTGTCGCGCTGGTGGTCTTTGGCTGGTGGTTTTGGGGTAACGAATCCCTTCCATGAATTCGCAGGCTACTTAGGCTCAATTTAATGTTGCTCGTTCACGTTGACTACCGGCAGAATTTGCCGTTGGTCAGGGCAGTTCGGCAAGGCATTAAGAGCAGTGTTCAGCTTGCGCGATTGGCGTCAGACAATTCTGTCAAAGATGTGTGATATTCAGCTCGGGCGAAAAAACTGAATTTGACGCGGTCGATGAAAGAAACATTAGAAACGAGTTGCTTAAGCGTGAGTTGTTGAATTCGACTGGCAGATTGTCGGTCGTTTATCGCACCATTTATTAGTGGTACTTCAACAACGCATGCATGGCAACGTAGTGTTTGACGTGTGTTTAAACATGACCTGTCTGCGGTTTATGTGTTCAAGCGACGGTGTTTAAGTTTAAGCTGCTGCGTTCAGTTTTAAGCGACAATGGATTGTCTTCGAGCGGTTGCTCGCTTGAAGTAAAGGGTGTGCCCCTTCTAGGGATAGTGATGCAAGAATTGACCGAAACTCCTGTAACCCTGACAGCTCCTCCTGACGAAACTGTCAACCAGTTGACGCACGGTCTCGGCTTGGCGCTGAGCATTGTTGGGGCGATGCATCTGGTGGCTAAAGTTCCACTGGAAGGCTATTTGTGGGTTGGCATCTGGGTTTACGCGATTGCATTGGTGGCGTTGTTTGCCGCTTCCACCCTTTCGCATTCGTTTGTTTCCGGCCCTCTGCGAACTCGCTATCGCACGTTGGATCAGTTGTGCATTTTTGCCGTCATGGCCGCTACTTATACACCTGTTAGTCTTGCCGTTTGTGGCGAAAGCTGGTGGAACGTTCCCATGGTGCTGATGTGGCTGATGGCTGGCCTGGGTGTCTATCTAAAGCTTAGAGTAACCAAAGAAGACATGGTGCCGGTTTGGTTCTATATTGCTTTGGGTGCTATTCCTGCTCTTGCAGTTCCTCGAATCTTGCAGGTTGCCGGACTCAATGGTTTATTCTGGATGTCGGCTGGCGGAGCGTGCTATGTTCTGGGCGTTATCTTTCTAACCAATGATCAGAAGTTCCGTTACTTTCATGCGGTCTGGCACGTGCTGGTTATTCTTGGCAGCGCCTGTCACTACATTGCAATTTATGACTACACTCTTGGTCAGGTATAACGGCGTATTCAGATTGCGGCCCTCAGCTTGAAGTTCAGCGGGCGTCTGAAGTTGGAATCGCTTCGTCTTCGCTTAGCTGGACAGCGCCAGGTTCACTGAAAGTTCAGCATTTTTGCGACCCGCATCAGCCGCAGGGCGTTAGCCCCGGTTAGTGCGGATCACGGAAAAACGGGGCTATCACCCAGCGGCTCATTGACACATGGCGATGTTCAGATAGTCAGCTGGTTTCAAAGTGAACATCGTGGCTGAACCGGAGATTCTGCAGCCACCAGCCTGCGTGCCGGTTGATACCTTCTGCCGCGACCACTCGAAAGAATGCTGAAAGCGGCTGTATCGCGGCGCTGTTTTCTCGCTTGGCTGGCAGTTCTGTGCCAGCTGGCCCTCTGTTGTCGGTTGATGCCTGATGGATCCGTGCCCGGAATTTACATTGTCCGCAGGTTTTCGTTTCCGGGTTCGCGCTGATTGGATCTGCGCTTTACTCCTGCACAATCACACGTCAACATCTTAAGTAAAAAACTACGTTCTGATCCTGCCAAACAAGGGCTTTGCCCTTGACCCAGTGGCGTGGTTGGATGCAAGACATGGAACGCTCGAATCGCCGAGCCGCTCCGTTGTCGCTACGACCAACATGCGCGCACTGAGCGCGCATCATTTTGAGTAAGACTCTAAAGGTGCCTTTAACAATGACCAACTCTGATCCATCTCGTCGAGACTTTCTGAAATCATCCGCCTACACCGCCGGTGTATTGGGGGCAGCGTCGCAGATTTCATCCAGGGCAAATGCTGCCACTCGCAGTGCCAATGCGAAGATCAGGATTGGGTTCGTCGGTCCAGGTGGTCGCGGATTTGGAGCTCACGTGAAGCGACTGACTACACTACAAGTGGAAGGTCAGCCCATCGAGCTTGTCGCAGTTTGCGATGTCTACAACGAACACCGCGATCGAGCCGCAAAGCATATTGAGAAAGAAACAGGAGTCGCTCCGGAGAAGTATGAAGACTATGTGGAAATGTACGAAAAGGCGAATCTGGACGCCGTGTGCATTGGTACTCCCGATCACTGGCATGCAAAACAAACGATTGATGCTCTTAACGCCGGGCTTCACGTTTACTGCGAAAAGCCGATGACGAAAACGGTTGAGGAAGCTATCAGCGTCCTTAAGACCTGGCAAAAATCCGGCAAGGTGATGCAGGTCGGCGTTCAATCCACCAGCCTGCCTGTTTGGAATCAGGTTAATGAGCTTCTGACGGCTGGAAAGCTCGGCAAGGTTCTGATGTATCAGACTGAGTTCTTTCGCAATTCAGCTCAGGGCCAATGGCGGTACTATAAGCTTGAACCGCAGATGACTCCTAAAAACATCAACTGGAAGAAGTGGCTTGGCGTGGAAGAAGGTCTTGCTGAATACGAAGACTTCGATCGAGCGATCTATCGTCAGTGGCGACGATTCTGGCCGTATGGTTCCGGAATGTTCACGGACCTGTTTGTACATCGCACAACAACCATGTTGAAGGGCACCGGTCTGCGGTTTCCTGGTCGAGTTGTTGGAGCGGGCGGCTTATATCTGGAATACGATGGTCGAGACGTTCCGGACGTCGCCACCGTTGTGGCGGATTTCCCGGAAGGTATGCAAGGGCTGGTGACGGCCACGATGGCCTGTCAGGAAACGCCCATCAAGCAGATGATTCGCGGCCACTATGGTTCGTTCGTTTTTGGCACCGGCGAACAATTTGACGGATTCGATTTCGTGCCCGAACGTCCTCAGGTAACTCGCGACAGCAAGGCAAAGGAAGAACGGATTGAAACATCCGACGTGGCAGACACGACGTATGCTCACTTCAAAAACTGGGTGGAAGCGATGGTGGCCAACGATCCAAAGTTGTGTAACAACGATCCTTTACTGGGAGCAGCAGCCATCACAACCGTGATTCTGGGAGCACGCAGCTATCGTGAAGGTCAGGTGTTCCACTTCGATTCAGACGATCTGACCATTCATTCAGGCGATGCATCGTGGTCAAAGAAATGGGAAGCACGCTCCAAAGAACGTGGTAAGCCGAATCACATCAACGGATGGCACGCTGGTGACCATGGAAGCCTGCTGGAAGAACCGGATTACATGAAGCTTGGCGGCCCATGGAAAGACGGAAAACCTCCAGAAGATGCTTGATGGATACGCGAAGGTCGTTGCTTTAACGGCTACTGCCTGAAAATGTTCTGCTTTGTCACGGCGCGATTTGCAAGTGTGCTGGCACACTGTTCAGCGACACATGAGCGTCGGCAGGACTTTGCATTCTGAATACGTTAAGGGGCTGAAATCGGCGGATTGCTGGTTTCAGCCCCTTTTGCGTTTGTGGTTGTCGGCGCAAGGAATTCGCCTGCCCTGAAGTCTGCTGCTTCGCTGGAGCGTTTAATACAGAGCTTTCTGACTTGGCGGATTGCCGAAAAATGCCGGAAAGTGGTTGTTCTGCCCCGAATTTGACTCGGTTTCTCCTGTTCCTGAATTTCGAGGCCTCAGTTACAATTCTGTGCTGCGGCGCGGTGGATTCCAGCGAATTTTGCCGCTATCGAATCGCAATTTGCTTGCTGGCTGTCTGTAACACTTATGTCGACTGAAGTTGATAGTCGTGTTGTTTTAGAGCGGTAGGTTGCGTCGATATACAGATAGAAGCTGATTGGCTTTTGTCGGGCTAACAATGCCATGAATGGATGCATGGAGAGTACTTCAATGAAACGGATGTCGATTCTTATTGCCGCTGCTCTGTTGCTGGCTGTGGTAACACGCATTACCAGTGCATGTCCGTTTTGTATTGCTCCCATGCAGACCTGGTCAGAAATGGTCAGTGAGGCTGATGTTGTTGTTCTTGCGAAGTTGATTTCAAGAACAGAAGGGGCTGATGGCCAATCTTCCCACGCGATGGTGGAAGTGATTCGAATTCAGAAAGGTGCCGCCCTTGTTCCAGAAGCGAAGCAGCTTCGGATAGATGATTACATCTTTGGGCAACCCGGCGATTTGTTTTTACTGAAAGGCAAACTTCAGGATGCAGGTCAGCCAGCTTTTGTGGATACCTTTGCAACTGGCTATGAAGATCCCGTCACATCTGATTCGCAGTCGCCCATCAAGACCGTTTCGGCCACAAAGCTGAGCGACCGTTCGGAAGCTGGTGTGGCCAGTCCGGAAGCTGCAGCGCAGCCTTCAATGGCTCAGGAACCGAAGCAGCTTGTTTGGGATTCTGTGGAACGAGTCAGCGAAGCTGCGTTTACGTATGTCGTGTCAGCTCCTGATCCCAGCCTGCCAGCAACGGAGCGGTTAAAGTACTTCGTCAGGTTTCTGGAACACACCGATGCGTTGATTTCTGCGGATGCTTATGGCGAATTCGCCAATACTCAGTACGAAGAAATCGCGAAGCTTCAAGAACTATATCCTCGCGAAAAACTGCGAGCTTGGATTGCCAACAAAGAGACTTCGCCGGAACGTCTGGGGCTGTACGGCATGCTGCTGGGGCTTTGCGGCACGCAGGAAGACGCGTTGTTTCTTCGACGGCAGATTGGGCAGCCCGTGAACGACGACCTGAGATTTGGCGTCGAAGGACTGATGGGCGGACTGTTGTTGCTGGAGCGTGAAAACGGTCTGAAGTTTCTGGAAGAGACTCGGTTTAACACACCCGGTGTTTCAGCGATGGAATGTTTCGCCCTGGTGCAGGCGTTGCAGTTTGTGTACGCCTATGAACCGGATCTGTTTTCGAAGCAGAGATTGCGAAGCTCTATGCACCCCATGATTTCACATCCTGAAATGCGTGAAATTGTGATTCGCAATCTTGCTCGCTGGGAAGACTGGGACGTCGTCGCGCAGTTGGGTGGCACTTACGAAAAATGCAAGATTGATGACCCTCAAACCGCTGCCGCTGTGACGGGATTTTTGCTGACCTGCCAGAAGTCGGACACCGCGACTGAAGCTCAAAAGACAACAGCGGTCGAATTACTGGATGTGATTCGCGCAGATAATCCTCGACTGGTAAAGACCACAGAACGGCAAATCCGGTAGCCTTTGTGGCGTTCCCGTTGTGCCCCGCTTGAAGCGGCCCACGTCGGTGAGAATGTTTTATCGCAGCCCGATTGTTCGCGTAAAATGCGGGATGGCCTTGTTCATTTCACGCTGCGATTCGCCGCTTTGATGCCATCAATCCCTGTCTTTGAAGAAATTCACTGAACGTTCAGGATTCTTTGAACCAGCTTAACCGGCGGCGCACTGAAGTTTGGCAGAAGGGTTGGCAGCGGCTGTGTTCGCACGGGCTGTTCTGTAATTCCCACTGCAAATTCGTATTCGCCTCGTCGCTGCCTGACGTCGTCGAAATTTCCGTTTGAACTTCTGCGCCAGCGGTACGCGCTGCGCGGACATGTCATTTGAAACAGGAGAGCGGTTGTGCTGGAGAAAACTTGCAAAAGCGTGGCGAAGATGGCGAATTGTCGAACAGACAAGCGAACGTTAGCTAAGCAACGCTTGCTGAAACACACTGACACTGTAAAACGCTGCCGACTGGGGTTCGCGTTTCTTGTTGTTTCCGGTGCAATGGCGTGCGTCGGCTGCGGCAATCAGCAATCGACATCCGGTAGTTCTTTGCCAGCCGATGTAGCGGTGTCGTATGAAAGTTCACCAGTTTCCTCTGACCGACGAAGTAGCTCACCTTCGCCAGTAACGTCTGGAGCAATGGAATCGAGTGGCCCTGTGTCGTCCGGAGCGGTCGCTGAGTTCGCAGGTCGGTCGGATTCGGCAAAGACGCTGACTCCTTCCAGGCCCAGCCCTGCCCCATCACGCAACGGATTGCAGTCTGGAAGTTTAACCGCCGGCAGTTTTGATGACGTGAGTAACTTCAGCGACTATCAGCAGTTTCTTAGACGCTACCTGTCTGAGGCTCAACGCTGCAAGTTGCCGCTGGATGCCAATGGGAAACAGACGTTGATTACAGTCACAGACGCAGCCGGAAAACCAATCGGTGATGCTCGTTGCGTCGTGACTTTTCACCAGGGGCAGCAATCGCAGGCCGAAGAAATTCTTGTGGATTCCACCACGGGCACGGATGGTCGTTTGATGTTTATCAGCAATCAAGGGCAGCGGTGTTATGGTCGTGACGTGCGAATTCAGGTGTCGCTGGCTGGTCAGCAGACTCCCGTTTTTGAACAAACAACGGTGCTTGGTAAGCAGCTAAGAATTGTTCTTGATGAATCGCAGTCTTCGCTTCCGCAGCAGTTGGATCTGGCCCTGGTGATTGACACGACGGGCAGTATGGGAGACGAACTGGAATATCTGAAAACCGAAATCGACAGCATTGTGGCGTCGGTGAATGACATGTTTCCCAACGTCGATCAGCGATATGCGTTGATCACCTATCGCGACAACGGCGATGAATATGTGTGTCGTTCGTTTGACTTCACGACTTCACTGAATGATTTTCGCGAGAACCTGAATCGGCAGTCAGCGGCTGGCGGCGGTGACTTTCCTGAAGCTATGGACGCAGCTCTTCAGAATGCTGAACAACTTAGCTGGCGAACGTTGAATACTGCGAAAGTTCTGTTTCTTGTGGGTGACGCTCCGCCTCACCAGCAGAACACGGGGCGTGCACTTAATGCAGTTGAGGGGCTGCGTCAAAAGGGAGTCCGCATGTTTCCAGTGGGTGCCAGTGGGGTTGAAACGACGGCTCAAATTGTGATGCGAACATCCGCTCTGTTGACGATGGGGCAGTATTTGTTTTTGACGGATCATTCCGGAGTTGGAAATGCTCACGCGACTCCCGACGTGCCTGAGTTTGCCGTTGAACGACTGGATCGACTGATGATCCGCATGATTGCATCAGAACTTGCAGGTCGGCGACTGGTTGCTGAAGAAGTCATTGCGATTGAACAAGGCGATCTGTATTCGCTTAACCGACCTGTGCGCTGTGAACCAGTTGTCGCTTGTGGCCCCGAACCAACTTATGTTGTGAATTCTGCATCGGTTGTTGGTTCCTCGCATCTGGCTTTTGCTTTCAGCTGGATCGGCGACCACGGACTGGCCGTTATGCTGGCCATGATTAGCGGAGTGGTCGTGTTCGATCGTCTGGCTGCAAGCCGAGGCTGTCGTTGAACTGCAACAGAATCACGCAGCATATTTTCAGCAGGGCCATCCAATGGGTTCAGGCTGGGAATATGCTGTGTGCCTGATCTTGCTTGTGGTGACTTTAGCCCAAGCTGATGAGGAAGATTCCAGTAGAGTCCCGGAGGGACGGCAGCTTTTTGCCGTCCCTCCGGGACTCGGATGCTGGAGTATCAATTCTGGCCCCTGAGCTCTCGCCAGTTGGTGCGGTGGAACCACACAAACCGGTGTCCGGTCACGTTTTCGGTTAGGACGTGGACTCACGGTTGCAACAAAAAGACCGGACCCAATAGTGTTCGGCACGGCGATTGCTTGCGGTTTGAAATCTTAACACAACCTT
>CALFSX010000187.1 GCA_937916515.1 uncultured Planctomycetaceae bacterium | reverse complement strand
CCACCGGGTGGCCCGCCAAATCCTCCCGGCCCGCCTCGAAACATCCTGGGCACCATTTCTTCGCCCGCAACTTCGCCGTCTTTGTTTTCGTCAAGAGTCAGCAGCGAAGCTTCAGCTGCCTTGAGTTCTTTTGCGGAAATGGTTCCATCGTTGTTCTTATCCATCGCTTCCACAACGGGTGGCGCGGGCATACGAAATCCGCCTTGTCCGCCGGGCTGAGCCTGTAATGAAGACAATCCAGTTGCCGCCCAGGCAGCGGCCGGCAGTAGCACGATTCGACAAAGACGGGACATGTGATGGGCTTTCAGATAAAACAAAGAAAGGGCTCTGAGCATTCAAGAACAGGCGGAAGATTTGAGGAAGCGGCTAAGCTGGTTGCCATTTCGCAGGTTAAAGTTCGCTCGCCATAATGCGGCCAATCTGCTGACACCCAAGCACATATTTGGAACAGCGGGTGGCCCTGGGAGTCAACGGATACAGCCAGCGCCGCAATTCAGATTCACGACCGATGGGCGTCTTGCCTTCCAACACAATCAAGCCCTCAACGTGTCGCGGAAACCGAGCAGAAATGTGACTTTGGCCGGATTGGTCGTAGTACGTTAAGTCGTAGTCCAGAGTGATTCGTAATCCGTCATTGGTAACAAAGTGTTCTCGCTTGTATTCAACAATCACGACAGCATCATAGTTGGTCAGCACATCCTTCAGCAGATGGGGCGGCATAAGCTGTTCCAGACTTCGTCGAATCTGCGAATACGAAAGTTCAGACAATGGAACGGCTGACTGGAATTCGAAACGGTGCTTGCCTGTGATCCGACTGTTACGCCACTTTACTTCCACGAAGAAGGTGTGGTTTGGCAACAAAGAATCGTACCAGCGCAGTCGCAGCTTCCGGCGAACTCCGTGACCATCCAGGTTTGCTCGACAGGCAGACAACTTTGCATCGTCAAAATAGATGCTGCGAACTTCTGACACTGTGTTCGCGTGCAATGGGTTGCCATGAACCTGGCGATCGCAATTGATTTCCAGCAATCGTTGCAGCTTGCCAACATCCATACCCTGAATCGCGTACTTCACTTCTCGCCGATTGGCCAGGTCTGCGCGAACTTCTGTGGCGTCAATCAGCTTTAGCGGTGAAGTTGCTGCGTGAGAACAGACTTGCAATGTCATTTCGTAGCTCCCATTTCGTTATAGATGAGAGTTCAGGTTCACGAACGACACTTCGCAGTTGGGCAGCAGTGTTCGCAGTTGAGCGACGATTTCTGTTGTGCGCTGTGCGGTGGATTCCGGCAGGCTTACTCGAACCTGTCCGCGGACGTCGTCGATGTCGAGTCGCTGCAGGATAAAGTTTCCCACGACCGACTGAATGGCGGCAACGGACTTGATTTTCTGGCCGCTGAAGTATTCCGCTGCATCGCCGGTGACAGTCAGCAACAATCGACACTTTGCTTTTCGACCAGCAGCGGACATTGCCAGAATAAAGACTGTCGCAACAACCACCAGGGCAATCGACAGCAAAGGCAATTCGGCACCCAATGCCAGGCCAATGGCAATGCACAGAAACAAATACACCAGCTCCTCTGGTTCTTTAATGGCAGCTCGAAAACGCACGATCGACAACGCGCCCACAAGCCCCAGGGACAGAGCCAGCGAAGACTTCACGACCACGATTAATGCCGTCGTGACAATCGCCAGCAGCGGAAAGACACGTGACAACGAATCGGTGTCGGTGGCGGTGGTGGCACAGCGGCGGTACAAGAATCGAACGTACCACGAAAGGCCGCCTGACATCAGCAGGTTAAACGTAAGCTGCAGAGCTGAAACGTTTCCTCCAGCGAATACAGTCCCCTCAAACTTCTGCCACGCTTCCTGAAGTTCATTCATCGCACATCCAACACTTCTTAAATCGATACAACTGACAACTGCCGTTCTGAAACGACCTGAAAATTACAGTAGGACCAGCAGCGAAAGAATTACGATTGCTGATCGATTCGTACTAAACGCCGAACAAGGGCTTCGTCCTTGCACCAGTGGCGTGCGGCAAGACGTGGGACGTTCAAACCGCCAAGCCGCTACGAGAATCATGTGCACCGTGCCGGCATCATTTTGAGTACCTCTCTAAACGCCGAACGAACGTTTCGCTTTCGCGAAAAAACTTCGGAATGACGAGATTGTTAATATTCAGCGAGATCCGGCGACGCTGATTTAATCCGGCGGATACCGGCATTAATCTCTTAAAGTGTGTTCCACGGCGTGACCACCTGAGCAAACGCTAGGTCCGCCGCGACGGGAAAGAGTACCCGGCAGGCCACCAAACTTTCCCGGTTTACCGAAACTGCGGGTTTGCTGGGTCGTTGAGTGCAGATATGCAGTATCTGGCTCCGATCACGATTGAACCAAATTCGTGGGACGCTACAATGACCGCGACATTCAGGGAAAACAGCGTGTTTTCCTGCATTTACGCACACTTCACTTTGGCGTTTCAGGGCTTTGGTGGCGTTTCGGAACTGTTTTATTCCGAAAATTTGCTGCTAACCGTCCCCGTCGTGTGAGGAGCAGCACTACCTTAAGTGCTGAATTAGAAAGTAATTTTTCAGTATGCCAATTTCTACAGAGCAGAAGCAAAAGCTTCGTGCAGAATTCGGTACCAGCCCTACAGACACCGGTTCACCTCAGGTTCAAATTGCCTGTCTGACATTTCAGATTAATGTTCTGACAGAACACCTGAGAGGCAACAAAAAAGACCACTCTTCACGACGTGGTTTGTTGAGAATGGTTAGTCGACGTCGTCGATTGTTGGACTATCTGAAGGCGAATACTCCTGAAATTTATGTAGACATGATTACCCGATTGGGTATCCGAAAGTAGTTAATCGCGGCGTTGGTCTGGAATTTCAGGCCAACGCCGTGTTTTGTTTGGGGGCTGCAAAGTTGTTCTGCGCAGCTTGTTTGTTGGTGGACTTGATCGCCGCGCGGTTATTGATGGTGCGGAATTTGTCGAAGATTGTGCTTTTGGCGAGTCTGGATTCTAGGCTTCGTTGCGGCGAGTTTCGTCAATTGATGGGTTCAGGTTGTTTGATGTTTTAGTTTTGTTGTTTGACTGCTGCCGCAGGTTCGTCGCGGATTGCCGCCACCTGGGGTAACTTTAAAGTTGTCGGAATTTGCAGGCTTGTTGTTGGACGTGGGTTTGAAGTTCAAAGACGTTGTTTGACCCTGACGCCAACCGTTGACTTATATTCAAAACGTTCTGTTTGCATGGCAGCAATGGTGCTGCCAACAGCAGAGACCTAAATGAGTACGGTCACTTTGAGCGTCGTTTCGCAAACCATCGGGGTTTGCGGCTTGCTGTTTTGATGCCGTGAAGTTGCTACACGTGCCGAAAATCTGACTTTAGAACCGCGATCAGTGGTCACTTATTCCGGAATTTCCGGAGAAGGATTGATCGTGAAAAAAGTCACTGTTGAATGTGAATTTGGAGGCCGAACGCTTTCGCTGACCTCCGGCGAACTGGCTAAACAAGCCAGCGGTTCGATGTTGATTCAATATGGCGAAACCGTTGTCTTCGTCGCTGCTCAGACTGGTCCCTCACGCCCTGGGACGAACTTCTTTCCGTTGACCGTCGATTACCGAGAACGACTGGCTGCTGCTGGTCGTTTTGCGGGTGGATACCTGAAACGCGAAGGTCGCCCGACAACTCGCGAAATTCTGACCTGCCGTTTGACAGACCGTCCTCTTCGACCGTTGTTTCCTAAAGGATTCCGCGACGAAGTTCAGGTCATGTCGAACGTTATGTCCTGCGACGGTGAAAACCTGCCGGACGTGCTTAGCATCACTGGCTCCAGTGCTGCACTGCGAATTTCCGGCATGCCGTTCCGTGGCCCAATTGCTGCTGTTCGAATTGGCATGATCGACGGCGAATTGATTCTGATGCCGACCGTGCAGCAGATGGAAGAAAGCACACTGGACCTGATTGTTGCCGGTTCAAACAAATCGATCCTGATGATCGAAGGTTTCGCTCAACAGCTTCCTGAAAAGGAAATGGGCGACGCCATCATGTTTGCTCACGGTCACATCAAGACCCTTTGCAAGCTACAGGAAGAACTGGCCAGCAAGATGGGCATTGCCCCTGTTGTGATTCCAGAACCTGCCGTTAATCCGTTTGCCGCCAAGCTGGCTGATTCGTTTGAGAAAATCAAGGCTGCCAAAGCCACTCGAATGAAGCAGGAACGCGGCGAAGCACTTAGCGCTGTGAAAGCTGAACTTCTGGGCAAGTACTTCCCGGATGAAGCCACTGAAACTGCGGACGGCTTGACTCGCGAACAATTCAGTGACGCATTCTACGCACTGGAAGCCAAGGCTGTTCGAGCTCTGATTCTGGCTGGCACTCGTCTTGACGGTCGCGGCGTTGCTGACCTTCGCGGTGTGAAAAGCCAGGTGAGTGTACTTCCACGAGTTCACGGTTCATCTGTGTTTACTCGCGGCGAAACTCAGTCACTGGCAACAGTTACTCTGGGTACAACTCGCGACAAACAACGCAGCGACGGGCTGTTCGGCGAATTTTCTGAACGCTTTATGTTGCACTACTACTTCCCATCGTTTTCGGTTGGTGAATGCCGTCCGATTCGTGGGCCAGGTCGTCGCGAAATTGGTCACGGATGTCTGGCAGAACGCTCTCTGGCAGCCGTCATTCCTTCTGAAGAAAAGTTTCCGTACACGATTCGTGTCATTTCTGACATTCTTGAATCCAACGGAAGTAGTTCAATGGCGTCGGTTTGCAGTGCCACTTTGTCTTTGATGGATGCGGGTGTTCCAATTCTGCAACCAGTTGCCGGTATCTCAATTGGTATCGTTGACGAAGGCGACAAGTGGACTTTGTTGACCGACATCATGGGCGACGAAGACCACTTCGGCGACATGGACTTCAAAATCGCTGGTACTGGTCGTGGTGTCACGGGTATTCAGCTGGACCTGAAGAACGACGGCATCAGCGAAGAAATTATTCGAGCCACGCTTGAACAGGCGTTGAAGGCTCGCAAAGAACTTCTTCGCGAAATGTTGACAGCCATCCGACGTCCACGTCAGTCTGTTTCAGCAAACGCTCCGAAGCTTGTTCAGACATCAATCAATCCAGAAAAGATTGGTTTGCTGATTGGGCCAGGCGGCAAAACGATTCGAGCAATCCAGGAAGAATCTGGCGCGACAATCGACATTGCTGAAACCGGCGTTGTCACGATTTCTGCAGCCAATGCAGAAGCCGCCGATGCAGCTTTGGCTCGTATCGAAGCATTGACCGAAGACATTCAGCCTGGCCGAATTTACAAGGGCAAAGTCACTTCAATCAAGGACTTCGGTGCCTTTATTGAAATCGCTCCCGGTAAAGATGGCCTGTGCCACATCAGCGAACTGTCTGATGGCTTCGTCAAGAACGTCAACGACGTTTGCAAGATCGGTGACATTCTCGAAGTCAAGGTCATCGCTGTTGACGACCAGAACCGAGTGAAACTGTCTCGCAAGGCCGTTCTGGCCGAACAGGGTGGCGGCGAAGACGCCGACGCTCCTGTTGAATTTGACGACGAAGACTAAGGTCTTATCAACATGAAGCCGGTGCTGTCTTGCAGCGCCGGCTTTCTTTGTTGACAGAGCTGAAATGTCATCAAACAGTTTGCCGTTTAACCCGTGGCCGAGAGTTCAGGCCTTTCAATTCTGGTCTCTGGGCCACGGGCTAAACTTGATGCCGCATGCTGTATGCCGTGCAACTCGGCAACCGACAGCAGGGGCGAGCGTGCAGATGCCTGTGCCTGGTGAACACTAACGATTTGCTGTTTACCATTCTGAATCGACTGAGTTTTGTAGCTGGCGTACCGATATGAATTCGGCCTTGAAACCAGATGAACGAGAACGGCTGCAGGCTCAAAACACTGAGCTGGCAACTCTTGCAGGCGGGCTTGCTCACGAAATTCGTAATCCGTTATCGACCATTCGGATGAACCTGGAACTTCTGGCAGAAGACCTGACCGAAGAAGATTCCGGCAACGCTCGACGAATGCTGAATCGCGTTGCCAAGCTGCAAAGCGAATGCCTGAACCTCGAAGGCGTGCTGAATGCGTTTTTACAGTTTGCCAAAGCGGGACAACTGGACCTGCAGCCCTGCAGCCTGAACGAAGAAGTCGATCGTTTTCTGAAATTTTTGACGGCGGAAGCCACCGAACAACAGGTGGAATTGCGCCCTCATCTGGACGCAAACCTGCCTCAGGTGAATCTGGACAAAGCACTGATGCGGCAAGTGCTGACAAATCTGGCAAGAAACGCTCTGCAAGCAATGCCTCAGGGCGGCACGCTGGAATTCATCACCATGAGCCGCGACAACGAAATTGCTCTGGAAGTGATCGACACTGGTGAGGGAATGGACGAAAAAACCGTTTCCCACATGTTTCAAGCCTTCTTTTCAACCCGTTCTGGCGGCAGTGGTTTGGGATTGCCGACAGTTCGTCGTATCATCGAATCGCACGGCGGTACAATTGCCTGCGAGAGCGAGCCTGGTCGAGGAACACGGTTTACTATCCTGCTGCCTGGCACAAACTGAAGCGTTGTCACCGTGCGATTGATTAAGCACGTTTGATTTTGTTTACGAGTGCTAAAAAGCGATTTTAAATAAGTCGCCGAAACATTGGCAAAGACAGCTCTTCGGGGAAGCTTCCAATTGCGGAAATCCAGACAATTGGCGGCTGAAAGAACATCACCGGCAACGTGTTAAGACACGTGAAATCATTCAAAAGCTGAAGGCGGCTTTGGGCTTGCCTGACAAATAAAATGGCTGATCCGAAAACAGACACTCCCGACATAAGTTCAATTCCCATCCGCGTGCTGGTTGTGGATGATGACGAATCCCACGCGCAGGCCGTCGCGGAAAGCCTGGAACGGATCAATTGCGAATGCAAGGTTGCCGGATCCGGTGCTGCAGGCTCGCAGCTGATTTCCAGTGAATCGTGGGATGTTGTCGTCACCGATCTGCAGATGGCCGACGTGGACGGCATCGAAATCCTGCGTCACGCCAAAGAAGAACTGCCGGATGCGGAAGTGATTGTGTTAACCGGTCACGGGTCCATTACGTCAGCCGTGACGGCCATGCAGCACGGTGCGTATACGTATTTAACGAAGCCGCTGGACATTGGCGAGCTTCGTTCCGCCGTTGAAAAATCGGCTGCTCGGCTGCGGTTGATTCGTCGGAACGCAGAACTGCGCCGATCTTTGGAAGAACGATTCGGCTTTGAGGGTGTCATCGGTAACAGCCCTCAAATGCACCGGATTATTGAGATTCTGAAAAACGTTTCTCCCACAGACACCACCATACTGATTCATGGCGAAAACGGGACCGGTAAAGAACTGGTCGCCAAGGCCATTCACCAGAACAGTCCTCGCAAAAGCAAGCCCTTTGTTCCGCTGAACATTTCGGCATTGCCGGACAGTATTCTGGAAAGCGAATTGTTCGGCCACGAACAGGGTGCCTTTACGGGAGCGTCCGGTCGGCGAGTTGGAAAGTTTGAATACGCCAACGGTGGAACCTTGTTTCTGGACGAGGTTGGCGAGATGCCCATGGACACTCAAGTGAAGCTGCTGCGAGTTCTGGAAGATCGCAAAATCACTCGCCTGGGTGCCAACGACGAAATGGAAATCAACGTGCGATTGGTGGCCGCCACCAATGCTAATCTGAAAAAGATGGTGGACGACGGCAGCTTTCGAGAAGACCTGTACTATCGGCTGAACGTCGTCAACATCGAATTGCCTCCACTTAGAGAACGTCCGGTGGATATTCCGCTGTTGATGGAACACTTTCTGAAAGAGCTTTCCAAAAAGACCGGACGTGAAGTGGAAGGGTTTTCCAGAACGGCACGTCGAGCACTGTTGGCCTATCACTGGCCCGGCAACATTCGGCAGCTACGCAATACCATCGAAAGCATGTTGGTGATGGATACCGACGGCCTTCTGGATGTTGACGGACTGCCGTCTGACATTCTGCCATTGGTAACGAACGATGATTCGCCAGGAGACGGTGACGGAGTTTCAGGAGCTGACTCGCTGGTGGGAAGACCACTGGATGAAGTGGAAAAGTTCTATATTTCACGAGCTCTGGAAATTACCGACGGCAACCGCGAAGAAACAGCTCGCTTACTGGCGATCGGTGAACGAACTTTGTACCGCAAAATTAAAGAATACGATTTAAAGAAATAGGCGTTCGCCAAGCCTTTGCCTTCGGGCAGAGACAATCAGGCAACTGAGCGAACAGCAAGCCAGCAAACTGCAGGCTTATGAACACAAGACTGACCAGACCAACAAGACAAAGTCAAAAGGCAAACACGTGAAAGCACTTCTCCTTTCTGAGTACAAGAAACTGGAACTCACCGACATTCCTGTGCCGGAAATTGGTCCTGAAGATATTCTTGTTCAGGTCAAAGCCTGCGGAATCTGCGGCAGTGATATTCACGGCTGGGACGGCAGCACCGGTCGTCGCGTTCCGCCTTTGGTAATGGGCCACGAAGCCGCTGGCGTTGTGGCAGCAGTTGGGCGTGATGTTGTTGGTTACACAGAAGGCGATCGTATCACGTTTGATTCAACCGTTTGGTGCGGCAAGTGTCGCTACTGTTTAAGCGGTCGGCCAAATTTGTGCGACAATCGCATGGTACTGGGAGTCAGTTGCGGCGATTATCGACGTTACGGCTGCTTTGCAGAATACGTCAACGTGCCAGCTCGAATTTGCTGCAAGCTTCCGGACGAACTGTCATTTGAACATGCCGCGTTAATTGAAGCGGTTTCTGTGGCCGTGCATGCGGCCAATCGCACGCCCGTCTCACTGGGAGACACGGCTGTGGTTGTGGGCAGCGGAATGATTGGCCTGTTGGTGATTCAGGCCATCAAGCAAAAAGGCTGCAGCCGAGTCATCGCAACAGACCTGAGTGCTCAGCGACTTGAGGTTGCTAAATCGCTGGGAGCGGACGTCACGATTAACGTCAGCGAAGAGGATCCGGTCGCTCGAGTAAAAGAACTCACCAACGGTCGCGGCGCCGATGTTGCTTTGGAAGTTGTGGGAGCGACTCCGACCATCAAATCGGCCATCGATTGTACTCGCAAAGGCGGATCGGTCACGATTGTTGGCAATCTGGCTCCCACCATTGAGCTGCCACTGCAGTCGGTTGTGACGCGAGAACTAAATATCTTTGGCAGTTGTGCATCGGCTGGTGAATATCCGGCTTGCGTTGACCTGCTGGCCAACGGCATGATTAAAGTGGAAAGCATGATCACCGCCAGAGCTCCCCTGGAAGACGGTCACGAGTGGTTCAGCAAGTTGTACGCTGGCGAGCCGAACGCTATGAAGGTTGTGCTGTGCCCGTCGATGTAGATCATTGCAGGGCTGAAATTTTCGGAATCAATTCAAACAGGGCTAAAACGCGTGGAACTTCCTTCTGCTGAACCAGAAATGGATCGTTACGAAAATCGCCCACTGCTGTTGATTCTGGAAAACTATATTCTGGACTGCATCGGCGAGCTGGATCCCGAAAAGCACGCCGGAATGACGACCTTGATTCGTAAGATCTTCGGCGGCGAAGGCGACTGGCGGGACACCGTGCGAGAAGTGCTGGAATTCGACGACACTCTGGACGACGAACTGCGTCAGATGTGGGCCGTTAATCAGCAGATGGCGGTCGACGAAGATTTCAGCCTGCATCCCGTGCAGTTCGCGAAGATGTGTTCCGACGAAAACTTTTCGCAGTACTTCGAAGACGGAGATTCTGACGACAGCGACGAATCAGACGATAACGAAGCGGACTGCGATGTGTCAGATTCTGAATCAGATTGCAGCGACGATGGAGCCGATTGAAGCAGGATGCCTGTAACAGGTTCTTGAAACAGGGTGTTTACGCGTCATGTCATCTGCGGTCGTGCGATCCATTGAAAGTTCCGACGGCGTGCGGCTGTATTTTCGGCACTATGCTGGCGAAGGTCAACTGCGAGGCATTGTGGTTTGCCTGCACGGAATTCAAAGTCACTCCCGCTGGTACGATTATTCTTCACGACGTATGGCGAAAGCTGGCTATAACGTCTACTTCGCCGATCGACGTGGCAGCGGTCTGAATGGTTGGAAACGCGGACATGCAGATCACGGGATGAGGTTGATCAACGACGTTCGGCAACTGGTCCGCTTTGCCAAACGCAGTCAGCCTGCTAACGAGTCCGGAAGCAGTCAGTCGCTGCCAGTGACTTTGCTGGGGCTTAGCTGGGGCGGTAAAACGGCCGCCGCCTTTGCGGCAACTTATCCACATGAAATCGATCGTTTGGCACTGCTGTATCCCGGGCTGTTGCCCAGATTGAAGCCGAACGTGTGGCAGAAGTTTCTGTTGTGGTTTGCCAAAAGTCACGATCTGCGGCACAAGTCGGTGGTGATTCCTCTGCAGGATCCAGCCTTGTTCACGGACGAACGCGAGCATCAGACATCCATTCTTAACGATCCCCTGGCCCTGCATCGCGTGACCAGCGGTTTCATAAATTCAGGGCGGGATCTTGATCGTATTGTGCAGCATCAACTGCAATCGATCCATCATCCCACGTTGCTGATGCTGGCAGGAAAAGATGCCATTATTGACAACGATCGCACTGCAAAACTGGTCTCTCGTTTTGCCAGCCACGTGCAAACGTTCCGGACATATCCCGATGCCTGCCATACTCTGGAATTCGCCGCCAACCGAAATGAAATCGTGGCCGACCTGATCGACTGGCTGGGAAGCCGCTAACAAGGGCTTCGCCCTTGACCCGGTGGCGTGGAATGCGGGAAGACGTGGAACGTTTTAGCCGCCGAGTCGCTCCGTTGTCGCTACGAGAAAAAGGTACTCACCGTGCTTGCATCATTTTCGGTCAGATCCTGACACAGCAACTGAAGCCTGGATTCAGGCCAAAGATTCGTCGTCGGTGCCCAATGCCTGGCGAAGCTTGCGAATGGCTCGCAGGTATCTCATACCGGCTGCTGGAGCACTCAAGCCCAGAGCTTCCGCCACTTCGCCGTTGCCCAGATGCTCAAAGTGTCGCATCATGATCATTTCCCGATCAGCTTCATCCAGTTGATTGACAGCTTCAAGAAAACGTTGTTCCATTTCTTTTCGCACGGAGGCGGCAGCGGGCGTTAGTTCGGCGTCTTTCAGAAACGATACAAGGTCGGCGGTCGATCGTTCGTCATTTCCCAGGTTGGAAACGTGTTGCTCGCGATCAACGCTTCGTCGTTGAGCACCACGGTGGCGGCGGTGCATGTCGATAATGCGATCTTTTGCCAGTTGCCTTAACCACAGATGAAAGGGCATAGACGGATTGCTGATGTAGTCTTCCATTCGCCGACTGGCCTCGAACAGCACGTCCTGAACAACATCGCTGGCATCGACTCGGCGAGCCACAGCGTTGTCCAGTCGCATCTGCACCATTCGGCGAATCGCGACGCGATGTCGATCCATCAAAGCGTTGACGGCTTCCCCATCGCCGCTTTTGACACCGTTCAGTAATTCCAGTGTTTTGTCACTTTCGGGCCACATAATCTTTACTCACGATTGTGCGTGTTTGTATCGACTGAAAATTCGACTTATCGTCTTCTACTCTGTTCGATAATGCGCCAACTTTTGAAGGAATCAAATACGGGTCGCATCGCGGTTTGTAAAACAGTACGTCACGATCATCGAATCGGGATGCTCGCCTCTGTTCACTGCAACGACGCTTACCTCACAAACAATGCAACATGCTCGGGAAGCTTGCTCAACGTCCGCTACAACAACCTGAAGTGTTATAGACGTTTGCGTCCACGCGGCCTATCCAACGCGGAAATTATCATCCAGGAATCAAGTTCCCTGAATGCCAGCGAAAATGCTCTCTGTCGAACATGAAAGGTGTATGTCGGATGAACCTGTACACAACCTCCACGTCCTTCACAACATAGTACCCTCCCACGCAGCCAGCATCTTCCTGTAGCGACAACGGAGCGGCCCGGCGGTTTGAACGTCCCACGTCTTTCCGCGTTCCCCGCCACCGGGTCAAAGGCTAAACGCTTGTTAAGAGAGTTCCGTTAGTATGCGTCCCTCGGACAACAGTCTGGGGCGATTCAGCCGATCGCGAAGTTCTTCTGTGGGAGAGATTCCCAGACTGTGCCACATTGTCGCCAGCACATCAGCGGGGCTTACGGGGTGAGCCAAAACTTCCGCGCCGCGTGAGTCACTTTTGCCGTATCGCGTACCTCCACTAAGTCCGCCGCCAGCCAAAACTGTGCTGTAGACGTTGGGCCAGTGGTCTCGACCGTTAAGATTGTTAATCTGCGGAGTTCGCCCAAACTCTCCCGTGTTGACAACCAACGTTTGCTCCAACATTCCGCGATCAGCAAGATCCTGGACCAACGCGGCAAAGGCTGCATCCATTTCCGGCACGATTTGTTTGTATCGCCCAACAAGTCCGCCGTGAGTGTCCCACTTTTGATTGAATTCGTTGAAGCTGACAAACTGTACTCCCGCTTCAACAAGTCGTCTGGCCAGCAGCAAAGACTGACCAAAACGATTGCGTCCGTATCGGTCTCGCAATGCATCGGGTTCCTGACCAAGATCAAGAGCTTTTCGAATCTTGCCGCTAACCACCATGCTGTAAGCAGAATCTCGCAGATGGTTGTAGCGAGCGTTCAGCTCTGATTCCAAAAGCCTCGCGGCGGAATCCAATTGCCGTGTCAGAGTAAGTCGAGTTTCCATTCTTCGGCTGTCCACTCCATCTGGCAGTGACAGTGCCAACGGGCGGTATTCTTTACTGGAAGGGTCTCCTTCCACCAGAAATGGATCGTGTATACTTCCCAGGAATCCGGCGAACTGCCCTGGCATTCTATTGGATGGCCCTGGAATGCTGAGCCAGTTTGGTACCGAAACACTGCGAGGTACACTGCCGGAACCCGTGGTATCCTGAATTTGACTGCCGCCTGCCGTTGTCAGTTTGGGGGCCAGGTAATTCAACACGGCTCCCGGTCCAGGAAAGTCGTCCCCGTGTGCTTCTCGATCGCGGTCCTGCTGATTGTTGCTTCCGGTAAGCGTGATATAAGTGCCGGCAATATGCTTGGTAAACTTATGCGTCATTGAGCGAATGACGGTCAGACATTCACTGATGGCTGCAGACTTTGGCAGAAGTTCACCAAAATTCAATCCCGGTGTAGCTGTCTGGATATGTTGAAAGGGGCCACGTATTTCGGGAACAGCATCGGGCTTTGGATCCCATGTGTCCAACTGGCTAAGACCACCCTGCAACATGATAAAAATACAGCTGCGATCGCTGTTCGACTTCCACGTTGCTACTGGAGCACCGAAGGTGTTACAGGAAGCGGCTGCGCAGATGCTTAGTCCACCAATTCGCAACAGTTCCCGGCGTTGAATCTGTGATGACATAACATATTCCTCACAACGGCTTCGCTCTTGCCCCGGTGGCGTGGCACGTAGAAAGACGTGGGACGTCTGAATCGCCGAACCGCTCCGTTGTCGCTACAACCAACATGCGCGCACCGTGCACGCATCATCTAAAGTAAAAATCCAGCGAAGCTTCGCATCAGAACATGCCAGCTGCCGCTCGCTAACGCGACTACGTCGCTCTGAAAGACTGACTCAACGTGAACAAGTACGCTCCAATAAGAAGTCTAAGGACAACACGAACAGTTTCTAAATAGCTTCCGAAACGCTATGGGGAAGCCCTATGGGAAGCGATGTTGCCTTCAAATCATACTACTTTTGATAGATCGGCAGATAATGATACTTCACGGATAAGCTCAGGACGGCCATTGACGTGCAGTAAACTCGCCCGGCATTTCGTTCTTCACCGTTTTTGGCTTCCCATGAACCATTGCCGTCCTGTTCTTTCAACAGCATTTCCTGAACAAGCTTCCTTGCTGTATCGGCGTGATCTCCACCGCGCTGATACATTCCCTGAGCGTAATAATAGGTGCCGTACATACAAAATCGCTCCTGCCATTTGGGAGGATGCACCAGGAGCCAATCGGCGGCTCCTGCCACAAGCGGCGAATCGTATTCTCCACAAACCTGCATCGCCAACAGTCCGGCAGCTGTCATTGTAAATGTGGCATGACGATGTCCCGGCTCGTAACAGAAGCCGCCTGCTTTGTCGCTGGGCAGGCCGTTGCGATCCAAAGGACTGGAATACGAACGCTTCAGGTATTCCACAGCGTCTTTTATGGAAGCGGCTGGCACCTGAAGACCGTCGTTCTTTGCTGATCGAAGTGCCATTAGCTGCCAAACACTTGCTGAAAGGTCGGAATCATTGGAATTCGGATTGTATCGCCAGCCGCCTCTGTCGCTAACCGACTTCTTTTCCTTTTGAGAGCTTAAAATCAGGTCAATGGCCTTCTGGCAGCGATCGTGCAGAATCTTGTCCTGTTCGTCGGAACCACTCATTCCCAGCATTTCCGTCAGCATCAGCGTGACGATACCGTGGCCATACATGCGGCCTCCATCTTTTTGCCCAAAATAGCCCTTGTCATCCTGCCGATCTTCCTGAAGCACATAGGTCAGCGCTCTGTTCATTGCTCGACCTTCCGCTGTCGGATCCGATGGCTGCGTTCCTACGCTGGCCATCGCCATAATGGCCAGAGCCGTCATTGTGGTTTCATGGTTGCCGGTGTGGATGGCTCCGTTGTCTTTCTGCTGAGTCAACAGAAAGGCAATCGCTTTTTCCGCAGCGATGTCCACTTCATCTTTTTGAAACGGCGACAACACCACACCGGCAGCCGTTCCGCCATTCGCCGCCCCGGACGCCTTGTCCTGGGCCGCTGCTGAATGCAGAGTAATTGTCAGTAACGTGAAACTGGTTAACAGCCAGCAGGTGAATGAATGGTGTGGTCGCATCACTTGTTCTTTCTGGCTCGTTCCGCCAAAACCTTGAAATACGCCTCAACGCTTTTGCGATATTCTTCAGAAACTCGCTCTTTGCGACCTTTCGTCAGGTCTTCGGCGTCCTGTTGTCGCAGCTTGCCCCAATCGTTGTTTTCCGTTCGATCAAGTGGAACAACAGCGAAGGCGTCTGTCTGACCATCGTAGGCCGGTATGCCTTCAGACGGTTTGCCGGCAGGATTCTGGGCAAACGCTGATTGCTGTTGCGATTGAGCTCGGGCGGCAGACAGCTGAGCCTGCTTTGCGCGGGCGGCCTGAGCCAACGATTGAAGCTGAGCAGCAGCTGCATTCGCCTGCTGTCGATCCAGTTCGTCCAGCACTTGAGCCAGCTGTTGTCCCTGAGCAATTTCCTGTGGAGTGGCTGCAGGTTGTTGTGACGCTGCGGCAGATTCTGGCTGACCGCCGGCTGAGGGCTGAGCGCTGGCGGTCTGCTGGGAGCCATCCGATGTTTGCGGTTCACCGGTTGGACTTGCTTCGTTAGCGGATTCGCCCGGCGGTGATGGAGCCAGCGCTGCAGCAAGTGCGTCTGCCTG
Source organism: uncultured Planctomycetaceae bacterium (assembly GCA_937916515.1). GTDB lineage: Bacteria > Planctomycetota > Planctomycetia > Planctomycetales > Planctomycetaceae > Fuerstiella. The sequence goes on along the minus strand of CALFSX010000187.1, from coordinate 15,812 downwards.
ATTGGCGATCGCTGATTCTGACGTGGCGACAGCCTGGTTCGCGTCCAGTGCCTGTTGATTGTTTGACCTGGCTGGCGTATCGCCTTTTCCGGATTCAGCAGCCGCTGTTGCAGCCATATCCAGTTGGTTGACGGCTTGAGTGGCTTCGTTGTTGGCGACCTTTTCGACATCGTCGGCTGCCTGCTTAAGCTGTTGTGCTGCAGGACTATTGTCCAGACGTTGTTCGTGACGTGCTGCTCTGGCAAGATCCTCTGCCGTTTCGCTAACATCAGCTTTTACGTTGGCCTGTTCGCTAACCGAATTTGCCAGCTGATTCTTTTCAGGGTTCAGCTCACTTCCGAAGTCAGCATTCTGGACCAGTTGTTGGACCTGATCATTTAGTTTCGCAGCGTCATCGATGGCCTCTGAAGCAAAGGATTCTGCCAGTTGCGCGGCAGGATTTTTGTCGTTCAATTCTGGCTCAGGTACAGAATCAAGATCGTTTCGCTGTTGCTTTGCGGCTTCAGTTCGCTGTCGAGCCGCTTGTTGTTCCTGTCTGGTGTCCGCAGCTTTTGATTCGGCCTGCTGCTTCTTCTTTTCCGCAGCGTCAACCGCCTGCTGAAGTCGGCTGTCGTCTGGCGTTTTTGCCAGGTTTCGTTTAGCGGCTTGCACGCGATTGTCTTCCGCCTTAACACTGCTTTCTGCGTTCTTAACGTCAGCCGCTTTTCGGCGTTCATCATCCTGCAATCGACGAACAATGCTGTCTGCATTTTTCTTTCGTTGATCGTTGAATCGTTTGCGCTGATTGTCGAGATTCTTCTTTGCGTTTTCGCGACTTTTGTCATCCGAATAAATTTCCGTATCCTTTGCGTCTGCCGATTGTTGTTGGCCGGATTTCAGCTGCTCAGTCGCTTCCTGAAGTGCCTGCTGAGTTTGTTTCAACTTTTCCGCCAGATCAGCCTGCAATTCTGAATCGCTGGCACTGCCGGCAAGTTGAGCGGCTTCGTTCAGCTTCTGCCGTGCTTCGGCGAACTGAGTGGTTGCCTCAGGAGTTTTCGACTGACTGGCGGCCGAACGGGATTGTTCGACAAGTTCGTTCCCCAGTTTTGATGCCTGTTCGGCAATCTTCTTCAGGTCCTGAACAAGCTCTTTCTTTTTGGCCTGAAACGCAGTATCTGATCGTTCGTTGGAGCGTTGAATTTCCTGCTCGCGTGCAGCTGCGTCCTGCAGCGCGGATTGAGCTTCTTCAACGGTGTTTTGCGAAATTTCTGACAACGCCGTCTGCATCGCCGGATTGCGTTGCAGTTCGGCCTCGAGTTGCTCCAGCAAAGTTTTCTGGTCCAGCTGGGCCATTTCCGCAAGTTCAGACACGTCTTCAAACTGTTGGTCCATCTGACGAGCGATGCCTTGTTCGCGTTCAAACTGACGCAGTTCGGCTCGACTCTCTGCGACGTCCTGATTGTTGTCCAAAGCTTCGAAATGCTGAGCGATCTTATCCAAAGCCTGAGCCGTTTTTTCCTGTTGCTCGGCGGTGACTGACAGCTGCTTTGCCTGCTGATCTGCGGCAGTAATCGCTTCGGCCTGCTGTAACGCTCTGTTCATTTCCTGAGCTGGTTCCTGAACCATGGCGATACTGTCGTCAGCGTCGCGTGCTCGTTCTCGCTGATCTTCGTCTAACAGGTCCTGTGAGTTGGCATCTTCCACAAGAGCTTCAAACAAATCGTCCAGCTGCTGATTAATGTTGGCTTGCTGCTTTTTAAGCTGCTGCATTTGCGATTCAAGGGCAGCGTCTTCGGCTGGCGTTTCAGTCGCGTCCGAAGCTGTTGGCTGTTCAGCAGAGGAAGTGGCGTCGGCCAACGCGGTAGTGTCCTCTTCCAGTTCTCGCACGTTCTTTGCGATTTGTTCTGCCATTTCACTGACTGTGGGAGCGTACTTCGCGATAACAGCACGTGCGTCTGCCATGACGGCTTCCAGTTGGACGTTTGCCGCCAGAATTCCGTCTCGCAGTTCGACAAGGTCTGCTCCCGCGCCGATAAGTGTGTCTCGAACCCAGCGACGTTGTGTAATCTTGCGTCCCGCTTCTCGCGCGGCATGAGACCAGCGTTGTTCGTCAAGTTTGCTCAAGACTTCCTGGCTGACAGACGCTCGGCGAAGCGCGTTCATCGCTTCTTCCATTCCCTTTTGAACGACGTCCCACTGTCGCGGGTGGTCCAGTCGAGCTTGCAGACCCTGAGATCCCCAGCGTTCCAGTTGAATTAGATTCGACAGCGCGATCTGTGCGTTCTGCATATCATGACCGGCTTCCAGAATTCGATATGCTGCGGAGATTTCTCGAAACGCATCGCGAGCGGTGTTCTTTTCCGGAGCGTCAACACGGTGCTGGTTCAGAACAGCCATGGAAGCACGGTGAGTTAGTCCGGCGTCGGCTGCAAATTGAGCGTCTGTATCGCGGCGTGCCTGAGTAAGACCGCGTCGGCTTCGAAGTTGCTCCAAAGCTGGACGAAGTTGCAGATCGACTTCGGCGGCGTATCGCCTGGCTTCCTGTGTCGACTCTTCAGTCTTCACTGAATCTTTGGTATTGGTTGCTTCCACCAGGCACCGGCATTCTTCCTGAGCTGCGTCGGCAATTCGCCACAGTGGTTCCGACAACGTGCCAGCTCGATTGCTGAAGTCACGACGAGCCTGATTCAGGCGTTCTGAAAGCCCGCCATCCAGGACGTCAATACGCTGGCGATCTTTGAGCTCTCGGTAAAGATTCTGCACAAGCTGTTGCAACTGCGGCAACTGATCTTCAGATTCCATAACCTGCCGAAGCTGATCGCGACGTAGGGCCAGCCAGTCGATTTGCTGCGTCAGGCTGTTGCGAATATGATCCGGCAAGCTGTTTCGATGACGATGCATCACATTTTCTGCCACTTCCATCTGTCGCAGTACAACGGTTTCGTGCCGTAGCAACCGCGACCAGTTTTGAGTTGAACTTTCCGCGACCAGCTGTTGCTGTCTAAGCAAAGCGTCAAAGTCTGCAGCGACCCCGGCCAGCACGTTGTGAGCCGACAGATACTGGTAATGATAGGCCGCACTTTTCGCGTCATCGTGCATGCGTTCAAACGCTCGCTTCACATCGCTAAGATATTGCTTTGACCGTTTAAAATCGGTCGTGTACTGACTGGCTGTTAACAGGGCATGAGGCACCTGACAGTAATCGTGCTGGATGCGAGCGATAACCTGCCCAGCCAGATCAAGGTCGTAAGCATCGGCTCCCGCAGGCATTGATTTAGTAACCTCCAACGTTGCGTCGAAGACCGTTGAAGCGGCCTCATAAACTTTATCAGCCAGATCTTTCAGGGTCGTCGCGTCCAACGCACGTTGCTGCTGTGCACGCTGTTCTGAAAGCGGCAGTTCGCTTTCTTTGGCAAGTATGTCGATTATCTGAACAGCAGCTGTTTTGTGTTCCTCTGCGATCGTGGCGAACTTTGCATACGCTTCGTACATCGCCGCCTTTTTGTGCATCGCGGCGTGGCGGTCTGGATCAAAGTCGGGTGCCGAGACAACGATTCTTAGCGGAACTGATTCACCTCGATTGCCTTTGCGGTCAACGGCGACAAGTCGCGTGGTGACCTGATCGCCGGTCTTCAGCTTGAGTCCCAGTAGGTCCCAGTTCCATGCGGACGTCATCCGATGCACAGGGTCCGAATCGGAGTTCATGGCAAATTCAGCATCGGCTGGCGAAAATGACGTGTCTGATACTTCGCCCGCGTGGGCGGCGACTTCCAGAGGCACAGAAAGCCATTCCTGCCCGTTAACAGAAACTTCCTGTTGCAGACTTACCAAAGGCAAATCGTCTTCAGCCATACCCTTCAGTGCCAGAATGTCATTCGGCGGCAGCAGCAGACTGGTTTCGGCTTGATCCACAAATCCGCTACGTGGAATCATGTCGGGCACGGGACGAATTTCGTAGCGCGGGCTGAAGATGTTTTCGAAGCCGGTTTCCTTCGAGACCAGATGCACCTTGTAAATGGCCGCTTCGTCAACGGGAACCGGGCCACCCCATTGACCCGTTGAGTTTTCCGTCAGCGGAATCACCAGCATTTGTTCTGACTGGGGCGAATCCAGTCGAAGCTCGGCAGCTGACACCGGCTGATCGACGTCCAACAGCAAACTTGCTTCTGTGCCCTGAAGAACGATGATGTCGCCGTTCTGGTCTGTACTGCTTTGATCTGCCAGCCCGGAATATTCAGGGTAATGAAAGGACTTGTGAAACGCCGTTACCTGAGGCCGACCTTTGCCGACAATCGTATAGCGTTTTGTGACGGCATCTCCTGCAAGAATGCGATATTCGACCGTGTCCGCCTGAACAAGTACGTTAGCCGCAAATTCTGAGTCGGTGCGAGCTCTCATGGTTTGACGTTTTGATTCTGCTGCGGTGAAGGTCTCCAACACAACTTCGTCAACATCGCCACCTGAAATATCCACAACGACGGCGATCGATTCGTCCTTCGCGATTGTTGTGGAATGCGGTGTTGGTTGCAGGATCTCAACATGAATTCTCGACACACGTTCAATGTTCGCTCCCGGTAACGCCGCTCGCGCTGCCAAAGTCCGAAAGCGAGAATCTGGCACGCTTAACAGCAATATTACGATTGCCAACAACACGAACGCCGCCACCAGCCAACGCGACAAAAGCGTGACGGGCAACAGTTGCGGGACCTGCAAGCGTGCCATCTGCAAAGCGACCTTGCCCTGCAACAAAGCACGAAATACGGGCGAATCGTTTACGGCAGCCGGATTATCGGTGGCCAGTTCGATGGCGGAAAGCAGGTTTTCTCGCAGTTCCGGCTCTGCGTCTTCCACGTGAGTCGCCAGTTCTTCTTTTCCAGGAGCGTAAATCAGTTTTCGCAAAGAAACGGCCCAGACAACGCCCGCCGTCACCAGATAAGCGGCGCCGCTCAAGCACCAGCGAGAACGGTCGGACAACACCCAGTACCAGTCAATCAAAGCCACCACGCAAATGCATAGCAAAAACGTGACAAGCGCGGCGCACAGTCCTCGAACCAGGAGCAGGCGCGAACGTCTGCGGCCAAACTGTTGCAGTTTGTTGGCGACCGTTGGATCAAGAACTGTTGTGCTCATTGTGACGATTCCATGAAATCCATTCGGATCTGCAAACAGCAGATCCGGCAATTCACAAGTAACGTATCCAGATTATTCAAATTCGATCTTAGCAGTTGGCTTTGCTATCAGGTGCCATCCGGATCGCAAAATCCGCTACAGCATCCCGGCTCGTTTTCGCAACGCCCATTCTAATGTCAGCAACGCAATGATGGCAGCAAACCACCAATAGCTTTGCCAGATCTGTGTGTCAGATTCCACAATGCGCCCATTGCTTAACGGACTAAGCAGTGCAGCCAATTGTCCGACCTGTTCCTCGCGAAGATATTGTCCGCCGGATTCGGCCGCCATCTGCTTCAGCATCTGTTCGTTGCAGGCCGTGCTTTGAAGTTCGCTGGATTCCGGCGGTAGTACCACAAATTGACCTCGGGCTTTAAGCACATTCTGATTGAATCCTGAAGCCTGAATGGACACTTCATATTCACCTTCAACAAGTTCACCAGAGTTACCTCGGTAAATTCCAGGCACATCGACATCGGCTGTTAAGCTGGTGGTCGCTACGATCTGGCCGTCTTTCCAGATTAAGGCATCCACAATGCTGTCGGTCGTGGGCTTGCCGTCAAGTCCCAACAGGCGAATGCGAATGTTTGCAGAATCACCATGTTTGTAGCTGACCGGGCCGGTGTCGATTGACAAAAATTCATCCTTTACGGCGAATGGACGCGGCATCACAAACCTGGCCAGCTGGTTCCAGATCCGCTGATGATAGGTATCCGCAGCCTTGTATCGCCATCGCCAGGTTTCGTCGGATGCAAGATACAGCACTCGCCCAGCACCATAGCTGCGCGTCACAATAAAGGGCACCGGCGCCGCATCGACAACGGCTTCTACCAGAATCTCAGCGCCTGGCAATACGTCGACGTGGTTCAAGCTGTGTGGGGAAGGCAGCTCGTTCCAAAATCGCTTATTGCCGTTGATGTCGGCGTACAGCGTTAAAGCAGGTTCCTGTGCTCCCTTGTCAGTGAGTTGCAGCATGCCAGGTTTGGACGCAATGCCGACCGGCTTCCATTCCACCGGCAACAATGCTTTCAGATTTTGTTCTGTCAGCTGCGAAAGCTTGCGGCGACTGCCATCGATAAACACGATTCCGCCTCCGCGAACTTCGACGAATTCTCGCAGCCAGGTAAATTCGTGATCGGCAAACAGTTCAGCATCAATTTCGCCAAAGATAATCAGATCATAGTCAAACAGTGCGTCGCGAGTCTCAGGAAAGGTGTCATTTCCGGTTCCGTGGGGCAGCGATTCTTCATCGTTGCCGGGGCCGGCAATGATGACGTCGATGTCCCATTGCGGATCGCGTTCAAACACGTTTTTCAGATAGCGTGTTTCCCAACGCGAACGACCGTCAAGCAGCAGAAGACGATGGTTTTGAGTGATGGCGGAAAATCTCAGAGCACGAGAATTGTTCTGCAGCTCGGCTTCGCCTTCCAGTGGAACAATCGATGCAGTAAGTGAGATTGGTACCGCGTTCTTCTTAATGGTCGAATCAAACTGAGCTCCGATTTCATCAACCAGTTGATCAATATCAAATTCGAATTCAATGCGCCGTTCACCCGTGTTTTGGGTGAGTAGTTGTTCTCGCCACAAAACTGTTTGTTGATGGGTGACTTCGGCAAACATTGGCTGGCCCGCTGGCATTGCGTCGTCAATGATGATGGTGCCACGCACTCGATCTTTGCGGAACACCATTTCCGGATACTCCAGACCCGATACAGCAACATCAGGAGCACGCGTGGTGGCTCCCATTGCAATGGGAAATACGGCGACTCCCTGGCTTCCCAAAATTCTGGCCGTTTGCAGCACAGAAGGACCGGAATTGTGCTGCCCGTCTGTGAACAGCACAACGGCAGTATTGGTGCTGGCTGTTGAACCTTTTGGTTCACTGTCAGCGGAAGAATCGTCGTCGGTTGCTTCAGAAGCCTGATAGTTGACCTGGACGTCCTGCGATTCGGCCAGGCCGCTGGACAGGTTGGTGGTTGCCGTATCGGGTGACGCAGACAGCTGTGCCGGAATTTGCGAATTGCTTAAGCCGTTCCAGAGTTCAGTGGCGTGAATATCCTGCAACGCCAGCACTTCGATGTTGTGTTGTGCCTTCAGTTCTGCCAGTAAAGCGTGTGATGTTTCCAGCAGACTGCGTTCTGCTCGCCGCCAGCGTGGAGTGTCGTTGAACATTGTGAGAGCTGCCGCCACGGCTTCATCGCCGGATTCAGCCAGCGTCTGCACCTGATCTTCGAAGAGGCTTCGAAGACGCTGTTCAATCGGCAACAACTGCGTACAGGCATCCGTCAGGCGTTCAGCGGTGACATCAATCGGTTGACCTGCGGCTGAAGCGGTGAGTCCCGAAAGCGTGGTGATCAGATCCGTCAGTGAGGCTTCTGATTGCGCGGAGTCGGCCATGTTTTGCAGCGGCACGTCGGCTGTTAGCTGCGAAAGCTCAGACTGCAGTTGTTCCTGCAACTGACGCAGATCGGTATCCGTTAGTGATTCTCTTCCAAGAATTGCCAGCGCGGCGGTCCTAAATTCGGCGATGCGATCTGCGGACTGAAGCGAGGCTGTGTTCAGCGTGCCCGGCTGTAACCAATCCTGCTGTTCGGCGATCATCAGTTTGCGACCGATGCTCATGTGCCGATCCAGCATCGCCATGCTTTGAGATGCGTCGAGATAAATGTTAACACGGCCGGGTTCGCCAATGGTCTTTCGGTGATGCAGCACAGGCTGAGTCAGCACAAGTACTCCCAGCGCGAACGCCAGCGATCGCAAAAATGGAAGTTGCCAGCGCAGGTTTCGCGACAGGTCTAAGCTTTCACGGCGATAGAAACGCCACGACATCCCGGCAACCAACAGTGCCGAAAGCAGCCCGATCCACAACGGCAGGTCGCCGACAAATTTCAGGTTTGTCATATGCGGACCCTCGAAAATCGCTGCTGCAGCACAAGTTCCAAGAACATAAACAGCAATAACGCAGCCAACACGTACTTCCAGATTTCACGACCGTTGCGTCTTAAACGATCCTGTTCAAGATAGTCATCCGAAGACTTTACCAGCTGAGCGTTGAGTTCTTCCGCCAGACCGGACAGGCGAACTTCCTCCATTGTTGTCAGGTCCGATTCTTGTCGTGAAGTCGACGCCACAAAATGGACGGGCTGTCCGTCCGGACCGGTCATCGTGTAAACGCCGGGGCGCTGAGTACCATCAAATTTAGCAACCTGTTTTCGTTTCAGCGGCAAGGTCTTGATGTTTCGTCGGCTACCATCAGGAGCAACAACAGTGACTGTCTGGCTGGATCTTGCAGAAGCTTCCGTTGGGTCTTCGCCAGCTTGCTGAACGTCGTCAAGAAGCACTACTGCAGCGGCACCGGTATCGATGTTCCTGGGCGGGCTTAGTTCAGCGGCCATGGTGGTGATGAGTTGCTGCATCAGCGGCACAAAGACCGGTCGCATCGGCAGGTTTGACCAATCAGTATCGCACGACGACGCAAACTGCATCACAATTCCATCACCGAATGAATGCTGAACGAGCAGTGGATCGCCGTTGTCGAGGCGAGCAACAATCGTCGCGTTAGCTCCACGAATGGACTGTTTTGACGTTGTATCCTGTTCAGAATTCCCTGGCGATTGAACGGCAGAGCGATCATCAACGGGAAGTAGTTCGTACCACTGAGTAAATTCAGCCGACGACAAATCCCCATTAGCGGGATCGTTGAAAAACTGCAGAGCTGGATGATCGAAATGTTGCACAACCAGGCGGGTTGCATGTCCTTGTTCGTCAGACACTTGTTCGTCAGGCTTTCCCCTGGGCAGACCGAATTCACATGGCAGCAAGCCATTTTCTGTAACCAGCTTTGCGTTGTACCATTTGGGATCGATGCGGTTTCCGGCTGCGACAAACAGGGCTCCTCCACCAGAAACGTATTCCTTCAAAGCAGCCACTTCGGCATCAGAAAGCCGAGGCACATTGGCCAGCACTATTACCTGATAGTCGTTAAACGACTTTGCTGACATTTTGGACGCAGTTACGGTTTCCGTGCGCACCAGGTCGGAAAGCTTCAGCCGTCCAAGACTGTAGGGCGTTAGAGCGACAGCCAGAAAGTCGGTTTCACCTTTTAACGGCTGCGAACTGGGATCCCCATCAACCAGCAACACGTTAATGTTGTCCCAAACGGTAATCGCGGCGGAGTAGCGGTCATCCGTTTCAAGAACGTCGTCCGCGGCCAGCTGCACGTCAATCACATGCGATCCGGTTTGATCGAACGACACCGGTAGCAGCGTTTGCGTGAGTGAATTGGGCGACAACGCGACCTGCGTGACCGATTGTTCTACACCATCAATCTTTAAGCTGAGTCTGACGTTACTGCTGGAACTGGCGTCGAAATTTCGAATACCAGCACGCACCGCAATTTCCTGGCCGACACCAATTGGACGATTGGAAAACTGTAGTGACTCAATGGAAAGATTGCCCGTGACCGGATTCCCAACCGGCAACAAAGTGACTTCCGGTTTCAGCGGCATTGCGGCGATTTGTTGCTGAATGAGATCCGCTGCATTCGTCGCACCGTTCCAATCGGCCGGTTGAAAGTCGCTGATCACAACCAGTTCCTTACGCACAGGAGACATGTTTGCCAACGCCGCCAAACCGACCTCCAGAGACTGCTGCATGTCGCTGGCACCGTAACCACCCTGCAACGACTTCAGGCGTCGCACAACCGCAGTTGCATCGAACACAGGTTCGTCAAAAACGGGAGTCGGGCTGCCTCCTGTTTGAATCACGGCGACTTCTGAACCGCGACCTGTGGATTCAATAATATCGCAGGCCGCATCAACTGCCTGTTGAAAGCGTGGTACGCCTGAACTCGCAGTATCCATGGAATAGCTGGTATCCAGCAGTATCACCAAAGACACAGGCGCATCACCAGTCAGCATCTGCGCGCCCGTTAGTATCGGACGTGCCAGGCACATGGCCAGCAACGCGGGAATTGCGCAGCGCACCAGCAACAGAATCAGCTGTTCAATACGAAGGCGTTTGTGGTTAACCTTAACTACAGATTCCAACAGGTGCATGGCCCCCCATTCCACCTGTCGAAACCTGCTGCGGTTCAGGATGTGCAGAATCAAGGGGATTGAAAACGCCAGTGCTCCCCAGGCGAGTGCCGGATTGCCGAAAATCATCGCGACTTCCTCCGCACGCTCAGGTAAGCCGCCAATGCATCAGCATAGGGCTGATCGGTGGTCATGGGCACCAGGTTGATTCGATGTCGGCTGCAGCCGGAAGTCAGCTTTTCTCGAAACTGCTGCAGCTTTTCCAGATAAGCTTTACGAATCTGCGCAGGATCAACAAGGTGCTGACGATTGGCGGTTTCAAGAGAAGAAAACTGGGTCCATTGACGAAAAGGGAAATCCAGTTCATCCGGATCCCAGATTTGAAAGATCATCATTTCGTGACGTGAATGACGAAAATGAGCCAACGCTTTCAACAGCCGATCGACGTCGCCGAACAGATCTGAAATGACAATAACAAGGCCGCGCCGTTGAATCTTGTTGGCAAGTTCATGAAACACATCACCCAATTCCGTCTCGTTGGCGGGCCTGGTTTTGTCCAGCTGATTGACAATCGCCTGCAAATGCTTCGGGCGAGCTCGCGGGGGCACATAGCTGGTAACTTTTGTGTCAAACGTGACCAGACCCACGCTGTCCTGCTGTTGCAACAACATATACGCCAGGCATGCCGCCGTGCGAACTGCGTAGTCGTGCTTGGTGAGGCCGTTGCTGCGCGATCCTGAATACGCCATTGAGCCGCTGGAATCCAGCAAAATGGTGGCTCTAAGATTCGTTTCTTCTTCGTATTCGCGAATGAACAGGCGGTCTGTTTTGCCGTACAGTTTCCAGTCGATGTTGCGGATTTCGTCGCCGGGAACATACTGACGGTGTTCCTTGAACTCGACACTGAATCCCTTGTGAGGAGAACGATGCAGTCCGTTGCAAAATCCTTCCACCACCTGCTTTGCCAGCAGTTGCAGGTTGGCGAATTTGCCAATATCGCGCCCGGATAGCACGTCGGATACATGTGGCATGGCGGCAGAACAAAGTAAGGAACGGCCAAAGGGGAAATGGCAGAATTGTGTTGGCGGTCACCAGCAACGACGTCAAGCCGTTGCTGATGTGCCGCGCAAACGTAAGCAGGTGAGAAAGTGCGCGAGGTCGGTTGCAGAGGTGGGGATGCTACAACAGCTGTTTGGAAGTTGACGGAACTTCTTTTATTAAACGCGTGATCAAATCATCGACGCTGACGCCTTCTGCTTCTGCGTTAAACGTCGGCACGATACGATGTCGCAAAACGGGATGAGCCAACGCGATGATGTCGTCTCGCGTGACATGATGTCGCCCCTGCATGATCGCTCGAGCCTTCGCCGCCAGCACGATTTGCTGGCACGCTCGTGGACCCGGGCCCCAATCAATCATTTCGCGAACCCACATGGCGGCGTCCGGATCTTTGGGTCGTGCAGAACGCACCAGATCCAGCACAAACATTTTGACGTGTTCGGGCAGTGGCACCAACCGCACGGTTTGCTGACACTCAATGATTTCCTGCCCCGAAACCACCGATTCAATTTTTGCGGAAAGCGTTGAAGTGGTTCGATCAATGATCTCACTTTCGTGATCGCGGCTGGGATAATTGACAACCACGTTAAACAGAAAGCGGTCGCGTTGAGCTTCCGGCAACGGATAAGTGCCTTCCTGCTCAATGGGATTTTGCGTTGCCAGAACGAAAAACGGCTCTTCCAGACGATAGGTGGTTCCGCCAACCGTCACTTCGTGCTCCTGCATCGCTTCCAGCAAAGCAGCCTGAGTTTTCGGAGGCGTACGGTTGATTTCGTCAGCCAACAACATCTGAGTAAAGATGGGCCCCTTTTCAAACACCAGATCGCGGTGTCCCGTTTGACGATTTTCCTGAATGATGTCTGTGCCGGTGATGTCGGCCGGCATCAGGTCAGGAGTAAACTGGATGCGCTGAAACGACAGGTTCATGGTTTCTGCAAGAGACCGCACCATCAGCGTTTTGGCAAGCCCAGGCACGCCTTCCAGCAGGCAATGGCCTCTGGCAAGAATCGCAATCAACAGTTGTTCGACAACTTCGTCCTGTCCAACAACGATCTTGCTGACCTGCTCACGAATCTTGCGACAAGCTTCAACAAGTCGCGCCGCTTGAGCCTGATGGTCAGCAGATGCGGAAACGTTTCCATCGGTCATGAACAGAACCTCGGTCTATCGCGTGGGTGGGAATTTCTGCCGCCACGGTCGGCCAGGTGGCTGTCGGGCGGTCGGTGAGACCATCAGATTAGCACAGCCGACAGGCCTTGTCTCGCGATAAACCGACTTTAAACATGCTGGTTGGGCAATACTGTTAGAGTCCTACTGAAAATGATGCGAGCAACGGAGCGGCTAAGCGATTGGAACTTTCCACGGGCACGCCAGAAGTGGTTTCAGTGAGCCGCCGGCCGTCAGGCACCGGGTTTCTTAGGAACAAATCGCACTCACACGACTCCCGCCCGGCCTCACACGAAAATCACTTCACGGCGTTGGGCGAAGCCCTTGTTAGGTAGTGTTGGTCAATAAGATTCGCATGATCATCGTAGCGACAACGGAGTGACTCGGCGATTAGAACTTTCCACGTGCTTTCGCAGGCCACGCCACCGGGCCAAGGGCGAGGCCCAACGCCGTGAAGGGTTTTGCAAAGGAAAAACACTGATTGACATGGAGAAGAGGCTTTAATGCCGAATGCGTTTCAGTCACGAAGTGACGGTAGGTAGTAGCCACGGGCGCGAGCCCGTGGTTTGCAAAAAGTCAGACGAAAAGTCCCGAAGGGACGATAGGCGTATCATTTCGCGTTGTTTCCTGTCGTCCCTTCAGGACTGAAAACGCCTGTCGAATGCTGTTCCACGGGCTCGCGCCCGTGGCTATCACCTGCCGTCACTTCGTGACTTTAACGCACCCAAACTCCAAACTGCGAGGTCTCGCTTTAACTCATTGGTTTTCAGCTCAAAAATCCTTCACGGCGTTTGGCGAAGCCCCTTTTTAATCTACGTAATGAGCTCGCTGGCTGCGAACACAGCGAAAGCCGATTTCTGAATCCTGAGTCTTGACGCTCCAGGAGGTTCGTTTGCGAGTCTCGACATTTGCGATGTTTTCAAGACGATCGTTGGCCCCAAGGGTAACCGGTCCACCACGGACAACTCGATTGTTGGCAAGGTCCGCAAATTGAGCGTATTGCTTGACGTATCCGGGGCTGGGGGCATCGAAGCCCGGATAAAGATCCATGACGGAGTCTGTCCATTCAGCGACGTTGGAGTGTAACCCGAAAATTGGAAACCCGGGCAATCGATCGTAAGTCGGTTCTCCCGCCGGAAGGTAATCCCAGACTTCCACGGCGTAATCGGCGGCAACTGATGATGGCACGTCCGCTTTGCCGAGATTTGTTGCCAGATACTCAAACTCGAATTCTTTGGGAAGCCGTTTCCCCACTGCCTCAGCATAAGCGACTGCCGAATCCCACTTCACAGCCACAACGGGAAAGTTTCCTTTGGGCCACGGATAGCTGGTTGGCAGCCCAACAACAGCCGCAAACGATTCTGCCGTAACTTCTGTTGGGTCAACAAAAAACGATTCCACGTCGCGTTCGTGCTTTGGTAGCCCCGTTGATCCGTCACCCATTATAAAGCTGCCACCTGTCACAAGCACCATTGATGAAACAACTTTTGATTCAGGCAGAACTGTGATCGCTGGCCAACTGACATTACCATCTGCGTCTGCCGATAACGACTGGTGATTGAAGGAATTCGCCGACGCGGTTTCCAGGTCTTCAGGCAGGTTACGATAGACTTCATGGAAGCCGACCCCCGGAACATTAATTGAAATCAGATACAGCGCGGGAGGCAGGTCTAAACTGATGCTCGCCGATTGAGGAATCGAAATCTTGTCCTGCACTCGCGGTTGCCGAGTCGTCTCGTCAACCGGCAAAACAGCCCAGTTTGCATTTGCGGTGGCAACGGCCCCCGGAACAAGATACGTCATACTGACGTGTTTGATATTCGGGGCTGGCATGCTTTCCAGTTCGCGTCGGATGGCTTTGTTCGATGCTGAAAGGCCAACGGCAACAACAAGCATCAGCAAGGCCGCAAAAATCGCCGCCGACGAAAGCTTATGACGTCGAATCAGCCGGTAAGTTCGTTCAGCCAAACTGATGGGGCGAGCGTGAATCGGCTTTCCGTCAATGAAGCGTCTAAGATCATCGCCCAGTTCATCGGCCGATCGATACCGATTGACTCGCAGCTTTTCTATGGCCTTCAGGCAGATCGTGTCGACATCGCGAGGAATCTTTTTTTCGATTCGGCGCGGCGACTTTGGTTCTTCAGACAGGATGCGATACATCAGTGTGCGCGAGTCCGTCGCTTCAAACGGACGCTGGCCGCTTAGCATCTGATAGAAGATTACTCCGAGAGCGTAAACGTCGCTTTGCTGGTCGATGTTGCGGGTGTCACCGCGAGCCTGTTCCGGCGACATGTAGGCCGGAGTACCCAGAATCTTCCCTTGCTGAGTGACGGTGACTTCATTTGGACTTTCGCGTTTTGCCAGGCCAAAGTCGGTTACTCGAGGAACGTTATTTTCGTCCATCAGAATATTGCCAGGCTTTAGGTCGCGATGAATAATGCCCGCCTTATGAGCCGCACTCACAGCGCCACAAATTGGGATCATCAACCGGACGGCTTCCAGCGGCGACATAACATGTTCGCGCAGCCACATTGAAAGGCTGATCCCTTCAACGTATTCGCTCACGATATAGAACGAGCTATCAATCGCTCCGACTTCGTGAACCTGAACAACATTCTGATGTTTGATGCCTGCCGCAGCGCGAGCTTCGCGAAGAAACAACCTGGCCGAATCTTTGTTCACTCGACCTTCACGAGGCACCTTGATCGCAACGTGCCGCTCCAGCTGACTGTCCCACGCCTTGTAAACGGTTCCGAACGCACCTTCGCCCAGCACGTCGCGTACTTCAAAATGGGCGATCATCGTGCCGGAGAAACTGGCTGCTGTCGCGGTTTCTTCGCCTGACAGGCTAAACTTGCTGTTGCATGTCGGGCAGGTGATGTCACTTACGGTTTCGTCGAGATTCAATTCTCCCTCGGCCATTTCGACCGGGTTGTTGCAGTTGGGACATCGAAAATGCATGAAAATACGACCGTAGTTATCCTGCAAAAGTCTGGCGTCTGCCTTGAATTGAAATCGCCGCTGCGAAATGCCTCGTTGCCAATCAGAAAATCAAACTCAACCTTAGCAAGGTACTGTAATCACCCATCAAAATCAGTCTCGACGCACCTGTTTGTTGATCCAGTCCGCCAACTACTGAAACTTTCAATAAGATGTTGCGGAACTCGTCAAGAGTTCCCACTCGGAGCGCTAATGGTAAAGCCCATAGTCTTGACGACTTGTTGATTCAATCAGCCGCCGGGATTCGCCAAACGCTGTGAAGAGTTTTGAAAAGCAAAAACACTGTTTAAACTGGAGAAGAGGCAGTCATCCCGAATGGGCTTCAGTCACGAAGTGACGTTAGGTAGTAGCCACGGGCGCGAGCCCAATGTCACTCACTTTGTTATATCGGGAGTTGGAATT